>JAZUSG010000039.1:0-13442 GCA_045606605.1 Faecousia sp.
TGTTAAGCCGCCGGGGTGAAAAAATCCCGAGAAGTGCCGGACTTGCAACACTTTTCGGGATTTAAGACACTAATTTAGATTATTCCCACTCAATAGTGCCGATGGGCTTGGGAGTCAGATCCAGGCAGACCCGGTTGATGCCTTCCACTTCGTGGGTGATGCGGTTAGTAATGTGGTGCAGGACAGCATAGGGGATTTCCTCAATGGTGGCAGTCATGGCGTCAACAGTATTGACAGCACGGATGATTGCAGGCCAACCTTCGTAACGCTTGCCCTCACGGACACCGACACTCTTGAAGTCGGGAACGGCAATAAAATACTGCCAAACATGATTCAGGTTGTTCTTGTCGAACTCTTCACGCAGGATGGCATCAGCCTCACGCAGAGCCTCCAGACGGTCACGGGTAATGGCACCCAGGCAGCGGACACCCAGACCGGGGCCGGGGAAGGGCTGACGGTAGACCATGGCATGGGGCAGACCCAGGGCCTCGCCAACCACACGGACCTCGTCCTTATATAAAAGCTTCACCGGCTCTACCAGTTCCATTTCCATTTCTTCCGGCAGGCCGCCCACATTATGGTGTGCCTTGACACCCTTGGACTCAATGATATCGGGATAGATGGTACCCTGGGCCAGGAAGGAAATACCCTCCAGCTTGGCAGATTCCTCGTCAAAGACCTTGATGAACTCCTCGCCGATGATCTTCCGCTTGCGCTCCGGCTCTGCAACGCCTTCCAGCAGATTCAGGAAACGGTCAGTAGCATCCACATAAATGAGGTTAGCGTCCAGTTCCTGACCAAACACGCGGATCACGTCTTCGCTCTCGCCTTTACGCATCAGACCGTGGTTGACGTGTACGCAGGTAAGCTGCTTGCCAATGGCTTTAATCAGCAGCGCAGCTACAACAGAAGAATCCACGCCGCCGGAAAGGGCCAACAGAACTTTCTTGTCGCCCACTTGCTCGCGGACAGCAACTACTTGCTCTTCAATAAAAGCATCCGCCAAAGCCTTGGTGGTGATGCGCTCCATATTTTCAGGACGAACATTGCTACTCATATAAATCACTCCATAGTCAGTTTTATAAAAGATACAAAAATTATACTACTGTTTTTTCCAATGTGCAAGAAAAAATTACACGCTGTGACAACTTTTTTAATCCAGCGCCAGGCCAAAATAGGTGGGAATGGGACAATTTGCCGTCAACGGCAGAAACATAGCAAACGCTCTTCCCGTACCCGGTGTGCGGAATCGCCCATTGGGGATCTGCAGCGCCCGCAACACCCCGGGGATTGCCTTGGTATCCCCCAAAAACTCCTGCGCCAGCAGAGTATTGCCATTCTGGGCCGCCGCAAGCAAAAAATTCTCTCCTGCATAAAACCGGGCATAAGTTTGTAAATACGCCAAGGTCTCCCCTTCCTGCACCACGCCGCCTGCCGGCAAATACTGCCGCCGCAGCTGGGCATACCCGTCCGGATCAATCCGGGTCAGTGCCTGTGGCGCATCGCCCCAAGTGGCAGAAAACTCCGCCACAGAGGTTGCCGCCCGGTAGCCGATTCCCTCATAGAAAACCTGCAGCTGGGCGCTCCCCGGCACGAGGATCGCACCGGCATATCCCGCTTTTTGCAAAATTTCGTGTGACTCCTCCATCAGCCGATGGGCAAACCCTCTGCTCCGGTAGGCTTCATCCGTGGCGACCCCATAAATATAGGCGATTTTTTGATTTTCTAAAAAGCAGTCAAACCAATAAAGTGCGCTGACGATCTTTCCGTCGCAGCAGATCGTATGGCACCGCTTTGGAGAAAAGCCTGTCCGAAAGAAAGCGTCCACCGTTTCTGCCGGATCTTTGAAGGCCTGCTGCCACAGATGCCGCAGCTGCATATCCCGGCTGTCAGCAATCATAGCCTTCCTCCTTCAGACACGCCCATATCTTTTCCACAAAATGATCCGGGCAGTAGGAGAGCTTTGCCTTTCTAAGACCCTCCAGTCCCATATCATCCTCCCGGTTGAGCCATTTGACCTCCGGGAATTTTTTCCGTAAATACCGGGCAAACTCTTGATTGATCACATTGTACGCCCCGTCAAACCCTTCCGCCGCCTTTCCAAAATGCACATCGAAGGTATTCTCCGACAAGCGGGACGCCATCGTCATAGCGATCACGCGACCCTTATCTGTCAGTACGATACCCTCCATATTCAGTTCCTTACGGTAACGCAGGGCTTTGGTAATCGCAGTCTGCTCCAAATAAAAGCTGGTAGACGGATCTTTTGCCTTTCTGTCCGCATACCACTGCTCCAGCATCGCCGCCACCTGGGGAGCGTTTTCATCGGTGATGGGCTCTGGGCTACAACCCGGGTGCAACAGACGGAAACGGTTGCAATGGTTGCGCTTACGCTGCAGCTTTTTCCCCTTCAGTTCTGCCAAATCCTCAATGGCATACACATAATCAAAGCTGTCCCGGTCGGGATAGAAATAAAACTGCCCGGGATACCAGGCTTCCAGCTTCTCCTGATCGGCCGGTGTGAGACTGGTCAGCCGACAGGGAATACCCCGCTTGCGGGCATCGCAGATGATGGCATCCACCGTGGGTTTTACAGTCTTTCCCACCGGGAAGAGATATACGCTTTTTCGGTTAAACTGGCAGAAAAATGCCATATTCTCCCCGTGGATCACATACTTTTGCCGACCCCACAGAAAGAGATTCGCAAAATTATATTCGCAGCCCCGGGAATCCAAAAATGCCATAAACGGCGCAAAAACGCCTTGATCTTTTGGCTTTAGTGGCAAAAATTCCAACATTTTCTCTCACATCCTTTATACCGATAGTATACCACAGTGTAGGCCGTTACACAATCAAAAATCATCGTTGACAAACAGTATTTTTTTAGTATAAAATGTATGTATCTGTTTGAAAGAAAGGAGAGTACACCATGGATTCTGGCAGTAGTGGCAATATACCTGCCCGAAGTAGGCAGAGTTCCGTTGGTGAACTCTGTTAATTTTGCGCAGGTGTTGCCTTCCTAAAACTATGAAAAAGGAGGAACACCCATGACTGAACGCTTTGAAATCGTAAGAAAAACGCTCCTTACCATGCTGGAGGAGAAAAAATACGCCACCCTGCGGGAGGTTTTGGTGACCATGAACCCGGCGGATATTGCCGCCCTGTTTTCTGACCTGCAGGACCAAAAAATCTCCCTGCTGTTCCGGCTTTTGCCTAAGGAACTGGCAGCGGAAACCTTCATTGAAATGGAATCCGACGATCAGCAGCTGCTGATCCAGGGTTTCTCCGATAATGAGCTCAAAGAAGTGCTGGATGAGCTGTATGTGGACGATGCGGCTGACCTGGTAGAGGAAATGCCCGCAAATGTGGTGCGGCGTATCCTGCGGCAGGCAGATCCGGAAATGCGCCGTTCTATCAATCAGATCTTGCAGTATCCGGAAAATTCTGCCGGCTCGCTGATGACTACGGAATACGTTTCCCTGCGCCCCAATATGACCGTTGAGGAAAGTATCCTGCGGATTCGCCGGCAGGGTGTAGACAAGGAGACCATCTATACCTGCTATGTGACTAAGGACCGGAAGCTTTTGGGCCTGATCACCGTGAAAGATCTGCTGCTGGCAGAAGATGACGAAACTTTGGTTAAAGATATTATGTTAACCAATTTGATCTCTGTTACCACCCACACCGACCAGGAAGAAGTGGCGCAGATGTTCAATAAGTATAATTTCCTGGCGCTCCCCGTGGTGGACAAAGAAAACCGTATGGTGGGTATCGTAACCTTCGATGACGCAATGGACGTTATGGAAGAAGAAACCACGGAAGATATCGAACTGATGAGCGGTATGTTGCCGTCAGAAAAGACCTACCTGAAGAGCAGTATTTGGGAGCTTTTTAAAAACCGTATCCCCTGGCTGATGCTTTTGATGCTGTCGGCAACCTTTACCGGGCTCATCATCACCTCGTTTGAAGAGGCGCTGGCTGCCCAGGTGGCACTGACCGCGTTTATTCCTATGCTGATGGGTACCGGCGGTAACTCCGGTTCTCAGTCCTCGGTTACCGTCATCCGCGCCCTCAGCTTAAACGAGCTGCATTTTTCCGATCTGCCCAAGGTGCTTTGGAAAGAGGTCCGCACCTCTGTGGTGTGCGGCATTGTCTTGGCCATCTTCTGCTTTGGCAAAATCTGGCTGGTAGACCGGATCATAATGGGTAACGATCAGATCACCTTTATGGTAAATGCTGTGGTTTGTTTGGCTCTGCTGGTAACGGTGATCACCGCAAAGATCGTAGGTGCAGTATTGCCGATGGCTGCCAAGGCCATCAAGCTTGACCCTGCGGTTATGGCAAGTCCCTTTATTACTACCATCGTGGACGCGCTGTCTCTGCTGGTCTATTTCCTCTTTGCCAGAATGCTTCTGCACGTATAAACATAGGGCGGTCCTGCGGACCGCCCTGTTTTTTTGGACAAACGGGGTAAAACCGGTTGCGAAATCTCAATTTCTTTGTTATAATACAGACTAATTCTACATAAAAGAGGTGTTTTTATGAACATCATCATCGCCGGCGCAGGTAAAGTTGGCAAAGTTCTGCTCCATCAGCTCACTGCCGAAGGCCATAACCTGACGGTCATCGATCAAAACAGCCAAATCCTGGAAGGTCTCGTAGTGCAGTATGACGCCATTGGTGTGCAGGGTAACTGCGCCTCCAAGGCAGTGCTGGAGCAGGCAGATGTTCAAAATACCGACCTGCTGATCGCGGTCACTAATGCCGATGAAGTAAATCTTCTGTGCTGTATGACCGCTCACGGCATCAACCCCAAGATCCATACCATTGCCCGGATCCGGGACCCGGAGTACACAGAGCAGGTTATGACTATGCGGCATATATTCCCCCTGTCCCTCACGGTAAATCCGGAAAAACAGGCCGCTATGGAAATTGAACGACTATTAAAATTCCCCGGCTTCTTGCGGCGGGAATCCTTTGCCAAGGGCCGTTCCCAAATTGTGGAGCTGCGTATTGACAGCACAAGCAAGCTGAAAAACATTTCCCTGATGGATATGAGCAGTGTGGTAAAATGCCGGGTGCTGGTGTGCGCCGTTTTGCGGGACGGCGATGCCGTGGCACCCCGGGGTAATTTCGTGCTGCAGGAAGGCGACCGGATCTTCGTAACCGCCACCACCGCCGATCTGGCACGGCTGCTGAAGAATTTGGATATTGCCACCCGCCGGGTCCGCCGGGTCCTTCTGTGCGGCGGCGGCCGGGTCAGCTTCTATTTGGCCCAGCTTTTGGAAAAAGACGGCATTTCCGTGAAACTCATCGAAAAGGAACAGGATCGCTGCCTGATGCTGGCAGATGCCCTGCCCAACACGGATATCATCCATGGTGATTGCAGCAATCAATCCCTTTTGGAGGATCAGGGCATTGACCAGTGCGACGCGGTCATTACCCTCACGGGCTTGGATGAAGTCAATATGATTCTCTCCCTCTACGCAGCAAACCGGGATGTACCCCAGCGGGTTACGAAACTGAGCAGTGAGGAAAGTATCCGAATTGCCAACACTCTGGCCCTGGGCAGCGTAATTAGCCCCAAAGAGCTGTGCAGCAACCTCATTGTGCGGTATGTCCGGGCGATGCAAAATCAGACCGGCGCTGCCGTTTCCGTCCACGCCATTGCAGACGGCCAGGCAGAAGCAGTGGAGTTTGTGGTAGATGCTGCCACACCCAACTGCAATATTCCGCTGAAAAATGTGCGGCTGAAACCGGGCGTTTTGGTTGCCTCTATCGTCCACGGCACAAAGTCCGAGGTCCCTCACGGTGAATCCCTGTTCGTACCCGGAGACCGGGTGGTTGTAGTTACCAGCAATCGGGGTATGCTGCAGCAATTAAGTGATATTTTTGCTTGATCTGAGAGGGTATCACCTATGAATATGAAAATGATGGGGCGTTTTATTGCCCAAATTGTTTCCATTGAGGCCATCTTTATGCTCCCCGCCCTTGCCATCAGCATCGGATACGGGGAATGGCCCGCCGCCAAGGCTTTTGCCATTACCATCGGCATTACGCTGGCGCTGTTTTTGGTTCTGTACGGTCTTTGCCGAAAAGCCGGTAAGCTCTTTGGCGCCCGGGAGGGCTTGGCCTGCGTGGCGATCAGCTGGATCGTGATGAGTTTGCTGGGCGCGCTGCCCTTTGTGCTCAGCGGTCAGATTTCCCATTATATCGACGCCCTGTTTGAGATTGTATCCGGCTTTACCACTACCGGCGCATCGGTGATCGCAGATGTGGAAAGCCTTTACCGAGGTCTTCTCTACTGGCGCAGCTTCAGCCACTGGATTGGCGGTATGGGTGTGCTGGTATTTCTGTTGGCGATCCTGCCGGGCAGCAAAGGCTCCGGCTTTACCATGCACCTGCTGCGAGCAGAAAGCCCCGGCCCGGATGTGGGCAAACTGGTGCCCAAAATGCGGCAGACTGCCATCATTTTATATGTGATTTACGTGGTGCTGACGGTGGTAAATGTGATTTTCCTGCTATGCGGAGGAATGTCTTTGCTGCAGGCTTTGTGCACCGCTTTCGGCACTGCAGGCACCGGCGGTTTTGGTATCTATAACACTTCCCTCAGCAATGTAAGCCCCTACATTCAAAATGTTACCACCGTGTTTATGTTCCTTTTTGGCATAAACTTCAGCTGCTACTACCTGCTGCTGATGGGCAAATTCCGCAGCGTTCTAAAGGACGAGGAGTTGCGGCTGTATGTGGGTCTGGCAATTGCCAGTGTAGTGGCGCTGGTTCTGTCCATCCGTCCCCTGTATAGCACCCTGGAAGAAACCATTCGCCACGCAGCATTTCAGGTCTCTTCCATTATGACCACCACCGGCTATACCACTACAGACTACGACCTGTGGCCCGGTGTTTCCAAAGCGATCCTTCTGCTGCTGATGATCGTTGGCGCCAGCGCCGGTTCTACCGGCGGCGGTCTTAAATGCATCCGGGTGCTCCTGCTGTTTAAGGTGCTCCGCCGGAACATTCGCCAAATCCTCAGCCCCCAAAAGGTGCTGACCGTCCGCAGCAACGGAAAAACCGTAGATGAAAAGGTGCTGAGCAATGTAAACGCCTATTTGGCCGCCTATGTGATCATCATTGTGCTGAGCACACTTATCCTTTCTTTGGACGGCTTTGGTTTGGAGACAAATCTATCCGCCGTACTGGCAACCTTTAATAACATCGGTCCGGGTATGGCCGCCGTCGGTCCCACCTGCACCTACGCCAGCTACAGCATCCTCTCCAAGCTGACGATGATTCTCATTATGCTGGCCGGCCGATTGGAGATCTTCCCCATTTTGGTCCTGTTCTCCAGAAGCACCTGGTATCGGAAATAAGAGAAACACACCCATTTGCAAAATGGTTGCAAAATGGGTGTGTTCTTTATCTTTTTATGGACGCCAAATGGTTTTTGATGGCTTCAAAGGATTCATCGCTGATTGCGTGTTCCAGGCGGCAGGCATCCTCTGAGGCGGTTTCCGGGCGCACACCCAGGGTCACCAAAAGCTTTGTCAGCAGCGTGTGCCGTTCATAAATCTTTTCCGCCACACCGATTCCCGCTTCTGTCAGCGTGATCGCACCGTCCGCGGCGATTTCGATCATACCGCCGCTCTTTAATAGGCCCATTGCCCGGCTGACGCTGGGTTTTGAGTATCCCATATGCTCCGCCACATCCACGGCACGCACGTGTCCGTTTTGTTTCAGCAGCACGTGGATGGTCTCCAAATACATTTCGCCGGATTCCTGAATCTGCATAAACGCTGCCTCCTTGCCTAAACTTTTTATTAGTTTACCACACGATTCTCTTTTTTGCAAATATGTAATGCCAATTATCCGGGTGGATAATTGGCATTTGCAATTACTGCATACCCTGTTCGTAAGCCTCGATCATCTTCTTGAACGTGTGACCCGTACGACCTCGCAAGCTTGCAAGATATTTCTGGGTAGTTTCGCCGGTGAATATCTTGATATCCAGCCGCATAGAGCCGTCATCCTCCGGTGTTACCAGAATCTTATCAATATACTTGTTGACCCACTCCACTGCGACCATGCCCTGAGCCGCATCCCGGCGGGCGGCTTCCAATGTTACACGGACGGTATCCATGTGCTTGCGGAATTCTTCCCGGGAGAACATCTGCTGCTCCAATTCCAAAATCTGCGCTTCGGCATCCTTGATCTCCTCGGTACAGGCCTTGTTCATGACAAGGAAGTCCGCATCAGAAAGCTGACCGGTCACATTGTATTCCAGCAACTTACTCTTTTTCTTCTGGGCAATATCCCGTCGCTCTTTCTGCTGCGCAATCTGCTTGGGAATCTGATTGTCCTCGTCCAGAGAGCGATACATCTCCATGTATTCCTCAATCAGTGCCGCCACATTGACTTCCGTCTCCTGGAATACCTCAAAAAGCAGCGGCTTGATCTCTTCCTCGTAAATTGGGAAGGATGGGCAGGAATCTGCGCCATTCTTAATCTTGCCGGAGCAGACCCATTTGCTGTTCTTGTTGCCGGCTTTGTCTTTAGACTCCCGTCGGTAGTAGGCCGCGCCACAGTGGGTACAGAACAGCTTGCCGGTGAGCAGATTCTGATGATTACAGATGCCTTGACGGCTCTTTACATCGTCGCTACGCCGCTTTAGAATCTCGTTAGCCCTGTCCCATAGTTCCTCGGAAACGATAGCAGGGACGATTTCACCGGTCTCATCCTTAAACATGACCCATTCCTCCGGCGGGAGGAATTTTTGCTTTTTGGAGAACATGTCGATAACCCGCACCTTGTTTCCTACATAATAGCCTTTGTACTTGGGATTAGCGATCATATTGGACATGGTCGTGTGAGCAATCTTGTTCCCGTTGTGATTGCGGTAGCCTTTCTCCCAGAAGATGGTTTCGATCTGCTTCATGGAGTACTGTCCGCTGGCATACAGTTCAAACAGCTTCCGGACCATTTCCGCCTGCTTCTCATCGATCACCAATTTGCCGCCATCTTTCACATAACCAAAGATACGGCTGTTACCTAACACAACTTTGTCCTTGATGGCCTGCTGATGGCCAAATTTAACGCGGCTGCTGAGCTTGCGCAGCTCGTCTTGGGCAATGGAGGACATGATAGACAGCCGCAGCTCGGAATCTTCATCCAATGTGTTGATGTTATCGTTCTGAAAAAACACGCCCACGCCGCTACTGAGGAGCTGACGGGTAAACTGAATGGAGTCCAGAGTATTTCTCGCAAAACGAGAAATTTCCTTCGTAATGACAAGATCAAACTTGTCATCACGGGCATCCTCAATCATGCGATTGAAATTTTCACGCTTCTTTGTGGAAATGCCGGACAGACCTTCATCAATATAGCCGGGAACAAAGGTCCAGTTGGAATTGCGCCTGATCAGATCCTCGTAATACGAGATCTGGTTGCCCAGAGAGTTCAACTGCTCGTCACTCTCCGAGGACACGCGGGCGTAATAAGTCACCCGCAGAGGGATATCATAAATAGATTTGATTTTCAGTGCCTGCCGCACGCTATGTATATCCATAGTTTTCTCCTTTTTATTTTCGCTTTATCATGTTTGTTTTTATTGTAAGACAGGATGATAAAAAGGTAAATGACCTTTTTTATCCATTCCTGCCATCAAATTTCGTATTCTCCCTATGTCACATATTTTCCGGACATACCGCGGCTGACAATCATGTTGGCAATGCGGTTGCGCTCTGCTTCGGTGATCACGCCCCTCATAAACAAGGACTGGTTGAAATAGCTCAGCCACATTTCTCCTGCCATCAGCTTCTTCTGCTGCTCGGCAGACAACTTTTTCTTGTCAGCCATTTGCTCCACCTCCTTCCGTTTTTTCATAGTATTTGCCAATTGAAGGCTTTCATGCATCCCGGCATTTGCATCCAAGCGTTCATCGCTTTTGAACTGCCCCGGCAAGACGTTCTAATACTATTATGAGCGTTTCATCGCAAGATAACGGAATTACTTGGTCAGGTAGTTTCTAATCTTGCTCTCGTCGACCCAGTGAGAGAGGGCATAAACAGATGCGATCCGCACCGCCACCCGATCGTATTCCGTGGGGCGGCCCAGGGCGATAGCTCGCTCCCGGTTGCCACCACGGATACTGGTCCAGAGAGGGGCAAAACTTATCTATTGAAACCGATCAGCGGTTTATCTTCGTCAGGCAGATGGATTTCCTGCGTCTGGGATTCATCCACACTATTCACAATATGCTCGGTGTACTCCTGCACCGTCTCACCGGACGACTGAGGGCCGGTGTATGTACCTGCAGCTTTGGCCGCCTGTTTCTCAACCTGGGGGCCGAAGTAGAAGGCGATCACTACCGTGAATACCGTCATAAAGTTTTCGCTGCTGATAGCGCCGCACAGCGCCAGGATGCAGAACGCCAGAGTCAGCGCCAAGGTGACGATGGTTTTCACCTCCAGCTGGTTGGCGCTTTTCTCTTCAAAGTTTCCATTTTCTTTCCTTCTTAGTTTGTGGGTGTAGGTCTTTGAAACTACGCCAAATCACTGGTGCGGTGGTTGATTACCTTGGTCTGCTCGACTATCTGAAGAGGCACCCCATTATCGATATCAAACGGACTGCCTCTGCATTGGGCGTTAGCTATATAACACCGTCGCTTCCGCAACAAAAAAAGTTGCAGAAGCTGGAGATTCTGAAGAAGGCCACTAACGCCACCCGCAACCGCGTGTTCGCTTATGAGGAATATCTGTAAATTCTCAGGCTGGGAACCTGACTGCAATTTATTAAATAACAGCCGCCCCAGCATAGGAGGCGGCTGTGTCCATTATTACTGAATAGAATCATCATTTCGGTTGTTCATACAAGCTAACAGATCAAAAAGTCTTTTCTGAAGGTGAAATTTGTTGTTGGCACAAATCACTGCATCCTTATTCTGTTTTATAGAATTTCTCCGATTTTGATACAGAATAATCGACTCTCCGGTGAGTATTCCACATAGATTTCGGAAACCCTATAAATAGGTTGCACACAACAATTTTACTGAACAGAGGACTTGACTATGACATTGGTGCTTGCGTATCTACTCAATGTTACCGATTATTTTTTTACAAAATACTGGGTCACCAGATATGGCATTGACGCGGAATTTAATCCTATCGGCCGGTGGATGTTTGCAACCGGTCTGGCTGGGTTTATCAAGATATTTATAGTTGGCGGTCTATTTATTCTGCTTGGATATCTGGTAAAACGCCAGCCCAAAGCAAGTATCGCCAATTATCTGACGTTTTGTGTGTATGGCGTCGTGGTGGCATACCACATTGCCCTTGCTATTGGTATACGCTGAACATTATCGCTTATTCCCGAAGATCTTTGCAAATATGCTGCTGCTTTTTGGATTAACGCGATCTATGGAATCTTTAATTGCCAATTGCAACTTGGATGGGGAATCTGCAAAACAATCTATAATCCACTTGCCTCCGCCTTTTCCATAGCCGGCACAGCATGCTGACAAAAAGTCATCCAGAAGCGCCTTGTCATCATCCAGCATTTGCAAAAATGCAGCGTTGGTCTGACAGGCAACAGTCAAAATACCAAAAATGCGCTCTGCCGTAAAGGCGGCGGATTCCCGGATGGCTTTTCCCTTGGCAGGTTTCCCGTCGCGGCTTTGAATATTCTGCTGTAAACAAATATCCTTGCTCTGCCCATAGAGGTTATTGTCAAGAAGCTTGTCTTCCTTCAAAACTGAAATACTCATTTGATACAGGATATACTGTTCCATATCCATGATTTCTTTCTTGGAAAAACCAACCTGGAGGCGGGCAGCAATTTGCTGCTTCACAGGCTCTTGGCCCAACAGGCTCAGGCATTTAAATACAGTTTTTGCATCCTTATTATCAACGGCCTGCTCCAAATACCAGAAGACTTGCAGTGTTTTGTACTGCCTTGTTTCCGGTAAATATGTATTCCCCTCAGCGTAATCCTGAATCATTTTCATGCCATCCGGAAATTCTTTTGCATCCAAAATATCCGGTAATGTTTTAGTAATCCCAGGCTGTATTACCGTTTCTCTAAAGAAGCTGGCAAAAACATCTGCCCTGGGGGCTTGCACGGCCAGACTGTCTGCTTCCAGCCATTCACGCAGATTTGCCGGGGGCGTATCTTCTGCAAACAGTTTTTGAAGAGACTGGATCAGCAGTTTCATACGATTTGGATCTGAAGGTGTAGATGCTCCGGAAATATGCAGCAGAGTTTCTGCCTTTCGGAGCACAGTTTCCTGTGCAAGCATTGAAATATAATCGTCAAAAATTTCTTCTGCGCTATGGGAAGCAAATACAGTTTCCACAACTGCATCATTGCAAAAACCGTGGTCTTTGCATAATAAAGGCATGAGCTTCGGTTCTGCTTTTTTCTGATCGGAAAGAATCAGCGTTTGAATGGTTTGACGGTACTGTTCCTGCTGTTCGGGCGACTCCTGCGTGACATGTTCATTTATGAAATCGATCAGCAGAGCAGACAAATGGTCACATTCCGGAAGCATCTCAAAAAAGACATTATAAATTGCTTTCCTTTGACCAGCAGTAAATACACGGTAATTTACGCGGAGAAACTGTAGAATTTTGGACTGTACGGCCTGAGTACGCACAGTCAGCAGGATCTTCTCCAAAACGGCATCCTGTGTAGCTTCAGCTTCCTCTGCAAAATAGTCAGAAAAGAACGACAGTATCTGAGGTTGCAGGAAGCCGCCGTAATATACACGGCATAAATCAGCGTGAATCACAGCGCGGGTATCTGCATCCTCACCGTTGTAGTTGTTTTTTATAAAAGCAAGCAGCTTGTCCCTCATAATATCGGTATGAAGAAGCTCTAGAACAACACGAATGGCAATCTGTTTAACGGAATGCGGCTCATCCGGATACAGCCGGGACAGCTTTGCAAATATATTTTTCGGTATTGCCTCATGCCGTTTTGGATACCGGTCCAGGCATGCATACACATGCTTCCTGCTTTCCGTATCCAAAACGCTGCGGTATTTTACATAAACGCAAAGAAAATCGTACACTTTTGCATCTGTGGGCAGGATCTCCTGCTGCGCAAAGGAACTGTTTGCGCCACAGAACAGGAACACAAGATCAGACAGGGTCTTTATGCTCAGTTTTTCAAGCGCAGGTATGGTTTTGACAGCCCTATCCATAAATGCCAGAAAATCATCTCGCAGCGTAGCGTTTTCCAACAAAGAGTAAAAAAACGGGACCGGAAAACTTTCCATGACATGGGTTGGGAGCATGCCGGTTGTCAACCCGGTATGCAGATCTAAAAAGGAGCCCTTAGTCGGGGGAACTTCCGGGCAGCTGCCGGACAGGCACTTTACCTTGGCATGGGAATACTGTGCCGGATCTGTAACATAGGTGACAAATGACAGATCTTTTCTCAAATGGAAG
>JAZUSG010000040.1:0-20546 GCA_045606605.1 Faecousia sp.
CCTCAGCGGCAAACTTTTGGGCCGCGCGGATGATCTCATCCCGGCCGCCGTAGTTCATGCAGAAATTCACCTGCACTTCAGTATACACACTGGAGCGCTCCATAGTTTCGACGCACAGTTTCTGCAGCTTGGGACTTACACGGCTGATGTCACCGAAAATGCAGAAGCGGATATGGTTTTTCTCCATATCCCGCAGGGCTTCTTTTAAATAAGCGCCCAAGAGCCGCATAATGCCGGAAACCTCTTCCTGTGAACGTTTCCAGTTCTCGGTAGAAAAAGCATACACAGTCAAATACTCCACACCAAGGGTGCGGCAATAATTGGCAATACGGCGGAATGCTTCCGCACCGGCTTTATGCCCGGCAGTACGCGGAAGTCCTCTGTTTTTCGCCCAACGGCCATTACCATCCATAATAATAGCAATATGTTTGGGGACAGGCAATTTATTCTCATCTGCAGAAGGTATCATCGCTGAATCCTTTCAAATTCCAAAATAGTAGCGAATGGGGGTGCAAGCACCCCCAATCCAAAGCAATTACATTGCCATCAATTCTTTTTCCTTAGCAGCCAGTGCTTCGTCCACCTTCTTGATGAACTTATCCAGCATATCCTGCAGATCCTTTTCGGCCTTCTTTTGGTCGTCTTCTGTGATCTCAGAATTCTTTTTCAGCTTCTTTACATAGTCCATACCGTCGCGACGAACATTACGCATAGCAACCTTTGCGTCTTCAGCATACCTCTTAACCTGCTTGGTTAAATCTTTACGGCGCTCCTCAGTCAGCTGGGGGAAAATCAGCCGGAGGACCTTGCCGTCGTTTTGGGGGTTAATGCCAAGGTCACTGGCCTGAATAGCTTTCTGAATATCGGTCAAAATTGTGGTATCCCAGGGTTGTACCAGCAGGGTACGGGCATCGGGAGAAGAAATGGACGCAACGCCATTAAGCGGCGTCTCCTGGCCGTAGTAGGAAACGGTAATACGGTCTAAAACCTTGGGGTTTGCGCGACCAGCGCGCACGGCATCAAACTCCTCTGCCAGATGAACCAGGGTCTTGTCCATCTTTCTGCTGAATTCAGTAAAATCAACGCTCATAATTAATCCTCCTTAACAATTGTTCCTATGGCTTCTCCGCGAACTACACGGAGAATATTTTCGGGGTCTTTCAGGGCAAAACAAACCAGGGTCATATGGTTGTCCATTGCCAGTGTCATTGCCGTAGTATCGGTAGCTTTCAAATGACGAGCCAGCACCTCATCATAGGTCAGACTGTCAAATTTAACGGCTGCAGGGTCTGTATTGGGGTCAGCAGAGTAAATACCGTCAACATTCTTCGCCATCAAAATGGCATCTGCTTCGATCTCTACGCCCCGAAGCACTGCGCCGGTATCCGTAGAGAAATAAGGATTACCGGTACCCGCTGCAAACACAACAACTTTACCGCTGTTTAAGTAACGGTCTGCAGTATCCCGGGTAAAATATTCGCAGAACTTATTCATTTCAACTGCAGACAGCACCCGTGCATCTACACCGTGCTTTTCCAGAGCATCCGCAACTGCAATGGCATTCATAACTGTTGCCAGCATACCCATCGCATCGCCGTGGGAACGCTGCATTTTATCTGCACCGTCCTTAACGCCGCGCCAGAAGTTTCCGCCACCGATCACCAATCCTAACTGGACACCTTCATCCACACAGGTCTTGATCACACGGCAAACCGAATTGACCACTTCAAAGTCCAATCCTCTTCTCTGTTCTCCTGCCAGCGCCTCTCCGCTGATCTTCAGCAAAATCCGCTTGTACTTAATTTCTGACAAGCCCAACCACCCCTTTCTTTTCCCATATATTTTAATATAAGATGGGCAAATTGACAACTATTATTTCTAAATTTTCCCCATTTGTTTTTTGTAATTTTACATTTTTTTAAAAATCCCAAAATTGAATTGGGAAAAACTGCATTTGTTTGCGGTTTGCAGTTGCAAAAACATTGAGAATGGGTTATAATATTTCAGAATTTTAGCAAAAGAGAGGAATTGTACGATGGCTGAAATCACGGAAAGCAAGAATTTCATCCACGCCTTTATTGACGAAGATATTGCCGACGGTGGCCGCTATGCCGGAATGACGGTTCACACCCGTTTCCCGCCGGAACCTAACGGCTATCTGCATATTGGACACTGCAAAGCGCTGATCATTGACTTCGGCACTGCCGAAAAGTATGGTGGTCTTTGCAATCTGCGTATGGACGACACCAACCCCACCAAAGAAGACGTGGAGTTTGTTGAAGCCATTAAGGAAGATATCCACTGGCTGGGCTTTGACTGGGGCGATCGCTTCTACTTTGGTTCTGACTATTTTGAGAAGGACTACGAGTTTGCCGTGGAACTCATCAAAAAAGGGCTGGCTTATGTGTGTGAGCTTACCCCCGACGAGTTTAAGGAAAACCGCGGTGACCTGAACACCCCTGCCACCTCTCCTTACCGGGATCGTCCCATTGAGGAGAATCTTGATCTGTTCGCACGGATGCGCGCCGGTGAATTTGAAGACAACCGATACACACTTCGGGCAAAGATCGACCTGGCTTCCGGTAACTTCAATATGCGCGATCCGGTTATTTACCGTATTCGTCATATGCATCACCACCGCCAGGGTGATAAGTGGTGCATCTATCCTATGTACGACTTTGCTCACCCCATTCAGGACGCTTTGGAAGGTATTACCCATTCTCTGTGTTCTCTGGAGTTTGAAAATCACAGGCCGCTTTATAACTGGGTTGTGGAGAATGTTTCCGTTCCCCATCATCCCCGGCAGATTGAATTTGCAAGACTGGGCATTGACCACACTGTCCTCAGTAAGCGCAAATTGAGAGCGCTGGTAGAAAACGGCTATGTTTCCGGTTGGGATGATCCCCGCATGCCTACCTTGTGCGGTCTGCGCCGTCGTGGCTATACCCCCGCATCCATCCGCAACTTCTGTGACCGGGTTGGCGTTGCCAAGTCCCCCAACACCATTGAGTATGCGTTCTTAGAGCACTGCCTGCGGGAAGATCTGAACGAAACTGCAAAGCGTGTTATGGCTGTTATCCAGCCTGTTAAACTCACCATTACCAATTATCCCGAGGGTCAGTCTGAGGAGTTTGAAATTGAAAACAACCCCAACAGACCGGAGGATGGTACCCGCAAGGTCACTTTCTCACGTGATCTGTGGATTGAAGCAGATGATTTCCTGTCAGAGCCTGTCCCCAAGTATAAGCGTCTGTACCCCAATGGACCGGAGTGCCGCTTAAAGGGTGCTTATGTGATCCAGTGCACCGGCTGCGTTACCGACGAGAATGGAAATATCACAGAAGTTCTCGCAACCTACGATCCGGATTCCAAGGGCGGAGATCCCGCCGATGGACGTAAGATCAAGGGCGCTACCATTCACTGGGTGGATGCAAAGACCTGTTGTGAAGCTGAGGTACGTCAGTACGCAAATCTCTTTGATGATGCAGATCCCGATGCATCCGGAAAGGATTTCCTTGCCTGTCTGAACCCCAACTCTCTGGAAGTACTCACCGGCTGCAAAGTAGAGGCAAGCTTGGCAAGTGCAGAGGCGCCTTCCTCCTATCAATTTATGCGGCTTGGTTATTTCTGCCCGGATTCCAAAGATTCCAAACCCGGACATTTGGTATTTAACCGCTCTGTCAGTCTGAAGGATAGCTTCAAACCTACAAAATAAGCAAAAGGCCATCGGTAATTCCGATGGCCTTATTTAATATACATTTTCACACTGTTTGCCATAACGCGCAAGTGCGCCTTACTTTTTTTCTTTAATCTGCGCCTGAAGATGCATAGACAGAACAGCAAGCGACGTTGCCATATTCTCGTATTGTACCAGAATATTCTCCGGCACATCCAAATGCACAGGTGCAAAGATCCAAATTGCCTTGATGCCACAGGCGATTAATTTATCGCACACCTGCTGGGCGTGGGAGGCCGGTACCGTAATAATGCCCATCAGCACCTTATTGATACGGCAAAAGCTTTCCAGCTCTTCCATTGGCAGAATGGGCTTCCCGTCCTCTGTTTTATCTGAGTAGGGTGCAATATCAAACGCCGCTAAAATGTTAAGTCCGTAGGCTTCAAAACCGTTATAGCCTAAAAGCGCCTGGCCTAACTTACCGGCACCCACCAAAATTGCATCCGTAGTATTGTCATAACCTAAGAACTGACTGATATCGTCCATCAATTTCTCGCGAAGGTAGCCAAGCTTAGGACGACCACCGTTAGAAACCATAGCAAGGTCTTTCCGAACCTGGACTTCACCCATACCCAGGGCATTTGCAAGGGATGTTGCCGAAATGTAGGCAGGACCATTCTCAGGAAGACCTTTTAAATAAGCAAGATATATGGGCAATCGTTTCAGTACAGATTTCGATATTTCTTTCCGTTCCATGTCCACCATCCTTTTGCTACAATTATATCGATACAGTTTTGTATCGATATAATTGTAGCACGAATAGGTTCCCTTTGCAAGCGGGTTTATACACAGCTTGTTTGCCGGATCAGTTCTTTCCTAAGTTTCGCCATAATTCTTTTTTCCAACCGGGAAATGTATGACTGGGAAATACCCATATACTGAGCAACCTCCTTCTGTGTCAGTTCTTGCTGACCATTGAGACCAAAGCGCAACACCACGATTTCCCGTTCTCTATCAGGCAATTCCCTTACCGCCTGACGGAGCACGCATAGATCTACGTCATCCTCCAATGGTCTGAGAATCATATCCTCATCTGTGCCCAGCACATCTGACAAAAGCAGTTCATTGCCGTCATAGTCCATATTGATCGGTTCATCCAGGGACACTTCTGTTTTCTGAGATGATATTTTTCGTATATGCATTAAAATTTCATTCTCAATACAACGGGATGCATAGGTGGCAAGTTTAATATTTTTATCCAATCTGTAGGTATTAATTGCTTTAATCAAACCGATAGTACCGATAGAAATCAAATCCTCTAAATTGACACCGGTGTTTTCAAACCGGCGGGAAATAAATACAACAAGTCTAAGATTCCGTTCAATCAGGAGCTGTTTAGAGGCTTCATCCCCATTTTCCAGCCCCTGCAGCGCAGCTTGCTCATCTGCGCCCTTTAAAGGTGGCGGTAGTACATCTGCTCCGCCAATGTAATAGATCGCATTTCGTTTGATAATTCCCAGTTTTAAAAGGATTACCTGCAGTTTCCGTTTCATAATATTCCTCCTGTCAGTGCTTGATAGGTTCCTTCCGCGCTAAGTCCTTCCGGCGCAAAAGCCACTAAGCTGCTTCCTTTCCACTTCCCTATTTTCACATCCGAAAACCGCATAGCCAGCATAAATCCGTTTCCACCAACGCATTTATACGGAATCAGCCTTAAGCCGGGAAGTACGTTAATGGATTCAACGGGATTTTGCAGCGCTTCTTGTGTAAGGCCGGTAAGTCTTTTTGCAACATCTGCTCCCACAACCAAAACCTGTCGACCCGTAATGGGATCTGTGAGTGTATTTCCTGTATCCTGCAGCGCTGTAATGGATATTGTTTTTCCCCCGTAGGCAAGTTCAACCGGCACATAGCTTCTGTAAGCACTCTCGCCGCGGAACCCAAAAAAGCAAAGCAGACACAACACACCGGCTGCACTTAGGATACCAAACACGCCGCCTCTCCCAAGTCCGATGGCAGCACCACCCAGTGTAAGAGACAGAAGCGCAAAAAGAATTCCCCTTCGAATTGCGCTGAGAGATATTCCATAAGCTATCATAGAAATAGCAACAAAGCTTACGATACGCCACAGAATATTTCCCAGGAAATGAAATCCCGGAAGTAAACAGGCAGTGGCATATATTCCTCCAAAAATCCCTGCGGCTATCGCTCTATATATTTTGACCGGCATTCTGCAAAGTCTGGTTGCTCCCAGTATCAGCAAGAAATCTACAATGGTATTAAGTAAAAATACACCATCCACATATACGGTCATCCTATACACCCCCTGTCCGTAGACTCAGTATAGGACAGGTATATAAAAATGTTTGTCGCTTGCCGTACAGAGCAATTCTTCCGTTTCCACCAGTCCCCAATTCAATTCTACCTGCGCAATTTCAAAAACTAAAAAAGCGGCAGCCGATTCAATCGGCTCCCGTTTCATTCTGTCGATGGATTCTTAAGAATCTTACGAATATTTTTTTCCGCCTTAAATCTGGGAACCATAATCTCGTGACCGCATCCCAAACATTTTAGTCTGAAATCTGCGCCGGTTCTCAGCACTTTCCAATGCTTTTCACCACAAGGGTGGGTTTTTTTCATCTCCAGGATATCGTTTAAATGAACATCCATACTACTCCCCCTTTATGGCAGCCCAATACTGTTTAGCCGCCTGTTCCAGTTTATTATCGCCAAAGCGGTAATACTGGGTACCTGCCAGCGCATCCGGCAGATACTGCTGACGAACCCAGCTATGGGGGTAATCGTGAGGGTACAAATAACCCTGCTCTCGTTCCATAGTATAGGTATCGGCGTGCATATTTTGCAGATGCCGGGGGAAATCTCCGGTCTTTCCTATGCGGATATCCGCAAGGGCGCTATCCAGCGCAATATGACCGGTATTGGATTTCGGACTGGTAGCCATCAGGACTGCGGCATCACCCAAAGGAATTCTGGCCTCCGGCATACCCAGCATCAGTGCCATATCCACACAGGCTTTCACGATAGGAATGATCTGCGGATATGCAAGGCCCACATCCTCTGCTGCAATCACCATCAGTCGGCGGCAGGCAGACTGCATCTGCCCCACTTCCAAAAGTCTTGCCAAATAGTGGCAGGCTGCATCTGGGTCAGAGCCGCGAATGGATTTTTGCAATGCAGAAAGCAGATCATAGTGGGCATCGCCATCCCGGTCGGCGCGCATAGCGCTCTTTTGGGTAACGGCTTTTGCATCTTCCAGGGAAAGCTTTAGCGTTTCTCCCTCCGGGACTCCGGCAGAGAACAAAACTTCTACCGCATTGAGCGCCTTGCGCAAATCACCGCCGCAGGCAGAAGCAATATACGGAAGCGCCCCATCTTCACAGATTGTTTTCAGACCTGTCCGCTCCTCCATCAAGGTTACTGCACGCCATACAGCCTGCAGCACCGCATCCGGGGATAGCTGCTTAAACTCAAAGACAGTGGAACGGCTTAGAATTGCATTAAATACGTAAAAATAGGGATTTTCCGTGGTGGATGCGATCAACGTGATTTTACCGTTTTCAATATGCTCCAAAAGGGACTGCTGCTGCTTTTTATTGAAGGATTGGATCTCGTCCAGATATAGCAAAACACCATTTGGCGCCATAAAGGTATCCAGTTGGGCAACAATATCCTTGATATCGCTTGTAGATGCAGTGGTTGCGTTCAGCTTGTACAGGGTGCGGTTGGTCTGCTTGGCGATAATATTGGCAACCGTTGTCTTACCTGTGCCGCTGGGGCCATAGAAAATCATATTGGGAATCTTGCCGGAATCGATCAAGCGGCGCAGTACCGCGCCGTTTCCCAATATATGCTCCTGTCCGTAAACCTGATCTAAGGTATCCGGGCGAATCAAATCAGCAAGGGGTTGATACATAAGCCGCTCCTTTCGTCAAAATGTTGCCACATCCGGTTGGGCAGGTTCTGCAGGAAGTACTTTCACCGCTGTCAGAACCGGTCCCAATTCTCCCTGATACAGGGTGTGTTTTTCCGCAGAAACTGTGGCAGTCAGCGCGATCCAGGAACGAGGTTCCAATTCCTTTGCCCGATCATATCGGCAAGGAATACCGCAGAACTGAATATCATCCTCGCAACAGGTCATCACAAAACGACCCGGCGCGAACATTCCGTTCTTTTCCCGTCGCAACAGGGCAACCTGCCCCTTGAAAGACACAGTCTTTCCATCGTACTTTTGGGGTTCTTCCGTTACATCCCGATACCAAAGGGCATAATCCTCATCATTTACAGTAATGACTGGGGCATTAATGTCAAAAGGTAGTGGGTCTTCGATCTCGTCATATGCAGTGGTACCGTCCAAATAGTCGTACAGAATGTCCATACGCCGGTTGGCTGCGCGAACAAGCTTATGCAGAGGCATTGTATCTTCGCCCGGTTTCAATCGGTTAAATACAACCATCTGACCGCCAGCCAACTTGTCCATAACCAAATTACGCATATTGGCATTGTAGGTCATAAAGGTTGTTGCATCTGCAAACATAACCTCTTGTGCAACCACCCAATCCTCGGGGAAACGGCTGTAAAGATCTCCTACCATACACATACCGTTGAGCTCAGCTACTACTCTTTGGATCTTATGTTTTTTTGCCAATGTCTGCAGGTATTTGGTTGTTACAGACTGCTGATCTACCACTTCTAAAAAGACATTTTGATGGGGGTAGGCAGAAAAGTCGTACTCTTCCTCACCTTCCTCACACACCAGTAGCAGCGTTTTTTCTCCTGCATTAAAGCGGGGATCTTCCAATGTTTCCTGAATAAATTTGGTTTTTCCGGAATCCAGGAAACCTGTAAATACATAGACAGGAATTTGAATCATATTACACTCCAAACAGGTTTGCGATACCATCTTCGTTCAGCTGAGAACCGATAACACACAGTTTGCCGGTAACCGCTGCAGAGCCGGTGCGCACGTTCGTTTCACCGGGCACAAAATCAAAGTGCAGCCAAGTTCCGTCACTACCAGCAACAATACCCTTTGCCCGCAGAACTATACCAAAATTGCCGCTATCCAACGCAGCAAGGGCCTTGCGAATATCATCTTCCGCAAACTTCTTGTGGGTTTCTACACCCCAGGCAGAGAAGACTTCATCGGCATGGTGATCATGATGATGACCGCAGCAGCAGTGTTCATCCTCGTGGTGATGGTGCCCGTGATCGTGATGGCCGCAGCAGCAGTGTTCATCCTCGCGGTGATGATGCTCGTGGTCGTGGTGGCCGCAGCAGCAGTGTTCATCCTCGCGGTGATGATGCTCGTGGTCGTGATGGCCGCAGCAATGGTGTTCTTCCTCGTGGTGATGGTGCTCGTGGTCGTGGTGACCGCAGCAGCCGTGTTCATCCTCGTGGTGATGGTGCGCATTTGTCATTTCCGTAAGCGTAGCAGAAACCTTCGCCTTACCTTCCATTGCTTCCATAAGCTGCACGCCGGTAAGGGCATCCCAGGGTGTCGTTACAATGGTTGCCTCACTATTGTGCTCGCGAATGAGCTCTACTGCCGTGTCCAGTTTCTGCTGGGGCACCATGTCTGTACGGGAAAGAATGACCGTATCCGCAGTTTCTATTTGGTTGTTATAGAACTCACCAAAGTTCTTCATATATACTTTGACTTTTCCGGCATCTACAACCGCGACTGTGCAACCAAGCACCACTTCTTCATTGGTGACCTTTTCAACAGCAGCGATCACGTCGGACAACTTGCCAACACCGGAAGGTTCGATCACGATTCGATCCGGGGCGTATTCGGTGATTACTTGGGTCAGTGCCTTGCCAAAATCACCGACCAGACTGCAGCAAATGCAACCGGAATTCATTTCTGTAATGTTGATACCGGCGTCCTCCAAAAATCCGCCGTCAATGCCAATTTCGCCAAATTCATTTTCAATCAGCACTAATTTCTGACCGGCATAGCTTTCAGAAATCATTTTCTTGATCAGCGTTGTTTTACCTGCCCCTAAAAAGCCGGAATAAATATCAATTTTGGTCATATTTACAATCATTCCTTTTTATTAAAATCTTTTCGCTGCCTAAAAAGCAGCATCTGCAATATGTAGATACTATACCACATATTTCCGGAAAAATCTATATTTCTTTTCTGCTAAAAAAACAAGAGGGATGCTTTTGCATCCCTCTTGTTTTATGGAGCGGGTGACGAGGCTCGAACTCGCTACCTCCACCTTGGCAAGGTGGCGCTCTACCGGATGAGCTACACCCGCGGAACAAGAGGTATTATACCAAATTTCCAAAAGAAGTCAATACCTTTTTCGAAAAAATTCGGTCCTCTTGCATTTTTTATAGTGCATCCTTGGAATAACGGGAGAATCCGTCACCCAAAACCTGGTGTGCTTCCTGCACAATCACAAAGGCATTGGGGTCTGTCTCTGCAACCAGCCGCTTCAAATCCGCAAGCTGCTGCTTCTTTACCACTGTCAGAACCACTTTTGTTTCTGTGCGACTGTATGCGCCCTCACCTTGCAGGAAAGTTACGCCACGGTCCAGCCCGTTCTGTATAACGTGGGAAATTTCATCGTGCTGCTTTGTAATGATCATTACAACTTTGGAGTAATCAAAGCGGTACACTACCGCATCGATCACCTGGCCTATGATAAATATTGAAACGCCACTATAGAGCGTGACGGCAATATTTTGAAATACAATACCGGCCAATATGGCAATACAGGCATCAAATGCGATCGTAATACTGCCAATTGGCACGTTTTGATACCGCAGTTTCAGCAGTCGCACAATGATATCTGAGCCACCGGTAGATGCTCCGGAAGTGAAGATAATACCCAAACCGCAGCCGCAGATCACACCTCCATAGAGCGCGCCGATCAGTGGCTCAGTCTCCGGTACAGGTAGCAGGGCAAACAAATCCAGGAACACCGCGCATAAAGCCATTCCGATCAAAGACCCGAAGAAGAACTTCTTTCCTATCTTTAGGCCGGCAAGCGCAAAGAGCGGCAGGTTCATAACGGCAGTAACGGTACCTACGCTTCCCCATCCGATCACATGGATGATCAGCATAGAAAGGCCGGTTAATCCGCCACCGTTTAGCTCATTTGGAATCAGAAACAGATCAAAGCCCAAGGCAAACAGCGCAGCTCCAACAACAACTTTAATTAAGTCTATAATGCGCTTTAACCGATCACGCATAGTGCCTCCTACATATCAAAGCTAATTTGTTTTTCCGGAGAATCCTCTTCCTTCAGTATTGCACCGGCAGTGGGGATTGTCTTATTGCGGTAACGGCTTGCGTTTATAATCCCACTATCTTCCAGGAAAGTAACAGATCCAAGCGCTGCTTTCTTTTTCAAGCTCATCACCGCAACACCAATGGTGTTCTTAGTGGTTTTCGGTGTCAGCTGCGCAGTGGAAATAATCGCCGCTCTGCCGTCAGTGGAGTAGAGCACGACTTGACGGTCTTGTTCAATAACCAGCGCCGCAATCAGAGGACTCTTGTCAGAGAACGCAGAGGTCAGGCGGCGGCGGTTGGTCTTTGTCTCATAGGCAGAGAGCGGCACTTTAGCCGCTTTACCGTTTTCAAAGAAAAACAATAAGAAGCCTTTATAGTCACCGGGCAGAACCACCTGCAGAACCGTTTCTCCGGGATCCATTCCCAATTTCTGCGGCAAATAATCACCCAACTGAGATGCTTTTCCGTCCTCAAAATCAGAAAGGCGGGTTTTGTAGCACTGGAACATACTGGTAAAGACCAGAAGTTCTGCCTTATTGGAGGTTTCACAAGAGAAGGACAGACCGTCTCCCTCTTTAAACTTCTGCTCGCCGGACATCCGCAGACTCTGCTGGGTGATCTTTTTAAGATAACCCTCACGAGACACAAATAGTGTAACCGGATAATCGGGAACCTGCTCCTCTTCATCTTCTGGCTGGATCAGCTGAGATTCATAGATAATTTGGGTTTTTCTTTCCTGACCGTATTTGTCCGATACCTGCTGCAGTTCCTTAATGATCACATTCTTCAGCTTACGGCTGCTGCCCAAAGTATCCCGCAGGTCGGCAATATCTTTTTCCAGATCAGAAATAGCCTTTGTCTGCTTCAGGATGTACTCTTTGTTAATATTACGCAGCTTAATTTCAGCAACGTAATTTGCCTGCACCTCGTCAATGCCAAAGCCGATCATCAAATTGGGGACGACTTCACTCTCCAGTTCTGTCTCCCGGATGATGCGGATTGCCTTGTCAATGTCCAGCAGTATCCGCTCCAAACCTTTCAGAAGATGCAAACGTTCCTCTTTCTTTTGAATTTGGAAGTACAGACGCCGCTTGATGCAATCGGTACGCCAAGCAGTCCACTCCTCCAAAATCTCACCGATGCCCATCACACGGGGCATACCTGCAATCAGGATATTAAAGTTACAGGAGAAGGTATCCTGCAAGGGTGTCAGACGGAAAAGTTTTTGCATCAATTTGTCTGGATCTACACCCTTTTTCAGATCAATTGTAAGCTTTAAACCGCCAAGGTCGGTCTCATCCCGCATATCGGAGATCTCTTTGATTTTTCCCGCTTTAATGAGTTCTGCTACCTTGTCCATAATCACTTCCGTAGCCGTGGAGTACGGAATCTCAGTGATTTCGATCAGGTTCCCTGCCTTAACGTAATTCCATTTTGCCCGCAGTTTAAAACTTCCGCGGCCGGTGGAATATATCTCCCGGGTGGTTTCCTCATCAAAAAGAAGTTCTGCGCCGGTAGAAAAGTCCGGACCGGGCAGGGTTTCTAAAATATCGTGTTCCGCGTTATTCATCAGCGCGATGGTAGTATCGCAAATTTCCTTCAAATTGAAGGAGCAAATATTGCTGGCCATACCAACTGCAATGCCTTGGTTTGCGGATACCAATACATTGGGGAATGTGGTGGGAAGCAGGCTGGGTTCTTTCATAGTAGCATCATAGTTATCCACCATATCCACAGTATCCAAGTCAATATCCCGGAACAATTCGTTACAGAAGCTGTCCAGCTTTGCCTCAGTATAACGGGATGCTGCATAGGCCATATCCCGGGAATACACCTTACCGAAGTTACCCTTAGAGTCCACAAAGGGATGCAGCAGGGTTTCATTGCCCCGGGCAAGACGAACCATAGTTTCATAGATGGCCGCATCACCGTGAGGGTTGAGCCGCATCGTCTGACCGACGATGTTGGCAGACTTTGTCCGTGCGCCGGAGAGCAGTCCCATCTTGTACATAGTGTACAGTAGCTTTCTGTGAGAAGGTTTGAAACCGTCAATCTCGGGAATTGCACGGGACACAATCACAGACATCGCATAAGGCATATAGTTAATTTCCAAAGTCTCGGAAATGCCCTGCTCAATGGTAGAACCCACAAGGCCCATAATGCCGTCGGTATTAACTTTTTTCTTATTCTGTTCCGGTTCTTTTTTCTTTCGTGCCATGAAAAGCTCCTCTTAGGAAATATCGGCAAGTTCCAAATATTTGGAGCCGTTTTCCGCGATAAAATTCTTCCGTTCGTTCAGCGCATCACCCAGCAGTACATCAAAGTAATGGGCTGTGCGTTCTGCGTCCTCCGGCATAACTTTAATAAGACGCCGGGTTTCCGGATTCATCGTAGTCATCCACATCATCTCAGGATCCTTTTCACCAAGACCCTTGGAGCGCTGGATGGAAACCTATTTTCCATCCAATTCATTAAGAATCCGAATCTTTTCCTGCTCATTATAGGCAAACCAGGTTTTATCCTTACAGGTGATCTCAAAGAGCGGAGATTCTGCAATATACACATATCCGTCCCGGATCAGCTTGGGACAGAGTCTGTAGAGCATTGTGAGGATCAGCGTGCGGATTTGGAAACCGTCCACGTCTGCGTCGGTACAAATCACGACCTTATTCCACCGCAGCTGGGAAATGTCAAAGCTGCTAAGCTCTTTTGCCTTCTTGCCTTCCACTTCCACGCCGCAACCCAATACTTTCATCAGATCAGTAATGATGGGCGAGGCAAAAATACGGTTATAGTCAGCCTTTAAGCAGTTTAATATCTTACCGCGGACAGGCATAATACCTTGGAATTCTGCATCCCGGGAGAGCTTAACGCTGCCTAACGCGGAGTCACCCTCCACAATATACAGTTCCCGGATGGCAGTATCTTTACTGCGGCAATCTACAAACTTTTGCACCCGGTTGGCAATATCCACCTTGGCAGACAGGTTCTTTTTAATACTGCTTCTGGTTTTCTCTGCAGATTCTCTTGCCCGCTTATTGATGAGGATCTGATCCGCAGCCCGGTCAGCCTCCTGCTTATTCTCCAAAAACCAAACCTGCAGCTGCTCTTTAAAGAAATTCGTCATCGCCTCTTGGGTGAATTTGGAATTGACAGACTTTTTAGTCTGGTTCTCAAAGCAGCCAATGGTAGAAAAACAGTTGGTAACGATAACTAAGCTGTCCTGCACGTCCTGGAAAATGATCTTACTTTCGTTTTTCGTGTACTTATTGCTCTCTCGCAGATACTTGTCAAATGCAGCTACAAAGCCGGAACGCACAGCCTTATCGGGACTTCCGCCGTATTCCAGCCAAGAAGAGTTATGATAGTACTCGGTACGGCTAAATTGCTTGGAAAAACAGAAGGATGCCGTGATTTTCAGTTTCATTTCCGGACGGTTTTCTGCATCGCGGCCTCTGCGCTCCGTCTCCCAGTACACAGGCATTGTAAAAGCATTATCCCCCACCAGTTCCTCAATATACTGGCGGATACCGTCTGCGTAGCAATATTCCTCCGTTTCAAACTTTGAACCGACCTGATTGCGGAAACGGAAGGTAATGCCCTTATTCACAACAGCCTGGCGGCGGAGTACATCCCGGTAGTATTCCGCAGGAATATTGATATCGGTAAACACCTGCTTGTCCGGACGCCAGTGGAACACCGAGCCCGTTTTCTTACGATCTGTGGGTTCTTTTTTCAGGCCGCCCTTATTTCTGCCTTTTTCAAAATGCAGATCATAACGGAAACCATCTCGCCGAATTGTGGCATCAAAAAATTCTGATGCGTACTGGGTAGCGCAAGAACCAAGACCGTTTAAGCCAAGGGAATACTCATAGTTTTCGCCGTTTTCGCCGTATTTGCCGCCGGCATACATTTCGCAGAACACCAATTCCCAGTTGTAGCGCTTTTCTTTTTCGTTATAGTCCACAGGACAGCCGCGGCCGAAGTCCTCCACTTCCACAGACAGGTCTTCATAACGCGTAACAATCACCGTATCGCCGTGGCCTTCACGAGCTTCGTCAATTGCATTGGAGAGGATCTCAAAAACTGCGTGCTTGCAGCCTTCCAAATCATCAGAGCCAAAAATGACCGCAGGACGTTTCCGCACGCGCTCCTCACCCTTCAGCATCGATATGCTGGAATTGCCGTATTGTTCTTTTCTGTTGGTAGCCATAATCCATTACCTGCCGAATTTCATAATATATCAAGTGTATTATACGGATTTTGTGTCGTAAAGTCAACTAAAACTACAATATATTGTGGTTTAGTTCTAACGCATATATACGGGACATACTCTTTTGTAGACCGTGGCAGGAGCATTCCTCCTGCAAACAAGGAGGCTGGCTATGGAAAATTTATATGCTAATATCGCTGAAAGAACCGGCGGCAACATTTATATTGGTGTTGTTGGGCCGGTGCGAACCGGAAAATCGACCCTCATAAAACGGGTTATGGAGCAAATGGTCATTCCAAACATTACAGAGCCTTACCGCAAGGAACGGGCAAAGGATGAACTGCCACAGAGCGGTTCCGGACGTACCATAATGACCAGCGAACCAAAGTTTGTACCGGAAGAAGCTGTGGAAATCAGTCCTGACGGCACGACAAAATTAAGTGTACGATTCATTGATTCCGTTGGTTATATGGTAAACGGCGCGGTAGGCGCTGATGAAGACGGTGTCCCCCGTATGGTGGCAACTCCCTGGTACGATTATGAGATCCCCATGACCGATGCAGCAGAACTTGGCACAAAGAAAGTCATGGAGGAACACTGCACCATCGGTGTTGTGGTAACCACTGACGGCACAATCACCGACATTCCCAGATCCGATTATATAGAAGCAGAAACTCGGGCCATTTCCGATATGCAAAAAACCGGAAAGCCGTTCCTTGTGATTATCAACAGTCGCAATCCCAGCGGTGAGGTCGCAAAAGCTGTGCAAAAAGAGATATATGATACATTTCAAGTACACCCAATGATCGCGGACTGTCAGGCGCTGGATACGGATGAAATCTGTGATCTTTTAAGCAATCTCCTGTATAGCTTCCCTATACATCAGTTGCATATTCATCTTCCCCGTTGGCTGGATGCGCTGGAATCCGATCATCCGGTAAAAAAAGCGCTGTATGAAATGCTTTTGGATTGCTATAGCAAAATCCCGACCCTGGCACACGCGGATAATGCCCTGCAAAAGCTAAAATCGCTGGATGCGGTGCAGGATTACGCCTTACTAAATATCGATCTGTCCAGCGGAACAGTCTGCTGCTCGCTGCGCTTCCCGGAAGCGCTCTATTACGAGATCCTAAGTAACCGGGCGGGTATGCCTATTGAGGACGATGCCCAACTACTGACTCTCTTATCTGAGCTTTCTGCCACAAAAAAGGAATACGACAAACTATCCGATGCCTTATCCTCTGTTAATGCTACCGGATATGGTATCGTAATGCCGGAAGCCGCACAAATGTTTCTGGAAAAACCGGAGGTCGTTCGCAAGGGCGGTGCCTTCGGTGTGAAACTAAAGGCCGGCGCGCCATCCATTCATATGATCCGCGTAGACATCGATACGGAAATCAGTCCTATGGTAGGCGGTCAGCAACAGTCTGAGGATCTCATTTCTTATCTTTCCTCTGAAGATCCGGATAAGCTTTGGCAAAGCAACATTTTCGGTAAATCCGTTTATACCCTCATTCAGGAAGGACTAACTTCAAAGCTTGTGCGCACACCGGATGATGTGCGTGAAAAGTTCCGTGGAATCCTCACCAGAGTGGTGAATGAAGGTGCAAACGGAATGATCTGTCTCATTCTATAAACTACGCCGGCATATGGTAGATCCATATGCCGGCTTATTTTCATTATACAGTAGCAATTTATCCCCAAATGTGTTATACTAACGAAAAAATCGGAAGGATTGTAGAAAGATGCGTTTCTTACTCACCCTATGGATCGCGAAATTCATCGCATTTGCAGTAAATTTAATCGATCAAAATCGCGGCAGCAACTACTCTGGCAGCATTGCCCTTAAGCTAATGCCGGGTTTTATCCCTTGCTTTAAGGGGATCCATTACGATAAAGTGTATTTTATTTCCGGCACCAACGGAAAATCCACAACAACCAATCTTCTGTACCACACCCTTACATCCGCCGGCAGAACCGTTGCCTGCAATACAGAAGGCGCCAATATGCTCAGCGGTGTCGCCACTACGCTGATCAAAAACACCTCTCTGTCCGGCCGGTTCAACAAAGAATACCTGGTCCTGGAGATAGATGAACGCAGCCTGCCGGGTGTTCGTAAAGTCCTGCCCGGACGGAATCTTGGTCTTACCAACCTACAAAAAGACCAGGTCCAGCGCAATGGCGATCCGGATTTTATCCTACGGAAGATCCGGGGTGCAATCGGCAAAGATATGACCCTCTATCTTAATAACGAGGAGCCTCGCAGCCGTTCTTTGGAAGCATTTGCGGGAAACAGTGTTTACTTCAGCGTTTCTAAAAACGACAAAAGCTACACAAATGATGATTTCTATAACGTTACACTCCCCTGCCCGGTTTGCGGTCACCCATCACCTATCAGTACTACAATTTGGCAAACATCGGCGTGTTCCACTGTACAAAATGCGATTATGCAACCAAAAAGCAGGCTGACGTAACCGTTACGGAAATCGACTATGCCCACAGCACCTTCACCTACGGTGATTCCCAATGGTCCGTCCCCTATATGAATCCTTTTTATATCTACAATTTTGCTATGTGTATTGCCATTTGCAAGCGCATCGGTTTGAATGAACGGGAGATCAAAAACGGATTTGCTTCTTTTACAAACCCCGCCTCCCACAAAAGCATTATTCACTATAAAGGTAAAGAAATTTATTATCTGCGCGGTAAACAGGAAAATCCCGAGGCGCTGCAATCTCAGCTTGATATTATTGCAGAAGATATGCGGGAGAAGGCAGTATTTGTGGGTATGTACCGCATTACGGACTTTAAACCCTTCTACAGCGGAAGCTTCTACCTCTTTGACTGTGATTTCACAAAGGTTGTCAACAGCAACGTAAAGCACTATGTGGCATTTTCCCAGTCTGTTGCCGGCGATATCGCCAGCCGAATGATCCTGGCCGGTGCTGATCCCGATAATGTTACTGTGGTCGACTCCAATGACACTGCGGAGATTTTTATACCATTGGAGTATATGGACACTAAAGTGGTTTATATCCTGACAAACACCGTCCACGCGCCGGAGATCAAACAGTATTTTGCCCAAGGAGGTGCATCAAATGGCTAAGATTACAGTGGGCTGGATGTACCCCAATCTTCTGAACCTTCACGGTGAACGGGGCAGCGTGCAAGCGCTGGAACAGATCGGCAAAAAGCTTGGTGTTGAAATAGAGATCCTCCGAATCGAGGACTTTGATGATCCCATTCCTTTTGAAAGCTTAGATCTTATGCTGTTTCTCCCCGGTGAGATCCACGAATTTCAGTATTTGATCCCTGCTCTGCAAACCGACTCTCTGCGAAGCTTCCTGGAAAACGGCGGGTATCTGCTGGCAATCGGTACTTCCGGCCTTATGTTCGGCAATACCATTACACGGGAAGACGGAAGCATTATAAAGGGTCTTGGTTATTTGGATATGACCGCCAAGGAACGGCAGTATGTGTGGGGTGATGATCTGCACGTTCGTATAAACGACTCCCAAATGGAACTTGCCGGTTCTCAGATTCAAATGGCAGATGTAGATGCAGTAAATCCCCTGGCAACCACGCTTTACGGTATGGGCAACAACAATTCTGGTGCTGAGGGTGCCCGTTGGAAAAACCTTGTTTATACCAACTGCTTAGGCCCTCTGTTTGTGAAAAACCCCTGGTTTGCGGAGGCGATTTTAAAAGACATCCTGCAACAAAAAGGTGTGCCCTGCGAAAATAACATTTCCCACAAAATTGTGCAAGATTCCTTCCGCTCCACACTTGCTTTTATCAAGCAAAAAACGCAGCAATAAATTAGAAAATCGCCCAACACATGTGTTGGGCGATTTACGTTTCTACTGTAGTGTGGATACCGCCGTATTCATTTTTTCCGCAAAGAGCTTTTTAACATTTTCTCTATCGTTAATCATATAGGCCGTATTCACATAAATCAAAAATACCAAAATATACAGGAATAGATATAGTCCGTAAGGGAGTCTTAAAATATCTGCCTGAATATCACCGTCGGGCATAAAATAGAGTGGGTCAGTATGGATCTGCAATACATAGATCTCCGTAAATGCATAGATAAAGGTTAGGATAAAGCAAATCGATTCCTTCCAAATTTCACGATATCGGAAGTCGGTATACCCCAGGCACATCAGCGTTATGGATGTAGTCAGGAGCAATGCATGGGTTAGGATTGAGTACCAGTTTTCAAAAAGAAGATGCACATTGTTAAATCCGACACCCGGATACACAAAGAATACTACTGCACACAAGAGCGCTGATAGGCTTGCAAAATTGTAAAAGAATCTCTTTCGCACAAAAACCGAAGCAATCAGCGACCAACAGGAAATCGCACACCAAGGACGTGGCAGCAAAATCCATATCGGTGTGAGACCCTCCATTTCCGGCAAATGCAAATGATACAACTTCACGAAATGCACAAACCGGATCATAATCTCAAAGAACGCAATGGCAGCAACAAGTCCATAAACAATCCACTTTTTCGTCCGATCCTGATGATGGGAATGTTTCACGATCTGAGCAAATGCGATAACCATAATCGCACACGAAAGCATAACGCATATATGTAACGGGCCCCACTGCCCCGCTTTGAACGGATTGTCAATCCCACCAAATAACCACTGCGAGAAAGTCATGAACTGCCCTTCTTTCTATTGTAAGTAAATACAAATTTTAAAAGCATTTTGCTTTACACAACACCCAGAACCAGTTGGAAAAATGAATTACCAGCCATGTAACTCATCATACAGCTTCATAATTTCAGCAAACAGATCATTCCACTCTGATGGGACCAAACAGACACCCTCGGCATCCTCAATATAATAACGCTCACCTGCCCGCTTAATGGAGAACATATCATTTGTCAGCAGATCATCACTGCTGCAGCCGTATAAATCCACGGACCGATCATAAGAAATATACATTCCGTCTTCCAGTACGATGGGAGGAAGCGTTTTGTGCAGTTTCTGAACTTGATCCATCTGCTTTGGCGTGAGTGTATAGACTTTCTTAACCGATTTACCATTTGTATATTGATAAAACTCATAACAGATCTTATCCAATGTAAAGCCTTTTTCAATGCGCGCGACTACAGTATCGTAGCTATCACTGCGGCAAAAGAGACCGCTGCGCCAAGAATTCAGAAATACACCTTTATTATTAACTTCAAAATATTCACCAACTGATGAGCTTAACAACACCGGCACATCCGGCTTTGTAATGTATGCGTGAGAATACTCCTCATCTCTTTCAAGATTTAAAGATAACTCATTGGTATTTAACCATTTATATTCAGAACCATTCCAAATGATGGTACCGTAATCCTGCCAAATGCCCTGTTGCTGCCGCATTTCATCCAG
>JAZUSG010000041.1:0-6116 GCA_045606605.1 Faecousia sp.
GAAAAACGATGTTTGTAGATAAAGTACGAATCACAGTCTGCGGCGGTCGCGGAGGCGACGGTGCCGTGGCTTTTCACCGCGAAAAGTACGTGGCATCCGGCGGTCCCGACGGCGGCGACGGCGGTCACGGCGGCAGTGTTATTCTGCGTGTCAACGACAATATGACCACCCTGCTGGATTTCCGCTATAAGAGAAAGTATTCCGCACAGGCCGGTGTCAACGGCATGGGCCGCAAGATGGCCGGTAAGCGCGGCGAAAACCTGATCATTCAGGTGCCCAGAGGCACGGTGGTGCGGGACGCGGAAACCAATCAGATCATTGTGGATATGTCCACCGGTGAGGATTTTGTCATCGCCAAGGGCGGTCGCGGCGGCTGGGGCAATGCTCATTATGCCACCCCCACCCGGCAAGTACCCCGTTTTGCCAAGGCGGGTCTTCCGGGACAGGAGCGGGATATCATTTTGGAATTGAAGCTTTTGGCGGATGTGGGTCTGGTGGGCTTTCCCAATGTGGGCAAATCCACCCTCCTTTCCGTTACCTCCAATGCCCGTCCCAAGATCGCTAACTACCACTTTACCACCCTCTATCCCAATTTGGGCGTGATCTATGTGGATGAAGGCGTGTCCTTTGTTATGGCGGATATCCCCGGTATCATTGAGGGCGCAGCAGAGGGCGCAGGCTTGGGCCACGATTTTCTGCGGCATATCGACCGTTGTCGGCTGCTGGTACACGTTGTGGACGCTTCCGGCTCGGAGGATCGGGATCCTGTGGAGGATTTTGATGCGATTTGCGAGGAATTGAAGCATTATTCCGTGGATCTGAGCAACCGCCCGATGATCGTAGCGGCCAATAAATGCGATCTGATGATGCCGGAGTCGGATAATTTGGAGCGTCTGCGTCAGCACGTGGAAGCTGCCGGATGTGAGTTCTATGAGATCTCTGCGGCAACTACCCAGGGCACGAAAAATTTGATGCGCATTGTTGCGGAAAAGCTGCGCACCTTGCCCCCGGTGACGATTTATGAGCCGGAGTATGTAGCGCCGGTTGTGGAAGCCGGTGATCCCAGCAAGCTGGAGATCGAGCATTTTGGCAGCACCTGGCTTATTACCGGCACCTGGCTGGAGCGCCTGGTAATGAACATCAACTTTGATGATTACGAATCCCGCAACTACTTTGATATGCAGCTGCATAAATGCGGCCTGTTTAAGCGGTTGGAGGAAATGGGCATCCAGGACGGCGATACCGTGGATATCTACGATTTCCAATTTGAATATCAGCGATAAATAAAAGGAACGGATTTTCCGTTCCTTTTTTGTATACTTGCGTGAAAATAAGATATTGTGTATAATATAGGTACAAAAACCAATTAGAATGTGAGTAGAACTATGGATTTTAAAGTATTGGCAGTTGGCGATGTGGTAGGCAATCCCGGAATGGATCGGATCGTGCGCAGTTTGCGGTGGCTGAAAAAGCGGACCGGCGCGGATTTTGTGGTGGTCAACGGCGAAAATGCATCCGTAGTGGGTATGACCCCCCAGCAGGCAGAGGATATTTTTGATGCCGGTGCGGATGTGATCACTATGGGAAACCATACCTACGGCAAGCGGGAGCTGGTGTCTTATCTGGAAGACAATTCCCGTGTGCTGCGCCCCTTAAACTATGCCCCCCAAGCCCCCGGCAGGGGATATGGGATCTATGAAACCGCAGCCGGTCCGGTAGCGGTTATTGACCTGCAGGGACGGGTGAATATGGACTACACCCCGGATAATCCCTTCCTGCAGGCGGAAAAGATCTTAAAAAAGATCGATACCAAGCTGATTTTGGTGGAGCTCCACGCGGAGGCCACCTCCGAAAAACTGGCTATGGGCTATATGCTGGACGGACGGATCAGCGCTCTTTGGGGCACCCATACCCACGTGCCCACATCAGATGCCCAAGTACTGCCCAAGGGAACGGGATACGTAACAGATTTGGGTATGACCGGTCCGAAGCACTCGGTTTTGGGTATTCGGCCCGACCTGTCCATTGCCAAATTCAGAGGAGACCTGCCGGAGCGTTACCGCTGGGCAGACGGCCCCACCAAGTTAGAGGCCGTGCTCTTTACCATAGACAGCCATACCGGCCTGTGCCGGAGGTTAGAAAGGGTGGATATTTACGATGAAGATTCTCCACGCCGCTGATTGGCATTTGGATGCGCCCCTGCAGGGTCACGGGGAAGACCTGCGCCAGGCGCTGCACGCCGTTCCCGGACAGATCTTCGAACTGTGCCGGGAGGAGAACTGCGATTTGGTGCTCCTGTCCGGCGACCTGTTTGACGGTGCATACACCCCCCACGCCTATCAGAATTTGTATGATGTATTAAAAGCAATGGCAGTGCCGGTGTTTATCGCGCCGGGCAACCACGATTTCTGCGGCACGGACAGTCCCTGGCTGCGGGAACTGTGGCCGGAAAATGTACATATTTTTAAATCTGCCCGGATGGAGTCGGTTGCCCTTGCCCATTTAGATGTCAGGGTATATGGCGCAGGCTTTGCAAGTATGGACTGCACCGGACTTTTGGAGGGGTTTTGCGCCCAACAAGCAGAGAAATATGCCATCGGTGTCCTCCACGGAGATCCTACCCAGATCGCGTCGCCCTATAATCCCATTACCAAGGCCCAGGTGGAAAACAGCGGTCTTCATTATTTGGCCCTGGGTCATATCCACCAGGCCGGCAGCTTCACCGCCGGCAAGACACTCTGCGCCTGGCCCGGCTGCCCGATGGGCAGGGGCTATGACGAACAGGGTGAAAAGGGTGTTTATATTGTAGAGCTGGTCGATACGGCTACGGTGAAATTTTGCCCGCTGGACACACCCCGGTTTTATGATCTGCAGGCAGAGCCTGCAGATCTCAGCCAGGTACTGCCCCCGGTGGGAAATGAAAATTACTACGGGGTAACCTTAGTGGGCAGCTGCCCGGAGCCGGATCTTGCCGCGTTGCAGGCAGAATACGCTGCATTTCCCAACCTGACCCTGCGGGATCGGACCACCCGGCCTGTGGATGTATGGGGCAGCTTGGGAGAAGATAGCTTTGAAGGCGTGTACTTTGGTCTGCTGCGAGATGCGATGGAATCTGCACCGGAAGCTGAAAAGCAGGAAATTCTGCTGGCGGCGGAGTTATCCCGCAAGCTTTTGGAAGGACAGGAGGTGAGTCTGCCGTGAGAATTCTTTCTATGACAGCCACTTTCGGTAAACTCTCCCGCAAGACCCTTACCTTAAAACCGGACTTAAATGTGATCGAAGCGCCCAATGAATGGGGCAAGAGTACCTGGTGCGCCTTTTTGATGGCGATGCTCTACGGTATCGACACCACCTCCCGCACCAAAACCGGATTTTTGGCGGATAAGGAGCATTATGCTCCCTGGTCCGGCGAGCCTATGTCCGGCAGCATTACCTTCCTTTGGCAGGGCAGGGAAATTACCCTGGAGCGTTCCGGCAAGGGCCGCACACCCTTGGGTGAGGTACGGGCCTTTGAGACCCACACCGGTGTGCCCGTACCGGAGCTGCAAATCGCTGCTCCCGGTCAGGTGCTGCTGGGCGTGGAGCGGAGCGTATTTGCCCGGGCAGGTTTTTTGAAGCTTTCTGAAATGCCGGTAACGGAGGATGAATCCCTCCGCCGCCGTCTGAATGAGCTGGTCACCACCGGCGATGAAAGCGGCGCGTCGGACGATCTTGCCCAAAAACTGCGGGATCTGAAAAATAAGTGCCGCTTCAATAAAAAAGGTCTGCTGCCGGAGGCAGAGGCCAAGCTAAATGAAACGGAGCAAAAACTGCAGCAGCTGCAGACCCTCCAGCACCAGATCGCAACCATTGGAGAGCGGCAGAGCGCGCTGGACGAGCAGATCCGCCAGCTGGAAAATCATAAGCAAGCCCTGCGATATGCAGAGCAGCTGCAGTATACCCATAAGCTGACCACCGCCCAAATGAACGCGGATTCCGCGAAGCAGAGTCTTGCGCAGGCGGAACGGGAGTGCGAAACTCTGACACCCCAGGAGACCATCCGGCAGAACCTCTTGCAGCTGCAGCAGCTGCGGGATACCCGGGATAATCTGCACACCAAAAGTCAGCTGATACCGCCCCTGCCGCCTGTGCCGGAAGCACCGGAAGTTTTCCGCGGCACGACCATAGAACAGGCAGTGCGCGATGCTAACTTAGACACGCAGGTATTGCAGCAGCTGAAAAATGACTTGAAAAAGCCGCTACCCTATATTTTGGGCGGAGTGTTGGCTGTTATCGGTTTGGTTATGCTGGCAGTTTCTCAGCTGATTCCGGCAGTGGCAGCGCTTTTGCTGGGTGTTGTCTGTGTTATCTTAGGCGTAAATAAGCAAAAGAAGCTGCGTGGGCAGATTGCGGATCTACAGAGCAAATACCGCAATATTCGTGAAGGCACTTGGGAACAGGCAGCTGAAAGCTATGCTGCTGCCCAACGGGACTACAATCAGAATTTAACAGACCGTCAGCAGCTGCTTATAGAGTTAAACCGCCAACTGGCAGAAAACGAGCAGGCGATTGCGGCGATTACCGGAGGTCAGAGCCTGGCGCAATATGAGGAAATTTGCCGGCAGCAGCTATCTCGGCACAACAAATTAGAGGAGCTGCGGCGGAATTGTCAGCAAGCAGAAGAAGTTCTGCAGGCGCTGTCTAATGCCGGAGAGCAGGTCCAGCCCCCGGCATTTGCGGATACCATCACGCTGTCTCAGCGGGACACAGAGCAGGCCTTGGTGCAGGCGGCTGCAGATCAGCAGAATTTACGGCAGTTGCTGGGTCAGTGCCAGGGACAGATGGAGACCTTGGGACAGGCGGAAAACCTGCTTGCTCAGCGAGAAACGTTATTGACCCGGATCGAGACTCTGGAGCAGCATTACCGGGCGCTCACCCGGGCCCAAGAGACGCTGCAGCAGGCAACACAAGAACTGCAGCGGCGGTTTGCACCACGGATCTCTCAACGGGCGCAATCCCTTTTTGCCCGTCTCACCGGGCAGCGGTATCAAAGACTCAGCCTGGGACAGGATCTGTCCCTGGAAGCCAGCACACAGAATGAAACCACCTTACGCGGCACGCTTTGGCGCAGCGACGGAACGGTAGATCAGCTCTACCTTGCCCTGCGGCTGGCGGTGGCTGAGGAACTGACTCCGGATGCGCCCCTGGTGCTGGATGATGCGCTGGTGCGCTTTGATGATGTACGGCTTGCAGCAGCGCTGCAGATCCTGCAGGAGGAAGCGGCCCATAAGCAGGTGATCCTCTTTACCTGCCAGAGCCGGGAACAGAGTCTGCTATCTTGACGAAAGGTTGAAAGCTATGACAAAACTGACATTTACTACTACCGGCGCGTGGGATCAGGCGGACGGCTTCGGCTGCGCCAGTTTGGGACTGGCAGGTGTTTGCGGGAATGCAGAAAACCGCACGCTCAGCCGGGAATATGATGCAGAGTCGGTGGTATTTACCGGTACTTATGAAGAAATTTTAGCCGGTGTGCGGGAACTTTCCGGGAAAACACCGGTATATGGCGCGATTGCGCTGTTCGGCAATGCCGGCGGCGAAAATCGGTTTATGCAGCAGCTTTGCCAGATGCTTTCCTGTCCGATCGTAGGCGGCGGCGCAGCCATTGACGGCGCTACCGACAGAAAAGGACTGCTCACCGGCGGTGGGGAATGCGCACTGCTGCTGTTTACCGATGACCGCTATACTTACACCGCCGAGACCCAGTGTATCCATACCACGGTGCTGCAGGAATGCGCGGTAACCGTGACAGATCCCAGAACCCTCCGCACCATCGACGGTGTGGATGCCGCTGCCTTTTTGGCAGAGAAAAAGGCGCAGTTGGGACTTGCTGCGGGAGATTTTGAGCATTTGACCCTGTCGGATATGGCAGATGTTAATGCCCATCTTTCCATCGATCAGGGTATCATCAAAAGCGGCCGGGATGTGTGCGACACCATGAAGCTGCGGCTGGTCTCTCAGGAAACGGTGTACGATACCATGCGGGCATTTTATGATGACCCGGACGCCATTGTCTTTGGCTGCGCAGGTCTTTCCGGACTGCTTGAAAAACCTTTGGACACCGATTCCCTTGGTCT
>JAZUSG010000042.1:0-11821 GCA_045606605.1 Faecousia sp.
CAATGATACAATATCAGAATCCACAGCACCTACCAGCGGTACGCCCACTACTGAGCCTGCCACTGCGCCCACTACTGAGCCTGCCACTGCGCCCACTACCGAACCTACCAACGCCCCTACCACAGAGCCTGCACATACGCATAGCTTCAGTGCGGCTACCTGCACTACACCAAAGACCTGTTCTTGTGGTGCAACGGAAGGCGAAGCTAACGGACATAACTGGAAAGACGCAACATGTTCGGATCCTAAAACATGTACTGTATGCGGTACAACCAGCGGCTTAACGGCCGGACACAATTTTTCCAACGGAAAATGCACAACATGCGGAAAGGCAGATCCCGACTACAATCACGAAACTATGGTGTGGATTCCCACTAATGGTGGTACAAAGTATCATACCCACTCTGGATGTAGCAATATGGAAGATCCTGAGCAGGTTACGCAGTCTGAAGCAGAATCTCGAGGATTTACTCCTTGCAAAAGATGTCACTAACGAAAAAGGCTTGCCGAACGGCAAGCCTTTTACTATTAAAACAATGTCGTTATCCAATAGATTAGTCCGTAGAGTACCGATGCTGAAACACCGTATACAATTACTGGTCCAGCAATCTGGAAAATTTTGGCTCCTACCCCGAGAATGAAGCCTTCGGTTTTGAATTCCACGGCGGGGGCGGCGATGGCATTGGCAAAGCCGGTGATGGGCACCAACGTACCTGCTCCTGCGTGCTTGGCGATATCATCATAGAGGCTCAGTCCCGTCAGCAAGGCCGAGATGGTTACCAAAGTCATAGACATAGCCGTACCTGCGTTTTCTTTATCCATACCCAAAGCCATATACCCGTTCATAATCGCCTGTCCGATGCAGCAGATCAGTCCCCCGATCCAAAACGCATTCACGCAGTCCTTCCCCAAAGGGGATGGGGGCGACATACTTTTGATGAGTTTTCCGTATTCCTTTTCTGTCATGTAAAATCCCTCCTGCGCTATTTTTTCCGTGCGCAGGAGGGATTATACTGTTTTATTGCTCATTGGGAAATAAATTTTCCATAGCGGCGCGGGCAGCATCCTGCTCTGCCCGCTTTTTGCTGGAACCGATGCCGGTACCCACCACTTTTTCGTTTAAAGTTACTTCCACGGTAAACTGCTTATCGTGATCCGGGCCGCTCTCCCCTACCAGTCGGTAGGAAAGCACCTGATTCTTCTTCTGCTGCACCAGCTCCTGGAGACCGGTTTTATAGTCCCGGTTTTGGGGTGCGTTGGCCGGCACGCTGCAAAGGACGAATTTTTGAATAAACTGCTCCGCAGCTGCCATTCCGCCATCCAAGAAACAAGCTGCGATCACCGATTCCACCGCGTCCGCCAAAATAGAGGGACGCTTTCTGCCGCCGTTTTGCTCCTCGCCGTTACCCAACAACAGATAGCTACCCAGCTGCAGCCGTTCGGCGATCCGGGCAAGGCTGTTTTCACAGACCATATCTGCCCGCATACGGGTCAGATCCCCCTCCAGGCGGTCAGGGAAGTTCCGGTAGAGATACTCTGCCACCACCATACCCAAAATGGAATCTCCTAAAAACTCCAACCGTTCGTTGCTCTTGAGGCTGTTATGCCAGTGCTCGTTGGCATAGGAGGAGTGCGCCAGGGCGTTTTGCAGCAGCGTAATATTCTCGAACCGGTAGCCAATGGCCATTTCCAGATCCTTAATCATCTGAAGACTCCTTTTCCGTCAGCGCCAGCAGACTCTCTTCCAGCTCGGCGGAGAAATCTGTCTTGGCGGCTTCCATTGCCTGGTGGACTGCGTTACAAAATGCCAGGGCATCGGACGAGCCGTGGGCTTTGATCACCGGCTTGCGGATACCCAAAAACTGGGTTCCGCCGATGGTGCGGTAATCCAGCATACCCATTACCTCGTCTACACCGGGCTTACAGAACAAATAACCGATCTTGGACAGGAAGCTGCGCTTAAAGATCTTATGCTTCATAAGGCTACCCATAAACATAGCCGTGCCTTCGATGGATTTGAGCAGCACATTGCCGGAAAATCCGTCGCACACCACCACATCCACTGCGCCCAGGGGCACATCTCTTGCCTCCGTATTACCCACAAAATGGATCAGACCCTTTTCGCTTGCCTGCTGCAAAAGGCTATAGGCCTCTTTTTGCAGATCGGTTCCCTTGGTATCCTCTGCACCGATGTTCAGAAGGCCTACCTTAGGAATTGCCACACCCAGCTGCTTCTTGGCATACAGAGAACCCACCACGCCAAACTGGAGCAGGAACTCTGCAGTACACTCCGCATTGGCGCCGCAGTCCAAAATCACGGTCTTGCCGCCGGCCTTATTGGGCATAACAGGGCCCATCGCGGCCCGGCGAATGCCCTTGATCCGCTTGACGATCAGGGTCGCGCCGGACAGCAGTGCGCCGGTAGAACCGGCGGAAATAAATGCGTCTCCCTCGCCGTCGGAAAGCATTTTCAGACCCACCATCATAGAGGAATCCTTATGCTTGCGCACGGCAGCGGTAGGATCGTCGTGCACATCCACCACACCGGGGGCGTGGACGATCTCAATGCCATCGGGCAGGGTGTCCAGCCCCTGCTCCCGCAGGGCACTCAGGATCTCCTCGCCTCTGCCCACCAAAATGATGTGCGCGCCGAATTGCGTTGCTGCCTGCACTGCGCCCATCACCGGCGCCAGCGGGGCGTGATCGCCGCCCATTGCATCCAGAATAATCTTCATAGCAGTACCTCTCTCGTCTAAATACCTGCGTCTTTCAATCCGTCGATAATTGCCAGGGAACGGTTTGCGATGGCTAAATTCTTCTCTGCCTTTTTGCGGATCCGCTGCTCCAGCGGAGCGATGATGCTAAAGTTTATGTTCATCGGCTGAAAGTTTTCGATCCGCCCGTCGCTGATGTACAGACCCAGCGCGCCAATGGCGGTCTCCTGGGGGAAATTGGGAATATCCTTTCCCAGCACCTTTGCCGCCATAGCAATGCTTGCCAAAAATCCGGAGGCTGCGCTCTCCACATAGCCTTCCACACCGGTCATCTGTCCGGCAAAGGCAACCAGGGGGTTGCGTCGGTCCGCATAGTACCGGTCCAGAAGCTTGGGGCTCTGCAGGAAGGTGTTTTGGTGCATCACGCCGTAGCGGACAAACTCCGCATTGCGCAGAGCCGGGATCATAGAAAATACCCGTTTCTGCTCGCCGAATTTCAAATGGGTCTGAAAACCCACCAAGTTGTAAATGGTCTTTGCCGCATTATCCTGCCGCAGCTGCACCACTGCATAGGGCTCTTTGCCGGTCTTGGGATCAGTAAGGCCCACCGGCTTTAGCGGGCCGTAGCGCAGGGTATCCTGACCCCGGCGGGCCATAACCTCCACCGGCATACAGCCCTCAAACACCCGCTTATCCTCAAAACCGTGGACCTCTGCCTCCTCCGCAGCGATCAGCTCCGCTACGAATGCGTCATACTGCTCCTTGTTCATAGCGCAGTTTACATAATCCGGCGTTCCCCGGTCATAACGGCTCTGCCACCAGGCCTCGTTCATATCCACCGACTCTGCGGTAACCAGGGGCGCTGCCGCATCAAAGAAGTGCAGGTAGTCGCTGCCAAAATATGCGCCGATGGCCTTGGACAGATCATCCGAGGTCAGCGGACCGGTAGCTATGATCACCGGACCCTCCGGCACCTGGGTTACCTCTTCGTCGATCACGGTAATACCCGGGTGGCTGCGGATCTTTTCGGTTACAAGATCAGAAAAACCCTGTCGGTCCACCGCCAGACAGCCGCCGGCTTCCACCCGGGTAGCATCTGCGCAGGTGATGATCAGGCTACCTAAGCGCCGCAGTTCTTCCTTTAAAAGGCCCACGGCATTTTCGATCTTATCGCCCCGCAGGGAATTGGAACACACCAGTTCCGCAAAGGTATCCGTATGATGGGCGGGGGATTTTTTATGGCGCTTCATTTCATAAAGTTCCACGCGGATTCCCCGTTGGGCAAGTTGCCAGGCCGCTTCTGCGCCTGCAAGTCCCGCGCCAATGACTTTTACGGTTGCCATTATTTTGACTCCTTTGTCTTTGCTGTCTTCTTTGCTGCAGACTTCTTGGTTCCGGACTTTTTCGTTTTGGTTTCCTCTTCCGGTTCGTCTGTTTTCTTCTTATAGTATCCCCGCTTATCCTCCGGCAGGAAGTTTTCGCAGGCTTCGTTGATGCAGAAGGGCTTCATTCTGCCCCGGCCGGATTTCTTGAACATCGTCTGTCCGCACTTGGGGCAATCCTCTGCGGTGGGTACATCCCAGGTCATAAAGCCGCATTCTGCGCCCCGCTCGCAGCCATAATACGCAAAGCCGCGCTTGGACTTGCGCTTTAAGATGGTGCTGCCGCACTTGGGGCATCTGCCGGGCATTTTTTCCACGATGGGCTTGGTATTCTTACACTCCGGGAAACCGGGGCAGGCCAGGAATTTGCCGAATCTGCCCACCTTGACCACCATATTTCTGCCACAGACCTCGCAGATCTCTTCCGACACCTCATCGGGCACTTTCAGCCGGGTGCCTTCCAGCGCTGCCTCAGCGTCCACCAGTTCCTGATGGAATCCCTGATAGAATTCTGCCAGAAGCGCCTTCCAATTCCGGTTGCCGGCTTCCACTTCGTCCAGGCTGGTCTCCATATTGGCGGTAAATTCCACATCGATAATGTCCGTAAACCGTTCCATCATTAGATCGGTTACCACTTCGCCCAGAGCCGTAGGCTGCAGGCGCCTATCTACCTTATTGACATACTCCCGATCCTGAATGGTGGAGATAATGGTCGCATAGGTGGAGGGGCGGCCAATGCCCTTTTCCTCCATTGCCTTAACAAGGCTTGCCTCGTTATAGCGCACGGGAGGCTGGGTAAAGTGCTGCTCCGGCTTCACATCCATCGCCTTAGCAAGATCACCCTCCTGCAAAGCGGGCAGGGGTGCACCTGTGGCTTCGCCCTCATCGTCCCGGCCCTCTTCATACACCGCCAAAAAGCCGTTAAATTTCACGCTTTGGTGGGAGGAACGGAAGGTATGGCCGGCGCACTGGGTGTCGATGGAAACCGTATCGTACACCGCATTTGCCATCTGGGATGCCAAAAAACGACTCCAAATCAGCTTGTACAGCCGGTACTGCTCCTTAGTGAGACTTCCCTGGATCCGCTCGGGATCCAGCTCCACGTGGGTGGGACGGATGGCTTCGTGGGCATCCTGGGCGCTAGCCTTGGTTTTAAACACATGGAAAGAACCGTAGTAGTAATCCTTTCCGTAACGGGATTTAATAAAGCTTGCTGCCGCTGCCATAGCCTCGTCGGAAAGGCGCAGAGAGTCGGTACGCATATAGGTAATAAGACCCAGTGTCCCCTCCCCTGCCACATCCACGCCTTCGTACAGCTGCTGGGCAATGGCCATGGTGCGCTTGGGGGTCATATTCAGCTTGCGGGCAGCTTCCTGCTGCAAGGTAGAAGTGGTAAAAGGAGGCGCAGCAGAGCGCTTCTTGTCTGCACGCTTCACGCCGGAAACAACAAACTCCTTGCCGGCAATATCATCCATAATCTGCCGGACTTCGCTTTCATTATGCAGCTCCCGCTTCTTCTGATCGCCGTAATAACGGGCCGTAAAAGAACCGGGTTTGTCCACAAGGTTCAGCTTCACGTCAACAGACCAGTATTCCTGTGGCACAAAAGCGCGGATCTCCCGCTCCCGGTCTACCACCAAACGGGTAACCACTGACTGCACTCTGCCGGCAGACAGACCTCTGCGGACCTTTTTCCACAGAAGCGGAGAAAGCTGATAGCCTACGATTCTGTCCAAGACCCGTCTTGCCTGCTGGGCATCCACCAGGTGGTTGTCAATGTCCCGGGGATTGGCGATGGCTTCCTTCACCACCTTTTCGGTAATGGCGTTGAAGGGTGCGCGTTTTGCCTTTGCGTCCGGCAGCTCCAAAAGCTCTTTTAAGTGCCAGGCAATGGCTTCGCCCTCCCGGTCCGGGTCAGTTGCCAGATATACGATATCTGCCTTTTGGGCAGCTTTTTTCAGTTCTGCGATCACTTCACCCTTGTCCGGCAAAGGGATATACTCCGGCTCAAAATTGCCGGCAATATCCACACCCAGGGTACTTTTGGGCAGGTCAATCACGTGGCCCCGGGTGGCCTTGACCACATAATCCGGACCTAAAAATTTACTGATCGTCTTCGCCTTGTGGGGCGATTCCAAAATAACCAAACTGGAGCTCATAGTTTCCTCCGTAACATTATAAGATACTGACACGCCCTCCAGGATGCTTGCGGACAATTCCCTTGACCGTGAGCATCGTAAGTGCAGAAAGCACTTTTCCGGCAGGAAGAGAAAGCTTTGCGATCAGTTCCGCCGGTTCCTGGGGCTCCGGAGTCAGCTGCGCCAAAACAGCCTGTTCCGCTTCCGTCAGGACAATCTCTTTATTTTCTAACACACTATACGAGGAAATCGGCGGCTTGTCAACGGGTTTTTTTCGTGTCCTTTCCCGATTTTCCGCATCCGATACCGGTGTGACCGGGTTTTGCGCCACATTGGCATAGCTGCGCTCACCGGTAAAATAGGGGGTTTTTAGGTTGGGCGTCAGCTTTCCGGGGTATAAGTATTCATAGGTGCAAAGCACATCCCAACCGGACAGCACAGCCGTTGCACCCTCCTGCAAAAGGAGGTTACTGCCCTCGCAGGATGCGATATTGATATTGCCCGGTACGACGAACACATCTCTACCCTGCTCCAGGGCGTGACGGGCGGTAATGAGCGCGCCGCTTCGCTTGGGTGCTTCCACCACCAGCACACCGCTACTGAGGCCGCTGATAATGCGGTTTCTTTCGGGGAAATGCCAAGGCAGAGGCTCTGCTCCCGGAGGATATTCCGAAAACAGGCAGCCGCCCTCATCTAAAATCACCTGGAAGAGCTTGCGGTTTTCTACGGGATATACCACATCCACACCGCAGCCTAAAATACCCACAACCGGACAGCCGGCTTCCAGCGCGCCCCACATAGCAGCTGCATCGCCGCCGGCAGCGCATCCAGATACTACGATGCCTCCGGAGGCTGCAATCTGCCTGCCCATTTGGCGGGCGGTCTGCTGGCCATAGGCAGTCGCCTTCCGCGTGCCCACGATGCCGATAAAGGGACGAGACTCCCAGTCCGGCAGGATACCCTTATAATATAGTAATAGGGGCGCATCGGTGGTATTGCGCAGCTTAGTGGGATATGCCAAATCGGTTAAGGGAAGCAAACCGACCTTCTTGTCCGTACAGGTGCGAAGTATCCGTTCCGCCGGACGCAGATCCTTTTCCTGCAAGGCCTCCCGGATGCTTTGGGAAATGCCAAGGTTTTGTAATGCCGCTCCATCCGTAAGGTAGAGCTCCTCGGGACTGCCGAACTTTTCCAGAAGGCGGTGCTTCTGCAAAAGGGATATCTTTAATTCTGAGAGCCATATCCAGTGGAGCAGCATAGTTTTCACCTATCTTTCTTTAAAGCTTCATCTGCCACATTACGATCGCCGCTGCGATCGCTGCATTGAGGGATTCACAATTGGGGTTCATCGGGATAATAAGGCTATGATCCGCTGCATTCAAAATTTCCTGCCGCACACCCTGCCCTTCACTGCCGATGACCACTGCCATCGCGCCTATGGGCGCTTCCCGGATATCCCGGGCCGTATCGTTTAAGGCCGTTACGCCGATCGAAATTCCCGCACGCTTACAGGCTTCTTGCGCCGCATCCCAAGTGATTTGCGGAATGTCCATACGGAACGCAGCGCCCATACTGGCGCGCACCGCTTTGTGGCTGTAGGGATCGGCGCAGCCCTCCAAAAGGGCCACAGGGATCTGCAGTGCATCGGCGGTTCTTAAGATCGTGCCCAAATTGCCGGGGTCCTGAATACCGTCCAACAGGAGCATTCCCGGCTTGGGGATAAATTCCGTTTTCTCCGGCAGGCGGCACACAAACAGCGCCCCCTGGGGCGTTTGCATTGGAGAAACAGATGCCATCACATCCTCCGGTATAATCACCGTGCGCACCGATGCAGGGATCTCCATCGCAACATTTTCCGAGAGGATAACCGTCTCCAGACCCGGCCAAAAGCGGATCGCTTCTTTTAAAAGCTTTGTTCCGTCCGAAACAAACAGACCCTTTTCCTCCCGCTCCTTCCGGGAAGACAACAGCTTTTTCACTTGCTGCAAAAGGGGATTTTTCCGCGAAGTAATTCGTTCTGTCATAGCTTCTGCACCGCATTCAAGGCAGCTGTATCACCCAGCACGACCATCACATCACCCGGCTGGATCTCATAATCTGCGCCGGGAGAAACATTGATGGCACTCCCCTGCTTCACCGCAATGATGTTCACGCCCAAATGAGCGCGGACATTGAGTTCCTTCAAGCTCTTGCCCAGCCACCGGGTGGGGGCCGGTACTTCGATAATGCCAAAAGCATCGGATAGTTCAATATAATCCAGCACATTGGGACTGGAGAGGTTTCTTGCCAGGCGGTTTGCCTGTTCCTGCTCGGGAATAACTACCTTGTCAGCGCCCAATTTATTGAGGACCTGTCTGTGGGTCTCATCGTGTGCCTTGCAGACCACATAGGGGACACCCAGTTCCTTCAAATTCATCGTCGCCAAAACAGAATTTCCCAGGCTATTGCCAATGGCCACGATGCCGCAATCAAAATCTGCTGCGCCCAGTGCCTTCAGCACATCCTTATCCCGGGCATCGCCCACGACCGCCTGCGTTACATGATTGCTGATTTGCTGTACCAGTTCCTGGTTATTATCGATCGCCAGTACATCGCAGCCCAACTCATACAGCCGTCTTGCTGCTTCTGTTCCGAAACGGCCCAAGCCGATTACAATATAGGATCGCATATTCATCCTCCTATCCGATCAGTAAGTTAGTATCTGCATAGCGGAAACGGTCTTCCGCCTTATTTCCCATTAAGAAACCTAAGCTGATGGTCAGAACGCCCACTCTGCCAAAGTACATAAAGGCAATGATCAGGATCTTGGCGGCAAGGCTCATCACCGGAGTTGCGCCGGTCGTCAGGCCCACCGTAGCAATGGCAGAAATAGCCTCGTAAAGTCCGTTTGTAAAAGACACCGGCGACGTTGCCGCGATAAAGAAACCGCCGAAAAATGCCAGCGCGGTCATAATAAAGAAGATCGTCATCGCGTCAGTCGCCTTTGCCGCAGGAATTGTGCGGTGGAATACGTGGACCGATGCCTTGCCCCGGGCCTTTGCCCAAATAAACAGCACCAGCACCACAAAGGTAACCGTTTTCAGACCGCCGGCAGTGGATCCGGAAGAGCCGCCAATGAGCATAATTACCATAGATATCGCCTTTGCCCCGTCGGTCAGCATTGCTTGGTCCACCGAAACAAAGCCGGCTGTTCTCAAGGTAACTGTCTGAAATAGTGCGTTGAGTATCTTTTGCCAAACAGGCATATTGCCCAGGGTGTCAGGATTGCCCCACTCCAAAAGCAGGAACAGTCCCGTACCCAATACTAAAATCACCCCGGTTGCAATGAGCACCAGCTTTGTGTAGACGCTACACTTGCGGAAGCTGCGCACCCGGGCCAGTTCTTCCCACACGAAGAAGCCTAAGCCGCCTACCGTGATGAGCACCATTAAGGTAATGAGCACCGTGGGGTCATTTTGAAAGGTTATGAGGCTCTGTCCCGGGGCAATTTCCCCAAAGATGTCAAAGCCTGCGTTACAGAATGCAGAAACGGCGTGGAATACACCCCAAATTGCCGCCTGCCGGAAGCCGTATGCCGGCAAAAACCGAACCGTCAAGGCGATTGCGCCGACCAACTGGATGCCAAGAGATCCTAAGATCACGATCCGCTGCAGCCGCACCACACCTTCCATATCATTCAGGCTCATAGCCTGGGCCATAACCATCCGCTGTTTTAGTCCCATCTTCCGTCGGAAAAGAAAGACCACCGCTGACGCTGCAGACATAAAGCCTAAGCCGCCCACTTCGATCAAGCACAGGATCACCGCTTGGCCAAATCCGCTCCACTGGGTCCAGGTATCAAACAGGACAAGACCGGTTACGCAGGTGGCAGAGGTAGCTGTAAACAGCGCCGGGAAGAATCCACAGGATACTCCGCTGCGGGAGGCAACCGGAAGTGTCAGTAAAACCGCACCTGCTAAAATGATTGCCGCAAATACCAGGGCGATGACCTGCGTTGCCCGCAAACGGGACTTTCTGATTTTCTTCCAGATTTGCAAAACATTCTTTTCACCAGACACGGATATCCCCCCTTATTTTGCGTATAGTAACGGTATTTTACCTTATTATAACAAGATTACACCACTTTGCAAGCTACTTTTTCCTGCAAAAGAAAAAATGTCCCCGGAAAGAAATTCCCGGGGATGCATTTTTATTGTTCCGGAACATACGCAAGTGAGGTATTTAAATACTGCTCCCAAGCGTATTCAACGGTCTTTGTTTCCAAATTATAGGCCTCCCGGATGCCGGTACAAAGCCGCATCAGCTTTGCCTGCATCGTAGAAGTTTTAAACATTGCCTCGTTATCCGGCTGCATTGCGTGATAGAAGATTCTGCAGCGGTCTTCGTGAGGATAGTTCATCGCAACCGCATCGGTAAATGCCCGTCTTTCCGGCTGCAGATATTTGGAATCTTCCTGCAGCTGATCGCTATAAGAATACTTAAAGCCGGAAGGATTCAACTCAGCCCAGGTATCGAAATCACGGCTGTTGCCCAGCACGTGGCTGTCGATTCCGTAGGCCATACCCTGAGTCAGCGCGGGGATGACATCCGTTCCCGACTTAATCAGAATCCAGCAATCTCCCCCATCCCAGAACTGGACCCAATCCGGTCCATTATGAATATCCTGTACAATGGCGATCCGGATCCAACCGGCTTCTACGGTTTTTAGTAAGAATTTCTCCGGAAATAGTGCTAAAAGCGGCTCCATTTCCTTCATCATATCCATAATAACCTGGGTATGATGCTCCGCGGTAACGCTGTAACCGGCGGTATTGTCCAAAGCATCCTCCCAGAACATCACCTTTACACCGTACTGGGTTTGGAAAGTACCCGCCATGGTCTTGCACTGGGCAAGCCCTTCTGTATCGGGATTTTCCGGTGTATAGAGAGGACTTATGTAAACCGATTCATCTTCTATTGCAGATTCCTTCACATCCCAGCGATAAAGGGTTTGGCAGGTATTGACCGTGTCCGTTGCTATCATCCAAATACTACTGCCGTCGCTATGGAATCCGGCAGGAGAGCCCACACCGGGGAGTACCGTTTGGGCGGTACGCTTTCCGGTGGTAAAGTCATAGAAGGAAAGCTCCAGGCCGCCCTCTGTCTGCACATAGTCCACTGCGCCGTTCATTTCCAAAACGGCTGCCCGGCCACCACCTTCTTCCTCAGAGGGAAGCTGGGCAAACAGGCTTTGGGCTGCATTGCCACGGACGCCAAAGGCCGTCTGCAACACAACACCGTCCTGCCAGAAGGCAAAATACCGATCCCGGTAGGTCTCCAGTGCCACTACATTTTCACCCCGGCCCAGGGTCTGTCCGGTCTCTGCGGAAATGTACTCCAGTTCCACCACACCGTCCGCATCCGTAAACTCGCACAAAAGAACCTTGCCGTCAAAATGGAGGCTTCGCAGGCTTTGGGTTACTGCCGATTGCTGCCGGATCAGGCGGGAAATGCCGTTTTCCATCTTCATTGCCCGGATTTCTGAACCTGTGGAGTAGAACACTTCATTCCGGTCCAGGCTGATACAGGGTATACCCACGATCTCCTT
>JAZUSG010000043.1:0-13019 GCA_045606605.1 Faecousia sp.
ATGAAACAGATGCATTAAAGAACATCAATAGTTTTTATGACGATGAGCCGTTTGACCTTGTTTACGGAGGTCTCCATTATGTGAATCCTAACGGAACGGTTTTCGACAAGATGTCAAAGCTGGATAAATTCCCAATCAGCAGCCGCAATTGGAATCACCCCAGTATGTTCTTAAAACGAGAAATTTATTGCAAATATCTTTTCGACGAAGCGTTTCAGGCGTATGCGGATTTTGATTTATATCTGAAACTGCGCAAGGACGGAACGAAGATCAGAGTTATTGATAGAGTGATTACAAACTTTATGGCTGGCGGTGTCAGTTCGAATCCTGATTTCAAAAAAGCCCTTGTTCGTGCTAAAGAAAAGCATACCGCCTATCGGCATAACGGTTATAGCAGGATTTACTGGTTGGAAGCTTATGGCTGGGAACTGATAAAGTTGCTATATTTTAAGATCAAAAGTTAATCGAAGAATAGGAATATATAGGTTACGGAACCCACCGGGTGTTGTGTAGCTGGGTTTAAGGGGATCACTATGACATATAAGAAAATCAAAAATCTTTTCCTGCGCCAAAGCTATTTGGACGCGTGGGACAATTTTGAAAACAGTCTCCATAAGGATAGCTATATTAAGTGGGATTATGTGATCCTGACTGCCTCCAATGAGGCGCAGGCAGAAGCCTACCGGGAACAGATCCAGTATCGGCTGGAAAACGGTATGTTGCCTGCGGAAACCAAATATGCGGTCCTTCCGGATCCGGATGGCAAGCGTGTTGGCTCCGGTGGCGCGACCTTTAACGTGCTGCGTTATCTTGCAGAGCAAGAGCCGGAACAAACGGCAGATTTTAAAAATAAGCGTATCCTTGTGATCCATTCCGGCGGCGACAGCAAGCGTGTCCCTCAGTATTCTGCAGTGGGCAAGCTCTTCTCTCCGGTGCCCAGAGAACTGCCGAATGGTTACGGCTCTACGCTCTTCGATGAATTCATCATTGCTATGTCCGGTGTGCCTTCCCGTATTGAGGAGGGCATGTTGGTTTTATCCGGCGATGTGTTGCTGCTGTTTAATCCCTTGCAGATCGATTTTCAGAATACGGATGCAGCTGCAATCTCCTTTAAGGAGCATGTGTCTACCGGCAAGAACCATGGTGTGTTTTTAAATGACGGCAACGGTTATGTGGACGCATTTTTGCATAAGCAATCAGAAGATAAGCTGCGCGCTATCGGCGCGGTAAATGAGCAAGGGAATGTGGACTTGGATACCGGTGCAGTTTTACTGGGCGCGAAACTGCTCCAGGCGCTATATTCCCTGATCAGCACGGACGGAAAACCCAACGAGGAAAAGTTCCGGGAATTTGTAAACGAAGAGGCAAGAGTCAGTTTCTATGGAGATTTTCTCTATCCTTTGGCAAAGAACGCCACATTAGAGCAGTACTACAAAGAGGCAGCTGAAGGCACGCTCAATGACAAGCTGCTTGCTTGCAGAACGAAAATATGGGAAGCAATCTCCGACTTTCGTATGAGGCTATTATGCTTGTCTCCGGCAGCGTTTATCCACTTTGGTACTACAAGAGAACTGCGGAAATTGGTTGCCGAAGATATCGGTGATTTTGAATTTTTAGACTGGAATCGGCACGTAATCACCACAATAACCGGTGATTACGCAACCAATAACGCTTATATTGGAAGAAAAGTCTCGGTTGCAAGCGGTGCTTACTTAGAAAATTGCTATGTACTCAATGCGTCCTGCGTGGAAGCCGGTGCAATCGTATCCAATGTAAAGCTGCGCAACGTGCATATTCCCGCAGATACGGTTTTCCACGGACTTCCCCTGGAAGACGGAAAGCACGTGGTGCGCATTTATGGCGTACTGGATAATCCCAAGGCGTATTTTGATGGAAACACCGAATTTTTGGGGACAACCCTGGAAGTGTTTTTAGAGAAAAATGGACTGTCTCCCGAAGACCTTTGGGAAGATGATGCGCGGTATTTGTGGTTTGCAAAGCTATATCCGGTGTGTGATACGGCGGATGAAGCCTTACAGGCAGCACTGATTCTGCACAAAATGGTAACGGGTGCAGCTACCGCTGAAGAGATTGAAAACTGGAAAGAAAGCAGAAGGGAAAGCCTGTATTCCAGCTTCAATCAGGCGGATGTGCATAAAATCTGCCTGTGGCAGCGGGAACTGGAACAGCGGATATTGTCCAGACGGTTTATTAACCTGCTGGATACGGATATGTACTATGAAGAGGCGCTGCAGGTCTTCGGACAGAGAGGCATTACGAGAAATATCTACGATACCCTTCTGAAAGATGCTGAAAAAGCGCCCTTTGAACTGAGAATGCGGATCTATTACGCTGTGTCCAGGTTTATGAAGGGACACAACCTCAAGTTTGGTGATCAGGGCTACGAATATACGGAAAGCCTGTGCTTTGAGACAGTCCGAAAAGAAATCTATGCAGAGGCGATTCAAAATATCCCGGATCAGACTGCCTACACCATCCAAAAGGATGAAGTGCGGGTTGAGCTCCCGGTTCGCGTTAACTGGGGTGGCGGCTGGACAGATACACCCCCTTACTGCAATGAAAAAGGCGGAATCGTTTTAAATGCCGCACTCAAGCTAAACGGCAAGTTCCCCATCTTGGTGGAACTGAAGAAGTTAGACCAGCTTCACGTGGAATTTGAGAGCAGAGATATTGGCGTTTTCGGAACGGCAGAGACCGTAAAGGATATCCAAAATTGCCACAATCCTTATGACCCCTTTGCCCTTCACAAGGCAGCGCTGATCAGCTCCGGCCTGATCCCCTTAGAGGGAGAAGCAGATCTGCAGCAGATCCTGCAGCGGTTAGGCGGCGGCATCTATATTTCTACGCAGGTACAGGGCATCCCCAAGGGTTCCGGTTTAGGCACCAGCAGTATTCTGGCAGGTGCTTGCATTAAGGGTATTTACGAATTTTTAGGCGTGTATTGCTCCAATAATGATATTTGCAACGTCGTGTTAGGTATGGAACAGATTATGAGTACCGGCGGCGGCTGGCAGGATCAGGTGGGCGGTATTACGGATGGTATTAAGTTCATTACCAGTCAGCCGGGTGTGGGGCAGAAACTGAGCGTAGAGAAGCTCTATCTGCGTCCTGCGACCGTGCGGGAGCTTCAAGAGCGGTTTGCCCTGATCTATACCGGACAAAGACGCCTTGCCCGCAACCTTCTGCGTAAGGTAGTTGGTAATTACATTGGCAATTACCCCCCTTCTGTAAAGGCGTTAGAGGATATGCGGCCGCTGGCGATCTTGATGAAGTACGAATTGGAGCGAGGAGACATTGATGCTTTTGCAAAGCTCCTCAATCAGCAGTGGGAACTGGCATTGGCGCTGGATCCTGCGGCGACCAATACCTGTATAGATCAGATTTTCCTCGCCTGTGAAGATTTGATCGACGGTAAATTTATCTGCGGCGCCGGTGGCGGTGGCTTTTTGCAGGTGATCCTGAAAAAGGGTATTACCAGGCAGCAACTCCAGGAGCGGCTAAGCGCCGTATTCCAGGATAGCGGCGTAGCCGTCTGGGACACAGAATTTATTTAACAAGGAGCAATCTATGAACAGCAACTGGTTTAAGCTGGCTATGAAAGCGACTAAAGTGAAATACGGCAAAAAACTGCTGCTGAAAGGTACGCCGGTTATTTTCAATAAAAGTGGCGCAACCTTGCGCATAGGAGATAACTGCACCATTAACAGTTCCCTCCTTTCTAACTTGGTGGGCCTGTATTCTCGGACGATTATTGTAACCAGAATACCGGGCGCAAAGATCCATATTGGAAATAATGTAGGAATTTCCGGTGCTACCATCTATGCCCGTAAAGAGATTACCATCGGCGACAACACAATGATTGGCGGCAATGTAAAGATCCTGGATAATGATTTTCACCCCATTGAAGCAGAAGCGCGCATCCGGGATGATAAAGATCTGATACGGGCAAAACCTATCCATATCGGAAAGAATTGCTTTATTGGCTGCAATAGTATCATTCTCAAGGGTACTGTCTTGGGGGATAACTGCGTGGTAGGCGCGGGGGCAGTTGTATCCGGTGTGTTCGAAGATAATTGTGTCATTGCGGGCAATCCAGCGAAGGTAATCAGAAAAGTTGGATAGGCTGCCACCGAAAACACACGAAGTGTTTATTGGAACAATGAAGAAAAGAGGATGCTGAATGAACTACTTGGAGTTGAAAGAAGGCGTTTTATTCAAGGTGCGTACCAGCAAAGCGGTTCGCGCGCTGGTTTACCCGTATATGAATTATAAGCGTGTTGCCGGCAGAAAAAAGTATGCTGGTACTCCCGACGCAGCATTCATCCGCTCTCTTAAGGATACCAAGAAGGGCAAGCGATGCTTTATCATCGGTAATGGACCGAGCCTGACTGTCGCGGATCTGGATAAGCTCAAGGGTGAGGATACCTTTGCCTTTAACCGGATTTTCTATATGTTTGACAGAACCGAGTGGCGTCCCACCTACTATATGTGTGTGGATGTAGGCGTTCTGGGTATGAATCTACCGGAAATTGAAAAGTTGGGACTCCCGACAATCATTCTTTCCGATATCGCCAGAAAGGATATCAAGAACCAGACGGATAATATCCATTTCCTTTACGACTTTACCCGGTTCAAGCTGAACCGCTGGGCCTTTGATCCCCCCTATATCAGCGAAGACTGCAGCGATCACTTCTGCCTTTGCTTCACAGTGACATTTGATGCCATTCAGCTTGCCATCTATATGGGATATTCCGAGATATATTTGCTGGGCGTTGACCACAGCTATTCGGTAACAGCGGATGCCAAGGGCCGTATCAAGAAGGATGAATCCGTGCGAGATTATTTTGAGGGCCTGGAAAAGACGGCAATCACTGCCCAGAATTATGAAGCCACGACAGCAGCCTTTGAGGTTGCGAGAAAATATGCCGACGAGCATGGTATCGTTATTAAAAACGCTACCCGGGGCGGCAAGCTGGAAGCCTTTGAAAGAGTGGACTTCGATACACTGTTTTAATTATAAAGAGCAGGAGTACTGGTATGGTTTGTGTCACTGTTGTTACGGTATGTTATAACGCGGAAAAAGAAATAGCGGCCACAATGCGCTCTGTTTGCCAGCAGGACTATCCTAACATTGAGTACTTGATTATAGACGGAGCATCCAAAGACAGTACGGTCCGAATCGCGGAGCGTATCCGGGACGAATACAGTACCAAGCCCGGCTTGCAGATCCGTATTGTATCAGAGCCGGATCATGGCATTTATGACGCCATGAATAAAGCAATCGCGGCGGCTACCGGCGATTGGATCCTGTTTATGAACGCCGGCGACAGCTTTTATAGCGCCGATACAGTTTCAAAAATGTTCCGGGAGCACTGGGATTCCAGCATTAAGGCAGTCTACGGCGACAGCGAACGGTTTTTGGGAGAATCCAAAAAGATCGTCAAGGCCGGTAATTTGGAAGAAATTACCCAAAGTATTCCGCTTCCGTTTTGCCATCAGGCGATCTTCGTTAGAACAGAAATCCTGAAAGATATGGGTTTTGATACCGGCTACAGGCAGGCTGCGGACTACGATTTGTTTGTCAGATGCCATTTACAGGGATATACCTTTGCCTATGTGGACGAGGTTGTATGTCGCTATGATATGGATGGCATTTCTGCCAGGAACAACATATTCCATCTGGAAGAGAAAATGAAAATCCGCCAGACCCACGGTCTGGAAACATACAGCTTTATGAAAAGGACGGCTATGATCAACAGGCTGAAAATTCGCCATTTTATTAAGGGTATGATCCCCAAGCCGCTCCTGAGAAAAATCCGAGGCTATTAAGCCCCCCGAAAATAAGGAGGACATCCTATGAAAATCGCTGGTTTTATGCCGATCAAGCTGCATAATGAGCGCTGTCCCGGAAAAAATACCAGAATGCTTGGCACTAAGCCTCTGCTCCAGTACGAACTGGACAGTCTGAAAGCCACCGGACTTTGCGACAGTATCAGTGTTTTTTGCAGCTCTGAAGATGTGATCCCGTTCCTTCCGGAAGGGATTGATTTTGTGAAACGCCCGGAATATTTGGATCTGCCCACATCGAACTTTACCCAGTTTACTGAGGTGTTCACAGCGGAGCACGATGCCGACATTTATGTTATGGCACATGCAACAGCACCCTTTATCTCTGTGGAGACTATGACGGAGCTGATCGAGGCAGTCAAGTCCGGGGAATATGACTCTGCCTTCTGCGCGCAGAAGATCCAGACCTTCCTTTGGCAGGACAATAAGCCGCTGAATTTTGACCCGTCCAATCTGCCCCGCACCCAGGATCTGAAGCCCATCTATCAGGAGACCTCAGGAGTGTATGTTTTCCGGAAGGAAGTATTCCGGAATCTGCGCAGACGGATTGGAGAGAAACCCTATATCAAGGTCGTGTCCTTGAAAGAATCCATCGACATCGATGAGGAAGAAGATTTCAGCATTGCTAAAGCTATGCTGAATGTGAATATTTGATTTGGAGAATTCTATGAAGAGAATTAAAGTGCTGGATGTAACCCTGCGTGATGGAGGCATCGTCAATAATTTTAACTTTGGTGAGGAGAATATGAAGCGTATCCTCAAAGCCATCGAGGATGCGGGCGTAGATTACATTGAGCTGGGTTACCTGGAAAAAAATACCGGCACTGAACGCGGCCGTAGTCAGTTTATCAATGAGAAGGTGATCCCCCAGTATTTTCTGACAGAGAAAAGACCTGGAGTCACTTATGCGGCGATGCTGGACTACGGTAAATTCGACATCGACACCCTGGGCAATCGTGAGGAGACCGGGATCGATGCCATCCGTTTTGCGTTCCATAAGCGGAATTTCCGGGATGTGAAGCCTCTGTACGAGAAGCTCATTGCCAAGGGCTATGAGACCTATATGCAGCCCATGGTCACCCTGCATTATACCGAAGAAGAGTTGCAGGAACTGGTGGAACTGGCAAACAGTCTGGCTATCAAAGGTGTATATTTTGTAGATACTTTCGGTCAGATGCAGCAGTCGGATATCCTGCGGCTTACGGAGTTCTTTGATACCCGGCTGAGAAATGACCTGATCTTGGGCTTCCACCCCCATAACAATATCCAGATGGCCTGCGCAAACTCCATTACATTCCTTCAGTATCCTATGGAGCGTGACAGAATGGTGGACAGCTCCATCATGGGTATGGGCAGAGGCGCGGGAAATCTGAATACAGAGCTGATCTTACAGCATCTGAACCAGTATTACGGCGCGAGCTATAATAATCTGCCCCTGTTGAAGGTGATAGATACGGTGCTCAGTAAGATCAAGGCGGAATATCCCTGGGGATATTCTGTAGAGTATTACCTGTCAGCAGTCAATGACTGTTCTCCCATCTATGCCGGCTACTACTATAAGAAGCATATGCTGCCGGTGGAGCAGATTAATGAGCTGCTGCGGATGGTAGAAGGCGAAAATCGCATCTCTTTTAATAAGGACTACGCGGAGGAGATCTACCGCAAGTACAACGCCAGAAATCAGCGCGACGATTCAGCAGCCTTGGAGCAGCTTCGGGCTATGATCTCCGGCAAAAGGATCTGTGTGCTGGCACCGGGCAAAAGCCTGAATTATGAAAAGGAAAATGTTTCCTTGGCTGTAGCTGCTGCGGATCTGACCATCAGCCTGAACTGCGATGCCTTTGGGCCGGATTTTGTTTTAATCACACGGGAAGAAGCAATGGAAGCGAACCCCACCGGAAAATCCGGACAGATCATAACCTCTAATGTAGACAGCAACGCGGACGAGAGAACCTTCGTGATTGATTATCTGAAATGGACATCTATTATTGATGGAGAAACAAGGGATTCTGCCGGGTATGTTGTGCTGAATCTGTTGATCGCCCTTGGAGCGAAAGAGATCGCGCTGGCGGGCTTTGACGGATTTACGGCCAATATTAACGGCAATTACTATGCGGACACCCTGAGGCGTTCCGTAACGATCGACCAGCTGGATACCAAAAACAAGACCTTTGCCCGGTTCATCCGGGATAAGAAAGCGGAAGCGGATATCCGGTTTGTAACAGCCTCTATCTATGAGTAATTACAAAAGTTCGCGATCTGAATGGATATCGGACAGTGGGAGAGAAAACAATGGCATCAATCAATTTGATTTTTGATCTGGACGGCTGTCTAATTGATTCGACAGAGGTTCAAAAAGCCGCATACTACGGGAGCTATGGAGAAATTGTGGGTGATGGGAATTGCCCGCCCTTCTCTGAATATCACAAACACACCGGTGACTCTCTGCCCAATATATTCAGAAAAATGGGGCTGCCGGTAGAAATGGCTGGCCCTTTCCGTAGGATCAGCAGTGCGGCGGTAGATAAGATACTTGTAAATGAGGATTGCATCGCCCTGGCACGGAGGATGAAAGCCGCCGGATCTAAAATAGCGATCTGTACTGGAAAAGACCATTACAGAACAGTGGATATTCTGAAATTCCACCATATAGACGATTGCTTCGATGTGATCGTTGCCTCAGATGATGTAGCAGAGCCGAAACCGTCGGCAATGCCGGTGCTGAAATCCATCAGCGATTTAGGGGTGGATAAGGATAGCTGTATTCTGATTGGCGACGGCTATAACGATATCCTCAGCGCAAAGGCGGCAGGGGTAAGATCCGTGCTCACCCTGTGGTATGGCGATGAGGGTGTTCCAAGAGAGGCTGACTACACGGTTGCTTCAGTGGATGAACTGGTGGATGTTTTAGGACGATTACACTACAGAAAATGAGCCAATAATACATATTCGTTTCGGTGAACCATTGATAAACTAAAAAAGAATGAATTAACCGCGAGGGATGTTGTATTAAAAGCACTATGTCTTGTGAACAAGAGGTAACTATATGAGGTTGACTGTAGGGAAATTAGGGAGAATTGTAGAACCGATATACTTGGCATTTTTAGGGTTCGTAGCATTTTCAAAATCAAGTCAGTATTTTGTGTTCGATGTTTTGCATTTGCCATTTTATCTAATTGAAGTGTTCTTCATTCCTTTTTTTCTTTATGCAGGGAAAGAATATTATGGGCATTTTAGAAAAGTACTGAAAAGGCCGTATTTTGTATTATGGGCACTTGTGTTGATTTATGACATTTTTGCTGCAATCATATATACATCCGATATCACAAATTCGCTGGCGATGAGTCGAGCTCTCGTATATGTTGTGATGATTTGCTTGATTTTTATGGAAAAAAAGCAGTACCACATTGATAAGCTGTTTATTATTTCCGTTGCTGCGATGATTGGTGAAATGGCATATGGATCTAAATATGCAAGCGACGATATTGCTTCTATTAACACAACCTGTCTTGCGTTGATGGTTCTGATACCCGTAATCCAAAAAAGATATATTATTTTTATGTTATGCTCTGTGCTGGGCCTTATTGTTTCTATTAACAGCGGATACAGAATCGGCATTATTGTTTTAATTGTTGCAATTTTAGAGGGTTTGGCATGGACGGTGTTAATAGAGGAAAAACGCACAGTAAAGAACTTGTTAAAGAAATTGGCAATTCCGGCAGGTGGAATATCGTTCTTTGCTATTTTAGCGTTTAATTATGAAAAAGTGGTGGAGTTTACTAGCAAGTGGTTAGGAACAAGCCAATATGCAATTTTCAGAGTTACAGAACGGCTGGTTGGACTATTTAAGTTGGATTTCCAAATGAGTCGAGAGCAGGAACGGTTTGATAAGTACTATATAGCGATCGATTCGTTTTGGGAGAGAGTGATCCCTCGTGGACTTGTTGGAAAAAGCATTGGCACGCTTCACGAATACTTTGATGTGCCGATTACTATTCTTTACGATGCTTTTGGATCTATAGCTGCGTGGATTGTTTTTGCAGTTTGTGCATTTATGGGATTCAAGTGCTTTGTTGGAGCCTTTAAGAAAAAAACACCCGATACTTATGTATTGGCGGGACTAATGTTTCCTGTACTATTGTTGTGCATGATGACAAACGGAAGCTTTCTGTATATTACATTCCAGTGTATTACGACCGGTATTTTTTTGGGCGGATGGTTTTCATACAGCCGGGAATCTAGCAGAGGGCTGGCTTAATGTGTGTAAGTATGGCGTGTTGTGCGGGGCAAACGCAGATTGCAACAGGATACTTAAAAATGGTTGACGCGGTGTATTCGTAGGTGTACTGTTAGCAATGATAAATATTTGTAACTGTGTTTCGCTGCCTAAAAACTGTTGCTCTTTATGACGGGGGAAGTACATGTTTGCCTTTATTAAGAGAATGCGTTCCTATAATAGGGATGTGCTTTTGAACATTATTGGTGCCTTTGCGGTAAAGGGCGGAGCGCTGATCATCTCCGTGTTGTTACTGCCAGCTTATTTGGCTTTCTTTGACAACCAGGCCGTGCTTGGTATTTGGTACACGATTCTGTCCATTCTGAATTGGATAATCATTTTCGATCTAGGATTGGGGCAGGGGTTGCGGAATCAGTTGCCGGGAGCAATTGAGGCAAAAAATACAAAAATGATCAAAGAATGTATCTCTACAACATACATTCTAATGACCATACTGACTGCTGCCTTATGTGTGATCGGACTTGTTGTGATCCCGTATGTCAATTGGAACAGAGTATTTAATGTGTCGGCAGAGATTGTAGGGAATGCCACCTTAAGTACCTGCGTCCGGATTGTGTTCGGTGGAATTATGCTGCAGATGGCACTGAAGATCATCACATCCATCCTGTACGCCTACCAAAAATCCGCCGTGGTCAATGTGCTTGGTCTGGCAAGCAATGTGCTGATCTACCTGTTTCTGCTGATAATGCCGTCTAAGGATATCGCAACAAATTTGGTTACTATGTCGGTGGTCAATGTGGTCGCGGCAAATTTGCCCTATGTGATCTGTACCGTTGTGGTATTTGCCACATTCCTCAAGGATGCAGCACCGTCGATCAAAGCATTCAGCACAAAATACATTAAAGACATATTCAATGTAGGTCTGACACTTTTGTGGCTACAGATCGTTTTTATGGTGGTATCCTCTGTAAACGAATTCTTGATCACAAGCTTTAGCGGCCCGGAATATGTAGTGGAGTATCAGGCCTATTACAAAATATTCAAAACTGCGGCAATGCTGGTATCCCTTGCGTTGACACCCATCTGGTCTGCAGTGACCCGGGCTCAGGCCCAGAAAAACTATGCTTGGATACAGAAAGTGTATAAAATTTTCCTGGGACTTGCCGGTATATGTCTGATCGGTGAGTTGTGCATCGTTCCGATGCTGCAGTGGGTGTTTAATATTTGGCTGGGGGAGAGCACCGTTGCCGCCAATACGGGCTATGCGTTTATATTTGTTCTGTCCAGTGTGATCTTTGTTCTGCATAATATCAATACATCCATTGGAAACGGTATGTCTTATTTCCGCATCCAAGCCATATGGATGACGGTAGCAGCGGTGGTGTTTGTACCACTTGCTTATCTGTTTGTAAAAATGTCCGGCAGTTGGATCGGTGTGGTGATCGCCAATGTGGTGGCGATGCTGCCCTATGAGGTGTTGTCTCCTATTTTTACGATGAAGCATATAAAGAAGATCAGCAGAGAAACGAAATAAGAGAACAGCTAAAAAGCAGGACATTTTGTCCTGCTTTTTGCGTGTCGGAATTTTTTGGAAAAAGGACGGGCAGGGGAGAATACCCTTAACTATGGAGGTGAGGCGATGTATGCCGCCGCATGGTTAATACTCAGCTCGCTATTGTACTCTCTACAGCTTTCGACCGGCAGTTTTCCGAAACCACTGACCGCTCAGGAGGAGCGGGAATATCTTGCCCGCAGTGCCCAGGGAGACCTGGAGGCACGCAATATCCTGATTGAACGGAATCTCCGTTTGGTTGCGCACATTATGAAGAAATACTACGCCCAAACAGCCGACCAGGAGGATCTGATCTCTATTGGCACCATTGGACTTATTAAGGGGATCACTACCTTTGACGCAAGCAAAGGGGCGAGGCTGGCCACCTATGCCGCTCGCTGCGTGGAAAATGAGATCCTTATGCATTTTCGTGCCCAGCGCAAGTCCAGCCACGATGTGTCCTTGTCCGATTATATTGATACCGGAACAGACGGCACGGCACTGTCGCTGATGGATGTGGTAAGCGACGAAGAGGACCTAACAGAGCAGATCAGCAATCGGGAGCAGCTGCAGATGGTGCGGCAACTGGTAGATACGTGCTTAAGTGAACAGGAGCGGCAGGTAATTTGCCTGCGTTACGGCCTTGGTGGAGAAAAACCCCAGCGACAACGGGAAGTTGCTAAGATTGTGGGCATCAGCAGAAGTTATGTGTCGCGGATAGAGAAACGGGCATTAGAAAAGCTGCGTCACAGGCTGGAATAGGAAAGAAAAGCCTTGACATTACAAACGGTGAGTGATATAATAACCCGGCGATGAAAAATTGTCGCTTGTACTTTATGGGCCCTTAGCTCAGTTGGTTAGAGCCTCCGGCTCATAACCGGATAGTCCCGGGTTCGAGTCCCTGAGGGCCCACCAGATAAGAAGGTTCTCACCTTTTATATAAATAGGGGTATAGCTCAATTGGTAGAGCGGCGGTCTCCAAAACCGTAGGCTCAGGGTTCAAGTCCTTGTGCCCCTGCCAGAAAAACAGCGATAGCTTTTGCTATCGCTGTTTTTCTTTGCAAGGGGCGCTGGATTTGAATAATCTAAATGCAACAGTCCGGTGGACTGTTGCCGCCGACGGCTCGACGGAGGCGAACCTTTATCTGCGCCAATGGCGAAGATGCAAACAAGCCCTTGTGCCCCTGCCAGAAAAAGACTCTGATTGTGATACAATCAGAGCCTTTTTCAACGAAATAAATCCCTTGCGGGATTTGTGAAATTGCCTTCGGCAGTGAAATATTGCTTCGCAATGTGAATGTGCTGCGGCACATAGGGATTTATTTCATTTCACTTGATGCGCAAGCATCAAATTTCACAATT
>JAZUSG010000044.1:0-5210 GCA_045606605.1 Faecousia sp.
ATGCAAATCGAGTCCTGCCGACCCAACCAACAAGTAGCACCGATTTAGATATCGGCGCAGCAAAGTCCGAAACCACAACGGTTTCGGACTTTTTCTATATGCATTTATGCGGCTGAATTTCATAAATATCCTCTGAACAAAAGAGCTATTGAGGAGGACTTAAACTAAAATATATTGCCGTCATAATGTATTTGTGATATGATAATAAAAATGTGAAAGGGGACACAAAATGAATAACCATAATACTTTTGTTACAGAAACGGATTCAAAACATATTCAGCTTCAATCAAGCAAAGCTGTTTTAATTTGTTTTTGCATTGCAACTCTTTTTACAAGCTTAGGATTTTTAGTTGCATGGCAGACATTTGCTTTTTTTGAATTTATTGTTTTATTTTGTTGTGTAATTGTATTTTTTCAGAAAAGGAACAGTGATCATTGTTGGAAATTGGAATTTAATAATGACGTAATAACAATTACAAACCTTACTACAAATGAAGAGTTTTGTGTTTATGATATACCTGCTTCGGATTTGGTTATTAATCAATCTAAAAACGAAATAAAGTTAGATTATTGTACCCTTATGATAAAAAATACTGTTTTTGTATTTGGAGGAATAAAGCACTGCAGGCAATTAAAAACATACATACAAGAAAACTTCGAATAACCAATATCTAACTTGCCAGTTAAGAAAAAGCCATCCAAAGATTTTCTTTTGGTATGGTATTCGAGATAGGACTCGAACCGATCTAAATGCAACAGTCCGGTGGACTGTTGCTGCCACCAGTGCAAACACTGGTGGCTACCATAATTTTTACCGCAGGTAAAAATGTAAATCGAGTCCTATATCGTCCACAAAAAAGTGTCTGGGGGACACTTTTTTAACCCGCGGAAGAGTCCTATATCGTCCTGTTAAATTTACACCCCACACCGATTGGTGTGGGGTGATCTCTATTTTCTTTAGTCGTCTACTCGCTTGATATCTGCGCCCAGGCCTTGCATCTTTTCTACCAGGTGCTCATAGCCACGCTCGATAAAGTGGATGTCTTCCACCTGGGTCGTGCCCTTGGCTACCAGACCGGCAATGACCAGCGCTGCGCCAGCCCGCAGGTCGTGGGCATACACCCGCGCGCCGCAGAGGTAATTCTGTCCGCTGATGATAGCCGTTTTGCCGTTGATGAGAATATCCGCGCCCATACTGGCCAGTTCTGTGCAGTAGCCGAAGAAACGGGTCTCATACACACTTTCCGTCAGACGGCTGGTACCCTCGGCAATGCTCATACACACGCAGATCTGGGACTGCATATCCGTAGGGAAGCCGGGATAGGGACGGGTCTTTACGGTGGTACGCTGGAGTCTTCCATTGGAAACCACCCGGATGGAATCGTCAAAATTCGTAAACTTCACGCCCATTTCCTGCAGCTTGGAAGTGATACACTCCATATGCTTGGGAATCACGTTCTGCACCAACACATCGCCGCCGGCTGCAGCAACTGCCGCAATATACGTACCGGCTTCGATCTGGTCAGGAATAATGGCGTAAGTACCGCCGGTGAGCTTTTCCACACCGGTGATCTTCACCGTATCCGTACCGGCACCGGAGATATGGGCACCCATTGTATTTAAAAAGTTTGCCAGGTCAACGATATGGGGCTCTTTGGCCGCATTCTCGATCACCGTTCTGCCGGGCAGCAGACAGGCCGCCATCATAATGTTCACCGTTGCGCCAACGCTGACCACGTCCAGGCTGACCTTATCGCCGCAAAGTCCATCGGGACCCTCTTTTAAGTTTACATAATCTTCCGTCTCATCTACGATCGCGCCCAAGGCCTTAAAGCCTTTGATATGCTGATCAATGGGGCGGGTGGCAAAATTACAACCACCGGGCAGCGCCACGTGAGCCTCGTGGAATCGGCTGAGCAGCGCACCCATCAGATAATAACTGGCGCGCATCTTCCGCACCAGCTCCGGATTGGGCTCGGTGTTGGAAACATTGGTGCAATCCAGCGTTACAGTGCTGGCATCTTCCCAAATGACCTCAGCGCCCATATCCGACAGGATATCCAGCAAAATATGTACATCCGAAATATCCGGCACGTTTTCCACGCGGCACTTACCGCTTACCAAAAGGGTCGCCGGAATAATGGCCACGGCTGCATTTTTTGCGCCGCTGATGGTTACCGTTCCCTCCAGCCGCTTGCCGCCGTTAATTACGTATCTGACCAAGGATAATTCACTCCTTGTAAAAAATTCACTCACCTGATGATTATATCATAGGATCAGCGGTATGTAAAGAATAATTTTCCCCCGCTTTATCGGCGTAAACCCTTGGGATAGTGGTTTTTCAGCACTTTTCCGTCGCCTTTTCCCCATCCTATGGAGTAGCCGTCGCAGCGGATCAGCGTCCATCCCCGGCACTGACTCTCCACGGTTTCACCCCGCAAATAGGCCTGCATTTTTGCGCTTTCGGAGGGTAAATCCTCTGTCCGCCCAGCGGTTTTCAGCCAAAGCGCCAACGCGTGGGCCGGTTCAAACCGATCCTTTTTCATTTCGCCCAACTCAAGGCCGGGACGCAGAACGTGGATGCCTTTTATGTCCGGAACTTCCGTGGGTACCCAGTAGAGACTCTGTCCAAAGATTAGCGCCTTTCCCGCCGGTAAATCAATATCCAGTTCCCGGGCAAATTCTGCCCAAAGTTTCGGTAATTTCTCCCCTGCTTGCAGAGGTGTTTGGCAGGGCTCGCCATCCAATTTGCGAAGCACCGCCACAAAATGACCCTCTCCCAAAAGTTTATGGGGCCACAGGCGGAAGAAGCCTGCGCCTGCCGGGGTAAACCAAGGCGCTTCCACCGCCTCCGGCACAAATTCCGGATGGGTCTGCAAAAATTGCTCCACGCACTGTTCATTCTCTTCCGGTGCAAAAGTGCAGGTAGAATACACCAGTCGGCCGCCCCGTCTTACCAAGGCTGCGCCGGAATGGAGGATCTCTCCCTGCCGGTGGGCACACATAGCTACCGTTTCCGGGCTCCAGTCGGTGACTGCCGCCTCCTCTTTCCGGAACATACCCTCACCGGAGCAGGGGGCATCGATCAGCACCCGGTCAAACATCCCGGCGTATTTTTCCGCAAGCCTTGCGGGGTGTTCATTGCTTACCAGGGCATTGGCAACGCCCATTCGCTCCACATTCCGGCTGAGAATCTTTGCCCGCTTGGGGTTGATTTCGTTGCATAGCAGGAATCCCTCGCCCAGCATTCTGCCGGCGATCTGGGTGGTCTTTCCGCCGGGTGCGGCGCACAGATCACAGATCTGCTCCCCCGGCTGGGGATCTAACAGAGCAACTGCCGACATTGCGCTTGCCTCCTGCAAATAGTATACGCCGGCATCGTGGTAGGGGTGCAGGCCGGGACGGGCCTGGGGGTCATAATAATACCCCATCTTCTCCCAGTCAACTGCCGCCTGCATAAACGGCAGTTGGGGCAGCTCCCCCTTCAAGGGATTCAGCCGCAAGGCTACCGCCCGGGGACGCTCCAAACTCTCCAGGAAGGCCGGATACTCTGTACCCAGCTGCCGCTCCATACGCTCCAAAAATTCTTTCGGCAGCATAGAGGATCCTCCTTTCTGATGCTACGATTAGCCGGTTTCGTCTTGAATCACCCAAAGATCGGAAATGATACTGTTGGACAGCAAAAAGCCTTTGGGGGTCAGATGCCAGCGGCCATCATAGGTTTTAACGGCAAGGGCCTGTTCCTTAAAGACCATCATTTTCTCTTCCAGCGGTGCAAAGGGCAGCAGAAAACGCCGCTCGTACTCCTTAGGATCAATACCGGCGGCGGTGCGCAGCCGCATCATCAGATATTCACCCGCCCGCTCCCGGGAGGCGATCTGCTGCACATCCTGCAGCACCTGTCCGCCATGGCGGATCCCGTCGATATATCCCTTCAAATCCCGGACGATGGTAAACCGACTACCGCCGAAATCGGAACTGGCATTGGGGCCAAAGCCTAAGTACGGCTCGCCGTTCCAGTATTTGAGATTGTGCCGGGATACATTGCCCTTGCGGCAGAAATTAGAGATTTCGTACTGGCGGTAGCCGTGCTGACGAAGAATCTCAACAGCAGACAGGTACATATCCGCCTGGGTATCGTCATCCGCCAAATTGCAGTACTCCTGATACTCGTAAAGGGGTGTTCCCTCTTCAACTTTCAGACCGTAGCAGCTGATATGCTCCGGCTGCAGCTTCAGCACATTGGTAAGGGTTCGTTCCCAATCGGGAAGACTCTGTCCGGGAAGACCGTACATCAGATCTATCGACAGGTTCTTAAATCTGAATTTCCGGATCCGTTCCACTGCCGCCACCGCCTGCTGATAAGTATGGGGACGTCCCAATTTTTTCAAAATCTCATCGTTATCGCACTGGATACCCAGACTCACCCGATTAAAACCCTCGCTGCGCAGTCGGCGCAGCAGCCGGTCGGATACAGAATCGGGATTGGCCTCAAAGGTGATCTCCGCGGTATTGGACACCCGGAAGGCCTTACGAATGGCATTGAGGATCGCCGCCATACCGTCCGCGCCGAAAAAGCTGGGTGTGCCGCCGCCGAAATAGATGGTGTCCACCACATAGTCCGGTGCCAAAGGACCTGCCTCCCGAATATGGGCGCAAATAGCATTTTGGTAGCCGTCCAGCCAGCGGTCTTCCTTGGTGGTTACCGAGTAAAAGTCGCAATACTGGCATTTACTGCGGCAGAAGGGCACGTGAATATAAATGCCCAAAGGGGTTCTGTTTTTGTTGGTAAAAAAGGCCATAATTGCCTCCTGATCATTCCATGTAGGGGCGGTTACCAACCGCCCGCGGGCGATCCATAATCGCCCCTACAAATTTTTTAGTCTTCGTCTAATTTCAGCACTGCCATAAAGGCCTCGGAGGGAACAGAGACTGTGCCAAAGGTACGCATCCGCTTCTTACCTTCCTTCTGCTTCTCCAGCAGCTTCTTCTTACGGGTAATATCGCCGCCGTAGCACTTGGCAAGCACATCCTTACGCAGGGCCTTAATGGTCTCCCGGGCAATGATCTTGCCGCCGATAGCCGCCTGCACCGGGATCTCAAACTGGGCACGGGGAATGTTCTCCTTCAGCTTTTCGCAGATCTTCCGGGCTCTGGGGTAGGCGTTTTCCGCGAAGAGGATGAAGCTCAGCGCGTCCACCACATCGCCG
>JAZUSG010000045.1:0-8864 GCA_045606605.1 Faecousia sp.
GCCAGACTCTGCCGATAAACCTGGATTTCTTCTCTGTAAACTCATCCTCACCGTATCCGGTGGGTACCAGATATTCCTCCAAGGCTTAACACTCCTTTGTGATATAGTCTTTCAGTCTCCCGTATAAAATAGGGTCTACAACGGTATCTACCACGATCCCCTCGCCGGTATAATCCACACCCAAGACCTGGGCGCCGGAGTGGAGGGTGTCCACCATACCGCCCATAGAATAAGGCAGGGTTACCACAATGTGATGACGGCTGTGTCCCAGCGCCTCTTCGATCGCTTTGCGGAGCGTATCCATACCGTAACCTTTTTTTGCGGAGATCTTCACAATGTCCTGCCCCACAGGAATATCCTCCGGGCTGACCAGGTCCGCCTTATTATAACACTGCAGCACTTTCGTGCCGGTTTTGGATAGCTTGGTGATCAGTTCGTCCACCACCGCAATATGCTCCTCCCGATTGGGATCGGAAGCATCGATCACGTGCAGCAGCAGGTCTGCGTATTCCAATTCCTCCAAGGTTGCCCGGAAGGCATCCACCAAGTGGTGAGGCAGCTTTGCGATAAATCCAACCGTATCGGAGAGAATCACATCCAAATTATCGGAGACCGTCAGCTGCCGGGAGGTGGTATCCAGCGTGTCGAACAAGCGGTTATTGGCAGGAATATCCGCGTCCGTCAGCTGATTGAGCAGGGTGGATTTGCCTGCGTTTGTGTAGCCCACAATGGCCACCACCGGCACGGAGTTTTTCATTCTCCGCTCCCGCTGCACCCCACGCACCTGCCGCACCTGTTCCAATTCCGTCTGCAGACGGGCGATCCGCTCCCGGATGTGCCGTCTGTCCGATTCCAGCTTGGTCTCGCCGGGACCCCGGGTGCCGATGCCGCCACCCTGCCGGGACAGGCTCTTGCCCATACCGGAGAGCCGGGGCAGCAAATACTTATACTGGGCAAGCTCCACCTGGAGTCTGCCCTCCCGTGTCTTTGCCCGCTGGGCAAAAATATCCAAAATCAGCGCGCTTCTGTCCAAAACCGTAACGCCCAAGATTTCCTCCAGCGCCCGGATATGGCCGGGAGAAAGTTCGTTATCAAACACCACCATAGTGGCTTCTGTGGCCTCTGCCAGCATTTTCACTTCCTGGGCCTTTCCCTCGCCGATAAAGCTATGGGCATCCGGCGCGTGACGGTTCTGCAGAATTTTACCGGTGCAGAAGCCGCCGGCAGTTTCCAGCAGCGCTTCCAGTTCCTCCAAGGTCTCGTCAGTTGCGGTTTGCTGGGCGGTAAAGGTATCGGCATTGAGTCCTACCAGCACGGCGCGCTCTATGATATTCTCATTAAAATTTTGTTCCATAGGACTTCCCTCGCTTTACCTTATAGTATAACACAGATCGGTGCGCTCACACAACCTTATTCTGTCAAAAAATGCAGGAAAAAGAAAAAGTCCGTACTACGATACGCAGTACGGACTTATATCTTACTTCAGACCAAATCTCTTGTTGAAACGGTCAACACGTCCACCGGTGTCAACCAGCTTCTGCTTGCCGGTATAGAAAGGGTGGCACTTGGAGCAGATTTCAACCTTGATGTCCTTCTTGGTGGAGCCGGTCGTAAAGACATTGCCACAAGCACAACGGATCGTTGTCTGTTCGTATTTGGGATGGATACCTTCCTTCATGTTGTTCACCTCTTTCTGATAGGTTAAAGGGCATAAATACCCCTAAAATCTTAGTCGCCCGGATATCATACCACAGGCAAATCCATAATGCAAGTGTTTTTTTGAATTTTTTTCAAAAAAACACATCAGAATGCCCAATTGCCGTTTCTGAAGATGGGAACGGTCTTCCCATCCCGGGTAATGGCGTCAATATTCATGGTGCTGCAGCCGATCATAAAGTCCTCGTGGATCATAGAATCGTTGATGCCCAGCTGCCGGCACTCCTCCAGAGTCTTATTGTGATGATCCCGGATGGTATCGGCATAACCCATACCCAGCGCCAGGTGACAGGCAGCATTTTCGTCAAAGAGGGTGTTATAGAACAGCAGTCCGCTTTCTGCGATGGGACTCTTTTCCGGTACTAAGGCACATTCGCCCAGATAAGCTGCGCCCTCATCCATAGAGATCATCGTGTTGAGCAGCTCTTCCCCTACCTCTGCCTTGGCTTCCACGGCCTTGCCGTTTTCGAAGCGGATGGAGAACTTATCGATCAACTGACCCTGATAGGACAGGGGCTTAGTAGAGTAAACGATACCCTCTGCCTCTCCACGCTTGGGAGAGATGAAGCACTCCTCGGAGGGGATATTGGGATTATAGGTAACACCTTCACGGCTGACTTCGCTGCCGCCACAGAAAATTGCCTCGGGGATCATACCCACGGTCAGGTCGGTGCCGTTATCGGCGGTATAGTGGAGCTTTTCGATACCCAGGGAATTGAGGTATTCACAACGGGCGTGGATATTCTTGTTATGCTCTTCCCAGGCTTTGATGGGATCTTCCGTAACGCGGGAGGTAAAGAGGATCGCATCCCACAGTTTTTCCATAGCAATGCTGGTACGCAGGCCGGGGAATACCTTCTTTGCCCAGGCGGCACCGGGTACTGCCGCAATACACCACTGCTGGCGGCCCTCCCGGGCATCCACATAAGGCTTTAAGATGGGATAGCTCATTTTTCTGGCCTTTGCCACCTTCTCCATATTCATACCCTTCAGGCCGTCCGGATCTTCCGAGATCAAATGGATGCGGGCAGGCAGGGTGTCGCAGTAATGCTGCTGCCGGGCCTTTTGGAAATCGGTCACGGTACCCATTGTCTTAACAGACTGGTAGCGGACGTGTATCTTGGCAAGAGGCTGGTAGTCCCACTCCACGGTTACCTTTTTCGCTTTGGCCTTATAGGCCTCCTCTACCACCATCTTGACAAATTCCGGCTGGTCCAGGTCTGCATAGATCAGCACTTCCTGGCCTTTTTGTACATTTACGCCGCAGCGGACGATCAGATTGGCATAGGCGCGCAGCTGTGTCTTTTTCATAATGTATCCTCTCCTTAATATTTTTCACTATATTAACAGATTTCCCAAACCTCGTCAATCTATGTTGCATTTTTCCCCGGGGCAGGTATAATAAAATAAAAGGATGTGATCATATGCTCACAAGAGAAAACCTTTCCGCATTTTTTCAAAAAACAGTTCTGTTAGACGGCGCAACCGGCTCAAATCTGCAAAAGGCCGGTATGCCCCGGGGCTGCTGCACCGAGGAGTGGATCCTTGCCAATCCCGAGGCGCTCATCTCTCTTCAGCGGCGCTATGCCGCCGCCGGCAGCAATATTTTATATGCCCCCACTTTTCAAGCGCAACCCATTGCCTTGGAGCGGGTGAATCTTCACCGGCAAACCGCCGCTATCAACGCACAGATGGTGGCGCTGACCCGGGCAGCTGCGCCGGATGTGCTGGTTGCCGGAAATCTGACCACCTTGGCTGCTTTCTGCGACAGCTTCGATCCGGAAAACTTTGATCTTTTGGTGGAAAACTACCGGGCGCAGATTGGCGGCCTTTTGGAGGGTGGTGCGGATCTGCTGGCAGCGGAGACCCTGATGTATCCCCAGGAGGCGGAAGCGATATTGACCGCTGCAGAGCTGGAGGGCGCTGACGCGGTGCTCTATAGCTTTACCATGCAAGCCGATGGCAGCCTGTTCTCCGGACGGGATGCCGCACCGGTGCTGCGGGAATTAGAGGAGGCCGGCGCTTGCGCAGTGGGCTTTAACTGCGTAGCCGCAGACACGATGACACCCGGTCTTGTAAGCCGGCTGCGCCGATACGTAAAAGGGCCGCTGGTGTGCAAACCCAACGCGGGTATTCCCGTAATTGGGTCGGACAATGTGCCGGTGTACCCTATGGGTCCTGAAGAGTTTGCAGGCATTGTGTCCGATTGCGCTCAAATGGGCGCAAGTATTTTGGGCGGCTGCTGCGGCACGACACCGGAGCATATCGCTGCGCTGAAGGCACTCCAATAAACAAAAGAAAGGCTTGCCGCAGAATTTCTGCGACAAGCCTTTTTACATTTTGAAATCTTACTGCTCCCGGAAAGTAATGCTGCCAGTATCGGCATCCATAGCATCCACAATCGCCAGAGACTCCAGCTGGTAACCCAAATTGCGGATCACCCGTCCGCCGATCTGGAAGCCCTTCTCGATCACAACGCCAAGTCCCTCTACCGTTGCGCCGGCAGATTCAGCAATGGAAATGAGGCCCTGCAGAGCGCATCCGTTCGCCAAAAAGTCGTCGATGATCAGCAGGTGATCCTCAGCACTTAAGAACTTCTTGGATACGATCACCTGATTTCGATTTTTGTGGGTAAAGGACTCCACCTCTGCCACGTACATATCCCCGTCAATATTAATGGACTTGGATTTTTTGGCAAAGACCATCGGAACGCCAAACTCCTTAGCCACGAAACAGGCAATACCAATGCCGGAAGCTTCGATGGTCAGCACCTTGGTAACCGGCTTATTGGCAAAGCGCCGCCGAAATTCCCGGCCGATCTCTTCCATCAGGGATATATCCATCTGGTGGTTCAAAAAGCTGTCTACCTTCAGTACATTGCCGGGTTTTACAATGCCGTCTTTTAAGATTCTCTCTTCCAAAAAGTTCATATTCTCTCTCCCATTTATGTTCTCTTATTTGCTCACAATATTTCTTGCCACATAGACGCCGCTGGCGGATGCGTGAGACAGAGAATGGGTGATGCCGCTTCCGTCTCCGATCACATACAAGCCAGGGTAACGTGCTTCTAAGTTCTCGTTCACTTCCACTTCCATATTGTAGAACTTCACTTCCACGCCATAGAGGAGCGTATCGTCATTTGCCGTGCCGGGCGCTACCTTATCCAGCGCATAGATCATCTCAATGATGCCATCCAGGATTCGCTTGGGAAGCACCAGACTCAGATCGCCGGGGGTGGCGTTTAAGGTGGGAGTGATAAAAGCATCCCGCATCCGTTTGGGTGTGGAACGGCGACCCCGGATCAGATCACCGAAACGCTGCACGATCACACCGCCACCCAGCATATTGCTCAAACGGGCAATGGATTCGCCGTAGCCGTTGGAATCCTTAAAGGGTTCGGAAAAATGCTTGGCCACCAGCAGGGCAAAATTGGTATTTTCCGTTTGTTTCTCCGGATCTTCATAGCTATGGCCGTTAACGGTGATGATACCATTGGTATTCTCGTTTACCACAGCGCCCTTGGGATTCATACAGAAGGTGCGCACCTTGTCGCCGTACTTCTGGGTGCGGTAGACGATCTTACTTTCGTAAAGTTCATCGGTCAGGTGCGCAAATACCGTTGCCGGCAGCTCCACCCGGACACCAATATCCACCCGATTGGACTCGGTCGGGATCTCCAGTTCCTTACAGACCTCTTCCATCCACTTACTGCCGCTACGGCCAACGGAAACAATGCACTTTTGGCAGCGATAGGTGCCATTCTTGCACACAGCTTCATAGCCGTTTTCCAACACGTTTACCGTCAGGACCGGGGTGTCAAAGAAAAACTCCACCTTGTCCTGCAGGTACGCATACAGATTCTCCAGTACCACATAGTTGATATCTGTGCCCAAATGGCGGACGGACGCATCCAGAAGGTGCAGGTCGTTCTGAATGCACAGGGTCTTAAACCGGGTGCCTGCGGTAGAGTAGAGTTTTGTCCCCTCACCGCCGAAACGCAGGTTGATGGCATCTACATAGTGCATCAGGTCCAGCGCGTGTTTCTTGCCGATAAACTCATAGAGCGTACCGCCAAAGTCGTTGGTAATGTTATACTTGCCATCCGAGAATGCGCCTGCGCCGCCAAAGCCGCTCATAATGGAACAGCTTTTACAACCGATACAGCTTTTGATCTTTTCCCCGTCAATGGGACAGTGGCGCTTGCTGAGTGCGTGGCCCGCCTCAAATACCGCCACCTTCAGCTTGGGATCGTGCTGCATAAGCTCATAGGCTGCGAAAATGCCGCCAGGACCGGCACCAATGATGATCACATCATAGTTCATATGGATTCCTCCGCTACTAATATTGCATTAAGATCGTACGGTTATTGTATCACAGCGTTTTAAAAAAGTAAATCCACAATCAAAGCTTACAGAAGAACCTTCCCCTTTCATTGACAAAGAAATCTCCGCTTGATATGATGGTAGTAGCATTTATCAGAAACCTTGACACAAAACAGGAGGATATGCCTATGATAAACATACAAGGACGAGAAGTCCTTTGGGATATGGACTTTGCAGAAAAAGCCGAAAACATCTCCCTGCAAATGCACGCTCCTACCCGGAAGAATGTGGCATTTTCCTGCACCGAACCATGGGAGGGAGAATTCTGCAACTACGGCTCTCTGCTATACGACGGAGAAAAGTTCCGGATGTATTACCGGGCTGCCGGCAATAATGCCGGTGTTTGGCAGGAGGAACAGGGTAGACACTACGCCTGGTGCGTTGCCTACAGTGATGACGGCAAAACCTTCTATAAACCGAACTTAGGAATGTGGGAGTTTGCCGGATCTAAGGACAATAACATTTTTCTGATGGACAGCACCCGCATTTTGGATAATTTTGCGGTTACCTACGATACAAACCCCGCCTGTCCCCCCGACGAAAAGTACAAAGCCCTGGCCCAATATGATGACCCGGAAGCCACCTTTGTAAACGGGCTCAAATCCCACTCCCTGCTGGCCTACTACAAAAGCGCCGATGGCATCCACTTTACATTCGAGCGAATCTTGGATTTAAAGTGCGCCTTTGACTCTATGAACTATGCATTTTGGGATGAAGCTCTGGGCGCTTACCGGCTCTACTGCCGGGGTGTCCACTTCCCCGATGCAGAGCGGATCATCGAATATGAGAAAGAACCCCACGTGCGGGATATAAGACTTTCTGTCTCCAAGGATTTTGTAAACTGGTCTACGCCGCAGCAGCTTGACTATGGCGCAGATGATTTAGAAGTGCAGTATTACATTAACAATGTGCAAAAGTATCACCGGGCCAATGCCTTCATCGCCCTGCCTACCCGATATATCGACCGGGAGAAAGATGCGAAAAACTATCCTCATTTGCCCACCATTGACGGTTTTCGGCCTATGCTCACCGAAAAGTACGGTCGTTACGGAACTGCGATCACTGAGTGCGCCATTATGACCGGTCGGGATGGCCTGCATTTCCATCGCACCCACGAGGCCTATCTGACCCCGGGAATGGAAAACAACGACAACTGGATGTACGGCGACGGATTCTTTGCCCGTGGCATCATCGAAACCCAGTCGGATTTCCGGGATGAACCCAAAGAGCTTTCCCTCTTTATGGTTCGCGGCGCAGGTACTCGCACAGTAACCTTTGAGCGTTACACCACCAGAATGGACGGTTTCTTCTCCTGGTCTGCAAATTTTGCCGGCGGCGAAGCGCTCACAAAGCCCTTCACCTTTACCGGAGAGGAACTGACCGTCAATTTCGCCACGTCTGCTTTGGGTTATTTGCACATCGTCTTCTGCGATGAAGACGGAAATGCGATCCCGGGTTACGATTCCGGCAGACTCTTCGGTAACACCATCGCCCGGCCCTGTGACTTTGAAAAATCCCTTGCGGATCTAAACGGCAAGCCGGTAAGAATGCGGATCTATCTGAAAGACGCCCAGTTCTATTCCTTCTGCTTTGCATAGTATTTGTGTGCAACTTATGAGAACCGATTCTTTGTAGTCCATCGCGTATAGAAAACGGAGGTGAAACAATGAAAGCAAGATTTATTCTTTCTATAGCGCTTCACAGTCTCATCATAAGTTTTATGGCAAATAGCTTTCTTTTCATTCAGCAGTGTCCGGAGCGTCTTTTTGTGATCGTACCGGTGTTTCTGCTTGTGATCCTGTTTGCCGGTGCTTTTGTTGTGAAAACCAAACGCAGCAGGATCTGTCTGCACGGCACGGTTCTGCTGTATGCCTTTTGCACTGCGACACTTTTTAGCATCCCCTATCACATTTGTCTTGCCCTGCAGACCATCCCCGGCAATCATATGACACTGGTGTGGAGTTTGGTGCAATGCGTGGGCATATTGGCAGTTGTCTTTTGGGTGGGTATTCTTTGCGTATATCTGACCTCTGCCCAGTTGGGCTTTCGGCTGCGGCTGATCGGCGCGCTCTGCGGTCTGATTCCTGTTGCCAATTTAGTGGCCCTATATTTCATTATCAAAACCACCACCGCGGAATGTATATTTGAAATCGGCAAGGATCTGGCTAACAAAGCGCGGAAAGATTTGCAGGTCTGCGCTACCAAATATCCCATTTTGTTGGTTCACGGTGTATTCTTCCGGGATACGAAGCTATTCAACTACTGGGGCAGAATCCCTAAGGAACTGCAAACCAACGGTGCGCAGATCTTTTACGGCAACCACCCCTCTGCCGCATCCATCGCCGACAGTGCTACAGTCTTGAAGGAACGCATTTTGCAGATCCTGTCTGAGACCGGGGCGGAGAAGGTCAACATCATCGCCCATTCCAAAGGCGGTCTGGACTGCCGTTACGCCATCGCAAAGCTTGGCATTGCCCACCAGGTTGCTTCCCTTACCACAGTAAACACGCCGCACAGAGGTTGTCTGTTTGCCGATCACCTGCTGACAAAGATTCCCTCCGACACCAGAGAGAGTGTAGCGCACACCTACAACGCCGCCTTAAGAAAACTGGGAGAAAAGGATGCGGATTTCCTTGCCGCAGTCAATAACCTGACCGACACTTTCTGCCAGGAACTGGATGCCCAAATGCCTGTTCCCGAGGGAGTCTTTTGTCAGAGTATCGGTTCTGTTCTAAAAAAAGCCAGCAGCGGAAAATTTCCTTTGAA
>JAZUSG010000046.1:0-5056 GCA_045606605.1 Faecousia sp.
GGCTATGGGCGCCGGCAAGAAGGCTGCCGCAGCCATCGACAGCTACCTGCAGAATAAGTAAAAGAGCGCATAAAAAGCCGAGGAATCTTTTGATTCCTCGGCTTTTTGATTATTCTTCCATAAGATCGTAGGCGGTGAGAATGTGCTTACCTACGGCATACATAAATTTCTCCAGCTCCAGTTGCAGCGCTTTTGTGGGGCGCAGCAGGCGGGTGTCCTTCTCAAAGGTGTGCCGGTCGCCAAACCAGCTTTTCGGCTCCCGCATGGAGCTGCCGGCTTCCAATGTAAACGGACCTTGGAAACCCACATCCTGTAAGCCATGCATCACTTCGTCCATATTCACCGTGCCAAGATAGGGGATGATGTGTTCATCCTGTTTGCCCCGGTTGTCGTTAATATGTACGGCATACAGGTGCTTGCCAATGTCCAGAATCTGATCGTACTGACTGCCTTCGATGTTGGCGTGGCCGGTGTCCCAGCAAGCGTGAAACAGCGGATGGCCCACATACTCACAAAATTCCCCCATATCCGCGCCGGTTTTGGGATAATACCAGGGCATATTGCCGCTGGTGGAATTTTCGTGCAGGACGTTTACACCGTGTTTTTCCATGGCATCAAAGAGTCGTGTAAAGAAAGCTTTGTTCCGCGGAAACCATTCCTGCCGGGTGGCATCCGGATCCCAGCCGGCGTGAATGACCATATTGGGAATGCCCAGCCTTTCACAAAGAGCAAGGGTGCGGATCGTCCATTGTACAGTCTGATCCTCCTGGGCAGGATCCAGGGGGTTGGTGTTGGGGGCGTGGCACTGGACAAACTGCATACCGTTTTCCTGGGCATAGGACAACAGTGCATCCGCTGCTTTTTCCCAGTCATCCCCCAAGATCAGCGGATCGTCGGCTGTCAGGTCGTATACCGACAGGTCGATATACCGAAATCCCGCCTGCCGTACCAATTGGAGCCGTTCCAGATAATCCGTTGTATATAGGTCAAAATCACCGGTGGTGGTAGCAAGTTTCATAATGCGCTCCTTTCTTTGATCGGTCTGCCTGCTTTCATTATAATCGATTGAAAGCAAAAGTAAATAGCATACCGTTGTGTCAATGTGATTTTATCACAGAAAGATCCTCTTGGACTGGGTATACTAAAGACACAAAACAAAAAGGAGGAAGAACATATGCGGTTACAAAATAAAGTTACCATCATCACAGGCGGCAGCCGGGGAATCGGCTATGCTACTGCTGAAAAGTTTTTAAAAGAAGGCGCGACGGTGATCCTCACCGCCAGCACCCGGGAAAATGCAGAAAACGCCGCAGCGAAGCTGCAGGAGCGCTATCCGGAGGCAAAGGTGGCGGGGATCAGCCCGGACCTGACGGATCTAACCTCTGTCCGGGAGGCGTTCCGGCAAGTGGTGGACCGATACGGACGGATCGACATCCTCATTAACAATGCCGGTGTGTCGGAAAGCACACCTCTGGACCGGTACACCGAGGAGACCTTTGACCGGATAATGGACCTGAATGTCAAGGGCATCTTTACCGCCACCAAGGCAGCGGCAGAATATATGGAGGCCCAGGGGCAGGGCGTGATCCTGAACACCTCTTCCATGGTCAGCATTTACGGGCAGCCCAGCGGATTTGCCTACCCTGCATCCAAATTTGCGGTCAACGGTATGACCTTGTCCCTTGCCCGGGAACTGGGTCCCAAGGGGATCCGCGTCAACGCAGTCGCTCCCGGCATTACGGAAACGGATATGGTGCGGGCGCTCCCCAAGGAAATGATCGCCCCCCTGGTGGCGGCGATCCCTCTGCGGCGGGTGGGTCAGCCGGAGGATGTGGCCAATGCCTTTGCTTTCCTGGCGTCGGACGAGGCATCCTATATTACCGGTGTGGTGCTGCAGGTGGACGGACTTGCCAGAACCTGAGTGTTTGTGATATAATCACAGACAAAGTGGGATAGATCGGTTATACTAAGGCCATAAAATAAAAAAAGGAGGACATAAAAATGTCTGCTATCAATATCAATAAAGATAATTTTAACGAGGAAGTGTTACAGTCCGAAAAGAAGGTCCTGCTGGACTTTTGGGCGCCCTGGTGCGGACCCTGCCGGATGGTGGTTCCCATTGTGGAGGAGATCGCCCTGGAGCGGGCCGATATCAAGGTGGGCAAGGTCAATGTGGATGAAGGGCCGGATCTTGCCAATCAGTTTGGCGTGATGAGCATTCCCACCTTAGTGGTGATGTAAAACGGCAAGGAAGTATCCCGGTCCGTGGGCGCAAAGTCCAAGGATGGCATTTTAGCGATGCTGTAAAAATTTATATTGCGGCGGCACAGGGAATCTGTGCCGCCGATTTTTTGGAAAAAGCAGGATATTCCTTGAATTCTAAAAAACCAGATGGTATAATAAACGAAAAATGCGCGCAGCCGCGCTAAAAACAAGGAGAGAGCCTATGGAAACCGTAAATGCTACCCCCATCCCCCGTCCGGAATATCCCCGGCCGCAATTTGCCCGCAGCCAGTGGATCAACCTCAACGGCCAGTGGGAATTTGAGCTGGACCTTGCCAATACTGCACAGGAGCGGGGCATTCCTGCCGCCGACCATCTTTCTCAGACCATCACCGTGCCCTTCTGCCCGGAAAGCAAGCTCTCCGGCATCGGCAACAAGGAATTTATGGATGGCGTGTGCTATAAAAAGAAGGTGCAGATCCCCGATGAATGGCTGCAATCCGGCGACAGAGTGTTTGTCCATATCGGCGCTTGCGACTACTATGCAAGAGTCTTTGTAAACGGCAAGTTTGCAGGCCATCACTACGGCGGCTTTACCCCCTTTGGCTTTGATATTACCGATCACTGCACCCCCGGTGAAACAGACATTACCGTGCTGGTATCGGACCACACCCGGGATACGGACATTCCCTCCGGCAAGCAGTGCGCTGACTATCAGCCCGACGGCTGCTACTACACCAGAACCACCGGCATTTGGCAGACCGTGTGGCTGGAGCGTGTGCCCAAGACCCACTTAAAGCATGTTAAGATCACCCCGTCTTTGGTGAATCAGTCCGTTACCTTCGAGGCAGATGCGGTCTGCGGCGCAGGCGCGACCTTTATCGCAGAAATTTACTTTGCCGGCAAGCTCCTGACCACCGCCTCCGCAGTGATCCCCTGGCGGACCGTAACCGTTTCCGCTGACCTGCCGGAAGTGCACCCCTGGAGTCCGGAATCCCCCGAGCTGTACGATGTGATTTTCCGCTTGGGCGAAGATAAGGTGGATAGCTATTTCGGCCTGCGGGACATTGCTTTTGTAGACGGCAAGTTCTTCTTAAACGGCAAGTCCGTATTCCAGCGGCTGGTGCTGGATCAGGGTTATTACCCCGACGGCGTGTATACCGCGCCCACAGAAGAGGACCTTGTTCGGGATATTCAGATCTCTATGGATATCGGCTTCAACGGCGCCCGTCTGCACCAAAAGATCTTCGAGCCCCGTTTCCTGTACCACTGTGACCGGATGGGTTACCTGGTTTGGGGCGAGTATCCCAACTGGGGTATGGATGTGGGCAAGGATTCCAGCTACCGGGCTATGCTGCAGGAGTGGAGCGAGAGTCTGATCCGGGACTACAACCACCCGTCTATCGTTGGCTGGTGTCCCTTAAACGAGACATCCTATGATGTGCAGCCCCGGCTGGCAGAGATGCTGTACCATATGACCCTCTCCTACGATGCCACCCGTGTGTTCATCGACAATTCCGGCTGGAAGCACATCGATGGCTGCTACGATATGTACGATACCCACGATTACTGCGGCGATCCCGAGGAATTCCGGAAGACCTATGAGCCGCTGATCCATGGCGAAGCTGTTCCCTGCATCGCCTGGCAGGCCTTCCCCGACGGTCACTTCTGCCGTAAGCGTATCCATTCCAATGAGATTTGCTTCATCAGTGAATTTGGCGGCATCCGTCTGAAGGAAGAAAAAGAGGAGCACGCCTGGGGTTACGGCGAAGCACTGGAGAGAGACCAGCTGGTGGAAAAGTACATTCAGCTGTGTAAGGCAATGCTGGATAACCCCAAGATCTGCGCCTACTGCTACACCCAGCTGACCGACGTGGAGCAGGAGCAAAACGGCCTGTACACCTTCACCCGCCAGGCAAAATTCGATGCCGCGAAGATCAAGGCCGCAGTTATGGAACCGGCTGCCGTGGAAGGCATCACCCTGGAAGACCTGCAGAAATGATACCTTTAGGAGTCAGACGGAAGTATGTATCAACAAAAAATCGGCATCAGCGTTGGCAATGACTACGAGATCCCAACAACCGAAGTGGTAAAGCTTCTGAAAAAGATCGGATTTGACGCGATTTCTCCGGAGTGGGAAGAGAATGTGGGTCTGACTGAGGTCGTGGAAACGGCGCGCGCTTGCGGCCTTACCGTTCAGTCTCTCCACGCCCCCATCGGCGAGGTGGGAGCAATGTGGTGCGCCGATGAGGCCATAGCAGATGAGGACAGAGAGATCTTCCGATCCCTGGAGGATTGCCACCGTTTGAACATTCCGATTCTTGTGGCCCATGCGTGGTTTGATTTTGGCGGCCCGATTACAGGTGCAGACCGGTCATATTTTCGGAAGTTCGATAAGCTGACAGAAAAAGCGGAACGCTACGGCATACAGATAGCTTTTGAAAATACGGAGGGAGAAGAATACCTGTCTTCTCTGATGGATCACTACCGGAACAATCCGACGGTTGGTTTTTGCTGGGATAGTGGACATGAAATGTGCTACAACCACTGCCAGGATATGCTGGAGAAATTCGGCGACCGCCTGCTCATAACGCACCTAAACGACAATTTGGGAATCAGCAGATTTGATGGGGAGATTACTTGGCTGGACGACCTACATTTGCTGCCTTATGACGGCATTGGAGACTGGGACGATAATGTTTGCCGCTTAAAGAAATCCCGTAAAATAGACATATTAAATTTTGAATTGAGCATCCGGTCAAAGCCGGGAAGGCACGAAAATGACTCCTATGGTCAAATGGGCCTGGAAGCTTATTTTACCGAAGCCTATAAG
>JAZUSG010000047.1:0-12724 GCA_045606605.1 Faecousia sp.
TATGCTGGACGAGCCTACCAACAACTTAGACATTGAGGCCATCAACTGGCTGGAGGATTTCCTGTTAGACTTTCCCGGTATGGTCATCGCGGTCTCCCACGACCGTCACTTTTTAAATACTGTCTGCACCCACACCGTGGATATCGACTACGGCAAGATCAAGATGTACGTAGGTAACTATGACTTCTGGTATGAATCTTCTCAGATGGTGCAGGCCATGATCCGCAACAAGAACAAGAAGAATCAGGAGAAGATCGAAGAACTGCAGCTGTTTATTCAGCGATTCTCCGCCAACAAAAGTAAGGCCAAGCAGGCAACTGCCCGCCGGAAGCTTTTGGACAAGCTGACCGTGGAAGAGATGCCCTGCTCCACCCGCCGCTATCCCTTTGTGGGCTTTATGCCGGAACGGGAACTGGGCAAGGATGTGCTCACAGTTAATGATGTATCCGTTACTGTGGACGGTGTTAAGCTGCTGGACAAGGTATATTTCTCTGTAAACCGCACGGATAAGATCGCCTTTGTTGGTGAAAACGAACTGGCCCAGACCGCCCTGTTTAAAGTGCTGATGGGCGAATTGGAGCCGGATGAAGGCTCTGTTAAATGGGGTGTTTCCACCTCCCGCAGCTACCTGCCCAAGGACAATACCGAGTACTTTGAAGGCAACAAAATGGAGCTGGTGGACTGGCTGCGGCAGTACTCCGTCAAAAAAGACGATGTGTACCTGCGTGGTTTCCTGGGCCGGATGCTGTTCTCCGGCGAAGACGCCTTTAAGAGCGTGGACGTGCTCTCCGGTGGCGAAAAAGTCCGGTGTATGCTCTCTAAAATGATGCTCTCCGGCGCCAATGTGGTGCTGCTGGACCAGCCCACCAACCACTTGGATATGGAATCCATCCAGGCTGTCAACAAGGGTCTGGAAGCTTTCACCGGCGTGGTGCTTTTAGCCTCCCACGACCATGAAATGCTCACCTCCACCTGTAACCGCGTCATCGCCTTCCAGCCGGATGGCACCATTGTAGACCGCTACGGAACCTACGACGATTACCTGGAATGGCTGGCGCAGCAGAAGGAAGGTTAATTTCCTTGTTTTCAAACACGCTGTCATCCTGAGCGGAGTGTCGCAGACACGAAGTCAAAGGATGACAACATTGTAGGAGTTAAAAACTATGAAAAAAATCTTAGATTTAATTACGGAAAAAATGCAGCAGGCTTTTGCTGATGCCGGCTACGATGCCGCCTTCGGTAAAGTGACCGTCTCCAACCGCCCGGACCTGTGCGAATATCAGTGCAACGGCGCGCTGTCCGCTGCCAAGCAGTATAAATGCGCCCCCATCGCCATTGCCACCGCCGTGGCAGAAAAGCTGGATAAAAGCGATTTTTCTATGTGCGATGCGGTGATGCCCGGCTTTATCAATCTGAAACTGTCTGACCGTTTCCTGCAGGACTATCTGGAGCAAATGCGCACCGCTCAGGACTTCGGCATCGAAAAGACCGGCACAGGTAAGACCGTGGTGGTAGACTACGGCGGACCCAATGTGGCAAAGCCTTTGCACATCGGCCACCTGCGCTCTGCCATCATTGGTGAGAGCATCAAGCGGCTGTTTCAATTCTTCGGCTACAATGCCATCGGCGATATCCACCTGGGCGACTGGGGCCTGCAGATGGGTCTGATCATTACCGAATTGCAGGAACGGCAACCGGATCTGTGCTATTTCGACGAAAGCTTCACCGGTCCGTACCCGGAAGAAGCGCCCTTTACCATCTCCGAACTGGAGGAGATCTACCCTGCTGCCTCCGCCAAGAAGAAAGAGGATGAAGCCTTTGCGGATAAGGCGCACACCGCTACCTTCCAGCTGCAAAGCGGCAGACCCGGCTACCGGGCGCTGTGGCAGCACATTATGCGCCTGTCTCTTGCGGATATGCGCAAGATCTACGATGATCTGAACGTTTATTTCGAAGCCTGGCTGGGCGAGAGCGATGCTGACCCCTTTATCCCTGCCATGGTAGAAGATTTCAAAAAACGGGGCATCGCCGTACAGAGTGAGGGCGCGTGGGTCATTCCCGTGGCCAAAGAGGACGACAAGAAGGAAGTTCCTCCCTGCATTCTCGTAAAGACCGACGGCTCTGCCATTTACGCCACCACGGACCTGGCTACTATGGTGCAGCGTATGCGGGACTTTAAGCCGGATCGGATGTTCTACATCACCGATAAGCGCCAAAACCTGCACTTTGAACAGGTATTCCGGGCGGCTAAGTTGGGCGGTATCGTCCCTGAGGACTACACCCTGCAGCATTTGGGCTTTGGCACGATGAACGGCGCTGACGGCAAGCCTTTCAAGACCCGTGAGGGTGGCGTTATGCGTCTGGAGATGCTCATTCGCGAAATGACCGACTTTGTCCGCGCCAAGGTGGTAGAGAACAAGATCGTGTCCGACGACGAGGTAGAGGAAACTACCAAGAAGATCGCTATGGCTGCCCTTAAGTACGGTGACCTGAGCAACCAGCCCACCAAAGACTATGTTTTCGATATGGATCGCTTTGCTGCCTTTGAGGGCAACACCGGTCCTTATATCCTCTACACCATCGTGCGTGTAAAGTCCATTTTGGCGAAATATGGTGCTTGGGAGAAACTGCCCATCCAGCCTGCTGCCAACCCCTATGCCAAGGACCTGATGCTCGCCATCACCAAGTTCGGCCCGGCTATGGAAAACGCGTTGAAGACCGCTTCCCCCAACCTGATCTGCGCCTATATCTACGAGCTTTCCGGTGCAGTTAACAAGTTCTATCACGAGACCCGGATCCTCACCGAAGAGGACAAGGCACTTCAGGCCGGTTATATCAGCCTGATCGCCCTTGCCAAGAACATTCTGGAGACCTGCATCTACATTTTAGGCTTCTCCGCTCCGGACAAAATGTAAATATTTTTTAACAGGTGATACGATGAAAGTTGTTGTTGCAATCGATTCTTTTAAAGGCAGTCTCTCCTCTTTGCAGGCAGGTAATGCGGTCAAAGAGGCAGTGCAATCCCTGTATGCCGATGCCCAAGTGGTGGTAAAGCCCTTGGCCGACGGCGGTGAGGGTACTGTGGACGCTTTTTCTGCAGGTCTAAACTGTGAAACAGTGGAACTTCCGGTTACCGGACCTCTGGGCAGTGCCGTAACAGCAAAGTACTGCATTTTGGCAGATAAAACCACCGCCGTTATGGAAATGGCTGCTGCCGCCGGCATCACCCTCATTTCCGCCGCTGACCGGGATCCTATGGAAACTACCACCTACGGCGTCGGCGAGATGATTCAAGATGCGGTTTCAAAAGGCTGCCGCCGCTTCATTATGGGCATTGGCGGAAGCGCCACCAACGACGGCGGCACCGGTATGCTGGCCGCTTTGGGTTACGACCTTTTGGATGCGGATGGAAACCCCATCGCACCCGGCGCAAAGGGTCTGAAAGACTTAAAACAAATTAAGACCGATCGCGTTTTGCCCCATCTGCAGGAATGCACCTTCTACATTGCCTGCGATGTGAACAATCCCCTTTGCGGCAAGTCCGGCTGCAGCGCGATCTACGGCCCGCAAAAGGGCGCGACGCCTACCACCATCCCCCTGATGGATGGCTATCTGGCAAATTACGCAGCTATCGCAAAAACCGTATCCCCCACCGCTGACCCGGACTTCCCCGGTGCCGGTGCTGCCGGCGGCTTGGGCTTTGCGTTCTTAGCCTTTACAAATGCCACGCTGCGCTCCGGCATCCAGCTTATTCTGGAAGAAACCGAACTGGAGAAAGACATTATAAACGCCGATATCGTAGTAACCGGTGAAGGTCGGCTGGACTCCCAAACCGCAATGGGAAAAGCGCCTATCGGCGTGGCGCAGCTTGCGAAGAAGCACGGCAAGAAGGTTATTGCCTTTTCCGGCTGCGTAACCCAGGACGCAGAAGTTTGTAACCAACACGGCATTGATGCCTTCTTCCCCATTCTGCGGCAGGTTACCTCTTTAGAGGAAGCTTTAGACATCAAAAACGCATACAGCAATCTGCAAAAAACTGCCCTGCAGGTTTTCCGTCTGCTGCAAATTGCCGGCAAATAAATCTTCTTAAACGAAAAACAGCTCACTGTAAAAAGTGAGCTGTTTTTATTGCTTTATTAACCTTCTTCCACCACGATTTCCTTCAGCTTCAATCCCGGATTGCGCTTGCAGGTGAAATCGATAGCCCAGTAGCTACTGAATACCAGCAGATTCCGATCCCGGTAATCCTCCAAAAGCTCGGCATCTGAGCCCAAATTCAGGTCGGACAGGTCTCCGGGATAGCTTTCGATCAGGCGGATCTCCTCGTAGGGCAGCATATCCATCCGCAGATCCACGCCGTACTCATTCTTCATACGGTACTGGAATACATCAAACTGCAACGTACCCACAACACCTACAATGACCTCCTCCATACCGGAGTTTGGCACTTTGAAAATTTGAATAGCACCCTCCTGGGCGATCTGCTCCGTACCCTTGACAAACTGCTTGCGCTTCATGGAATCTCTTGCAGACACCCGACAGAAATGCTCCGGCGCAAAGGTGGGGATGCCGGAATACAGGAATTTCTTGCCCGGTACGGTGATGGTATCGCCAATAGAGAAGATACCCGGGTCAAATACGCCGATCACGTCGCCTGCATAGGCCTCATCCACGATTTCCCGCTCCGCTGCCAGCAGCTGCTGAGGCTGGGACAGACGCATTTTCCGACCGCCCTGCATATGGAAATATTCCGCATGCCGCTGGAATTTACCGGAGCAGATCCGCATAAATGCCAGACGGTCCCGGTGGGCCTTGGTCATATTGGCCTGGATCTTAAAGACAAAGGCAGAAAAATCCGGGCTAAAGGTATCCACCTCACCGCAGTCCGCTACCCGGGACAGAGGAGGCGGTGTCAGTTTCAGGAAGTTCTCCAAAAACGGCTCTATACCGAAGTTTGTCAGCGCAGAACCAAAGAAAACAGGACTGAGCTGGCCGTTTCGCACCGCTTCCATATCCATCTCCCGTCCCGCAGACAGAAGCTCCACATCGTCAATCAGCTGCCGGTGCTTGGTTTCGGAATCCAAAAGCTCCGCCACCTTGCTATCGTACAGATCGACAGCTTGCTTTTCAGCCTTGGCCTTTCCGTTAATACCGGAGAAAAACAGTAGTTGACTCTTTTCCCGGTCATAAACACCCTGAAAATCTTTGCCGCTGCCGATGGGCCAGTTCATAGCATAGGTCTCAATGCCCAGCTCGCGCTCCACCTCATCCAGCAGGTCGAAGGGATCCTTCGTCTCCCGGTCCATCTTATTGACAAAAGTGAAGATGGGAATATGCCGCATGGCGCAGACCTTGAAAAGTTTCCGGGTCTGGGGTTCAACGCCCTTTGCGCCGTCAATGACCATCACCGCAGAGTCGGCCGCCATCAGTGTCCGATAGGTATCCTCGGAGAAGTCCTGGTGGCCCGGTGTGTCCAAAATATTGATACAAAAGCCATCATACTGGAACTGCATAACCGAGGAAGTAACCGAAATACCTCTTTGCTTTTCGATCTCCATCCAGTCTGAGGTGGCTGCGCGGGAATTTTTCTTACCCTTAACCACACCTGCCTGGGCGATGGCGCCGCCGTAAAGCAGGAATTTTTCCGTTAAGGTGGTTTTACCGGCGTCCGGGTGGGAAATGATGGCAAAGGTCCGGCGGCGGCTGATTTCTTCTCTTAAAGTTGACATAACTTTCCTCCTTTGTTTTTGTAAAAAGCAACGGAGGGATTACGGTGGAAATGAAAATCGCATAATAGCCTCCAAAAGCGCATAAATTCCATAATAATTCAATTTAGTTTAACACAAAACCTTCCATATTACAAGAGTTGTCCCATCCTGCTGCAGAAATTTGTTTGCCATTTGCCTCATCTGTGTGATATACTTTTAAAAAAAAGGGGGGTGTGCCGTGCGTTTTCGAAAGATTTATTTAGAAATCTCCAACCTGTGTAACTTAAGCTGCGCTTTCTGCCCCGGGACAAAGCGGGAAAAGCGGCGTATGACTCCGGAGGATTTTTCCCATCTTGCTCCCAAGCTGCGACCCTATACGGATTATTTATATTTTCACCTGATGGGCGAGCCGCTGTGTCACCCCGAACTTCCGGAGTTTTTAAAGATTGCCGCGCAATTTGGTTTCCGGGTGATCCTCACTACCAACGGCACACTCCTGGCCCGGCAGCAGGAACTGCTGCTAAGCGCACCTGCCCTGCACAAGGTAAACATCTCTCTCCACGCCTTTGAAGCCAACGATCTTTCCGTCCCTTTCACCCAATATCTGCAGGACTGCTTTGCCTTTGGGCAGGCCGCAAAGGGGGAAAAATTGGTGGTTTACCGCCTTTGGAATCAAGGCGGTGCCGATGCCAAAAACGATCAGATCCTTGCCGGTTTAGAACAGGCATTTCCGAAACCCTGGGTGCAGGAATCCCGGGGCACGCGGATCGCTCACCGCACCTATTTGGAGTACGGCGATAAATTCGACTGGCCGGATCTGTCCGCCCCCGAAGGTAATTCCCGGGTCTTCTGTTACGGTCTGCGGGATCAGCTGGGGGTTTTGTGCGACGGAAGCGTCGTCCCCTGCTGCTTAGACCACGACGGCGATTTAGTCTTAGGCAATCTGTTCCGGCAGGATTTACCGGCAATACTGGACTCCCCAAGAGCCAAAGCCATTTACGAAGGTTTTTCCCGGAAAGAAGCGGTAGAACCCCTGTGCCACCGCTGCGGCTTTGCCCGAAGATTCGTATAAAAAATGCGTACTGTGCAATCACAGTACGCATTTTCTTATTTTACTCAGTCAGCTTTCTTTTCCTGCTTCAGGGTGTTTTTCATCGTCTTATAGTTAAGGTAACCTTCGGTCTTCTTCCACTTTTTCTTGCCCAGGATCCACATCACCAGGCAGCCGGCAAACAGCAACCACATCACGACCATAGCCACCCGTACACCGGTTACCAGGGGCAGTTCCTTGACCCGAATGGTGGTATCCTTGCCAATACCGTTCATTGCAGAAGAATTGGCCAGTGCATACAGATTGTGGTGGCAAGCCTCCCGCATTGCAGAAACGATCACCGGATCGTTCTTATAACCGGGCAGCTCGTTATTAATGTTGGGCAGCATTGCATCATAGGTGGTAACACCGGCCAGGACGCCGTCCGCGCCGGTAACCATGGGGGTAATGACATTGTCGGTAATGGACATACCGTTGTTACCCCACTCGCCCCGCATAATATTGGTCATCAGGCCCTTCACGCCGCCGGACCACACTGCGCCCCAACGGGTGTAAGCGGTCATAACGCCATTGGCGCCGGCCTTTTCAAAGGCAGCCTGATAGGCCTTCAGATAGATCTCACGGGCAGCCTGCTCGTTAACCCAAACACCAAGGCCAATCCGGTCCTGTTCGGAATCGTTCAGAGCAAAGTGCTTGATGACCACATCCACGCCCTTTTCCTGAATGCCCTTGACCTCTGCTGCGCAGATCGCGCCGGAGAGGAAGCCGTCCTCAGCATAATACTCAAAGTTTCTGCCGCCGTAAGGCATACGGTGCATATTGGCGCCGGGGCCGTACAGGCAGGAAACATCTGCAGCCAGGCAGTCGTTGCCGATGATATTACCCACTTGGTACATAAGATCTGTATTAAAGGTGGCCGCCATCACATCTTCGGAAGTAAAGGCAGTGGTCTCCACACCCAAAGCAGAACCAAACAGCGCCACAGTCAGACCCTGCGGGCCATTCTCATCCCGGGAGCCGGGCGCGTGTACGGACTGGGCGGGCATCCTCCAGTGGAAGCTATCGCCGATGAGTGCCACCATCTCATCGAAGGTCAGCTGATCCAGCAGGGTCTCCCACTTGGGGTCATCATAACTCAAGCCGATCAGATCGTATAGCTTCAGGCCGTTGTCTGCACCCAATGTGGGCATCTCAACGGTCTCATAATCTGCAGGATTGTAGCGGGTGCGCTGCAGATCCCGGATCAGCATATCTGTCAATTGCAGCACGATCTGCTCGTCGGAGGGATAGGTTCCCGTCCAATCGTTCCGACTCAGCCAGGTAACGTTCTGACCCTTCGTACCCTCGTACAGGTTGGGGTCAGCCAAAGACAGCTGGTTGGTGATCTTGGTGCCGTTGGCGCTGGTTGCATAGGTCAGGGTGTCCAGCGCATCCTGGGTGTACAGGAAGGTCAGCGCAGCATTACCGGCCGCATCCATCCGGTTTTCGGTGGTCTCCGGGGTAAAGCCCTTGGCTGCCAGGATGTTATTGACCGCATTGTGGGAATCGGTTGCCGCAGTCAGATAGTAGTTACCGGCATCTAAGATATAGGTGCCTGCACCATAGGTATCGTAGGCTGCCAGATCCCGTTTTTCCACGTTGATCTTCACCGTTTCCGAAGCGCCGGGCTGCAGGATTCCGGTCTTGCCAAAGCCGATCAGCTGCACGGCAGCCTTTTCCACCTTGTTCTGCTTGTCATAGTCCGTATAGGGGGACTGGGCATAGATCTGCACGGTCTCCTTGCCGGCAACCGCGCCGCTGTTGGTGACCGTAAGGGTCACTTCAAACTGATCGGTCTCACTGTTATACACCGCGGTCATATCGCTATAATCAAAGGTGGTGTAGCTCAGACCGTGGCCGAAGGGGAATGCCACATCACCGCTATAGGCGTAGCTTCCGGCATTACCCGTACCCATAACGAAGTCCTCGTACCGGGTCTCATAATACTTATAACCCACATAGATACCTTCCTGGTAGATTAGGTAGGTCTCTGCGTAATTGGGGATGTTCTCTCCGTCGTAACCTGCGTAGGTAACGGGGATGGCGTTTTTCATAGCGGGGGCGGAGAAATTATCGTAGCAGTAGGTATCTACCAGACTACCGGAGGGATTTACCTTACCGGCCAGGATATCTGCCACCGCATTGGTGCCGTAAGCGCCAACACCGCCGATCCACATACAGGCATCCACACCGTAAATGTTATCCTTTAAGAAATCTACCTGCAGGGCATTGGAGGTGTTCAGCAGCACGATGATAGCCTTCACCTTGCCATCCGCCTTCATCTGGGCGGCCGCCGCCATCATATCCTTTTCGTTCTGATCCAGCTGCAGATAGGTAAACTTGGCATCTGCGCCCTCGCCGCCGATACGAGACAGTGTTACGATCACCGCATCGCCATAGGCCGCAATAGAATCCTTCACCTCGTCGGTATAAACGCTCCAGGGTGCTTCACCGATGTTAAAGGAACCAAGCAGCGCGGCAGACTCGCCCTCACCGTAGCCACGGGCATAGGAAGCGCCTGCACCGGTGGTATAGAAATCCCACAGGGTTGGGTTTACCTGCAGACCGGCCTTCTCCAGAGCCACCCTCAAGCTGTCTGCCTTAGAGGCATCCACATTGCCGGATCCCGTGCCGCCGTAAACGATGTTTGCAGAGCTGGTAGACAGGGTGCTGACCTTCGCACCGGCCTTCAGCGGCAGCGCGCCGTTATTCATCAGCAGGGCTGCGCCCTCTGCTTCCACCTGGTAGCAGATCTTTGCGCCGGCATCCAGCCGCTCTGCATCGGTTGCAAAATCCATTGTGTAATAGTTGGCATTGGGATCTTCGTTGATCACATCCCAAAATCTGCCGCCAACTATTGCCGCCATAGTGTTATCGAACATACTCACCACTACGGAGCCAACAGAAAGGAGCAGGGCAAATACCAGGAAGAGGATGCCGAAGCTCTTCCATAAAGTAACCGTTTTGCGCTTTGCTTTTTTATAGGCTTTCCTCAGCTGCTTGAGTTCTGCTTTTCTTTCGTCCATCATAACCCTCGTTTCTGTGTTTTCGCACACATCATTATCCGGCAGCCTAAAGACTGTCACCGGCCGTTACCGGGCAGGTCCGGCATGGTCAGTATAGCACAGCGGCTGCCACAAATCAATGCGCTCTCATCAGTTTTCCCGTTTTGCACAAAAAATAGCTACCAAAACCATACATTCTCCAAAAAGAGTCTTTTTTTTGCACATTTTCTGCTTCACAAATTTTCCAGTATATTCCGCAAAAAACTGTTGCAAAATAAGAAATACCGTGCTATAATACCCAATGTGTCCGATGCCGGGCAACCTATATTGGGATGTCGCCAAGCGGTAAGGCACCAGACTTTGACTCTGGCATTCGTAGGTTCAAATCCTCCCATCCCAGCCACAAGCTGAGGGATTGTTAGAGTTACCCTTCCCTCAGTTTATGACCTGCTAGCTCAGTTGGCAGAGCAACTGCCTTTTAAGCAGTGGGTCCGGAGTTCAAATCTCCGGCAGGTCACCAAGGGACGCAAATACGAACCCTGCACATTGTGAGGAATATATTTGCGTTCGAAGTAACAATAACTCCTAAGGCTTAAGCCTTAGGGGTTATTACTTTGTTTATCTGAGTTTTTCCAATGCCTCAAACGCAGCATCGATTGCTTCTTCCCGGGTGGGATAAATTTCGGGACAGAATTGGTTGTCCAAGGAATATTTCCAGTTGTTATAATTCTTGTGGTAATACAGCACAACAAGATGGTCCTTGATTTTTAAGTAACTGTTGGAATTTTTGGAAGTCTTCCAATGCCGGTTTTTGAAGTTTTCTCTCCGGGACTCTTTACTCTTGAAATCCTGTTCCCGCTTCTTGGCCTGTTCGATGTTGCCCTCCATTTTTCCGGCGCAGATACAACCCACACCCAAACTACGGAAATTAGGATGGATCATATGGTGGACATAGCGAATGATCTGATGACCGCACATTTCGCAGACACCTACAGGCTCACCCAAATCGGTAATACCGGTGCAGACCCAACCGGTTTTGGGCACATCGCCCCGCTTCCAGAGATTGTCGTAATCCTCCAAATTGGGCTGCTGCGGCTTATTTACAGGTGGCTTTGCCTCTGTTGCAGTCTGACCGGATTCCGACCTCTGCAAATTGAATGTATCCACTTCCTCGTAACCGTCCATTGGTTCTTCGGCGGGTTCTTCTACCTGCTGCGGCTGCTCTTCAATGAGAGTCTCCTCTGCCAGTCGCACCGGTTCTTCGGTAGGGATTTCTGCCTTTTCCTTTTGCACCTGTGCCGGTTCTTCTATGGGAATCTCCGGCTTTTTCTCTGCCAGTGGTGGCTGCTCTGCAGGTTTCTCCGGTGCAGGTGCCGGTAATTGGGGCAATGTGCGGGGTTTGTTGAAGAAATCAACAGAAATTTCCCGCTCACTTGCCAGCTTATCAAATTTCACCCGATAGCTGTTATTGTTTCTGCCAAAGCCCAAAATCTCACCCTCGCCAAATGCTGGGTGGGTCACTCTTGTGCCTGCGGTCTTGGGTGGCGTGACTACTGGCTCATCGTAGAGTTGCGCCGCATACCGGTCAGCGTTATACTGCAGTTCCTTGGAAATGGTGCCCACACGGATGTAGTTCTCCTCACCGATCTCCTTCAAGAATCGTGAGGGTAGCTTCTGCTTGCCGTTTTGGGTAAATCCCTCACTGTCCAGCAAAAATAGCCTCTTTTCTGCCCGGGTGATGGCCACATAGCATAGCCTCCGTTCTTCTTCCAGGCCCATTTTCTTCCGTTCCTCAATGGTCTTGGCAGAGGGGAATACACCTTCCGAAAAACCGATGACAAACACATAAGGAAACTCCAGACCCTTAGCCGCGTGAATGGTCATCAGCTTCACCATATCGCAGGCCTCCTCGCTGTCATCCTCCGATTGCAGGGAGATTTGGTTGATAAACTCCTTGAGGGATACCTTTTCTCCGAAATTATTCTCGTACTCGGAGGCAATCCGCTTGAATTCCGACAGGTTTTCAAACCGCTCCATATCCCCCAATTCCCGGATATATTTTTCATATCCGCTGTCTGTGCAAATCCGCTCCACACACTCGGAAAGTGGAATGGTATGATGCAGCTCCCGCACTTGATTGATCACATCCACAAATCCTTGTGCGCCGCTTCCTTTAAAAGTAGGATCGTCTAAATTATCCTGCAGGGTTTGGAACAGAGATTCCCCGTCTTTTTGCAGTGCCAGAAGCCTCTGGAGCTTGACGCGTCCGAATTTCCGACGGGGTTTGTTGATAATGCGCTTGAAAGAAATGTCGTCGTCAAAAGCCACCAGCCGCAGATAGGCCATTACATCCTGGATCTCCATACGTTGATAGAACTTGACACCGCCGAAAATCTCGTAAGGAACGCCGTTCTCCGTGAACTTCTTTTCAATGACCCGGGAGAGAAATCCGGAGCGGTACAGAACGGCAAAATCCGCGTAATTGCACCCGGTCTCCTTGCGGATCTGATGGATATTGGCAATGATCTGATCCGCTTCCGCAAACTCATTTTTCTCGTGATAATGGTATACCTGCACACCGTCACCGCTTTTGGTAAACAAGTCCTTTTTCAGCCGGAATACATTCTTTTCGATGAGTGTGTTGGCGCAGCGGAGAATCTGCGGCGTGGAGCGGTAGTTCTGATTCAGAATGACCGTTCTGGTTGGGATATGGGTCTTATCAAAATCCACCAACAGCTTTACATCGGAGCCCCGCCATTCGTAGATGTTCTGATCCGGGTCGCCCACGATCATCAGGTTCTTGTGTTTTCCTGAGAGCCTGTCCACCAGCTCCATTTCCGTGTTGGAGCTATCTTGAAACTCGTCCACCTGGATAAAGTCGGAGGCCAAGCGGTCTTAGGAAGACAAATTGGAGTAGCAAC
>JAZUSG010000048.1:0-24977 GCA_045606605.1 Faecousia sp.
GGACAGCACCCATTTATGGCAGGCCGTTTTTTTATCTATTTTCGCCAAGGTTCACCCCCTCATCTTGACAAAAGGGCATCCGATGTTTTAAGATACCCAAAGAGAAAAGAGGGTGTAAAATGTTCGGAATCGGTACAATCATCAATTGTCTTGCCATTGCGGTGGGCGGCTTATGCGGTATGCTGTTTGGGAAATTCGTAAATGCCCGTTTGCAGGATGGTCTCACCAAAACCTGCGGTGTCAGTGTTCTGTTTATCGGCATTGCCGGCGCTTTGGAGAAAATGCTCAGCGTTGAGGGCGCATCCCTCACCTCCGGGGGAACGATGCTGGTAGTTGGCTGCCTGGCTTTGGGCACGCTACTGGGCGAGCTTTTAAATATCGAAGCTGCCTTTGAGCGCTTTGGCGCTTGGCTGAAGCAGAAAACCGGCAACGCAAAGGACGGCGGGTTTGTGGATGCCTTTGTCAGCGCATCCTTTACCGTATGCATTGGCGCTATGGCCATCGTTGGCGCCATTGAAGACGGCATCTCCGGCAACTGGTCTATCCTGGCTGCCAAAGCCGTACTGGACCTGATCATCATTATGATTATGACCTGCGCGATGGGAAAAGGCTGTATCTTTTCCGCCATCCCCGTGGGCATTCTGCAAGGGTCTGTTACCTTGCTTGCAAAGCTGCTGCAGCCGCTGATGACCGCCGCCGCTCTGTGGAATCTCTCTATGATCGGTTCTGTTTTGATCTTCTGTGTTGGTGTGAATCTGATTTGGGGAAAAACACTGCGGGTAGCCAATATGCTCCCGGCCGTGCTGTTTGCCATCATCGCTGCATTTCTCCCTCTGTGAAATCCATATCAAAAACCGCCGAAGGGTTTCCTTCGGCGGTTTCTTTTATTGTTTCGGTTGTTTCAAGCGGCGCTGATAGGTCTGGTGCTCCACAAATGCCAAAAGTGCCGAGTAGAAAAGGACCGGTCCTACATTAAAGAAGTGGCAATCCACCAGGCTGGTCAGCAGCAGCGCCAGCACAGTCAGTCCGGCAAAGAGTTTGCCGGTATTAAAGTTCTTTACAAACAGCTTAACCGTCTGCACTCTGTGCAGCACATAGCCGGCAAGGAGGCTAATACCGCCGGTAGCCAGCATCTGCACAAACGTGTTGTGCCAGCGGGGCGGAAACCACTTTAGAAACGCTTCAGAGGTGGACCAGGAGTACGGCCAATATTCTACCGGGAAGAACGAGCCGCCAAACACAGGGAATTTCGCAAACTGACGGAATCCCTCAACATAGATCGCAAAACGTTCCTGGGATCTTAAGCCGGCATCCCACAACTCCTTAAACAACTGTGTCAATTCACTGTAAAACAGCGCCAGAATCACGATCGGAACTGCCACCGTGAATATATGTACCGGAATCTGCTTGCGGGCATTGCCGCTATGAAACAGGGAGAGGATATATGCCGCTGCATAGACTACAAAACCCACTAAAATCGAGCCCCGCGAGCAGGTAAACAGTAAGCCAAGGCTAAACAAAAAGGCAGACAGATAGTACACCGATGCGAACCTACCCTTTCCGGTCAGGAAAAAAGGCAGGGGGATCATCATCGCAAACATTGCGCCGATATTATTGTAGTGACCCCAGCCGGTAACGATCCGTTCCCGGAAAATGACGCCATCTACAATTACGTTTGCCTTCACATAGATACCCACCAGCTCCGCCAGCAGCACATAGCCCACGCACATACCGGTCCAAAACAGATATCCCTTGGGCGCTAAATCCCAGCGGACTGCGCCGCTAAGGAGGTAGTAAAGACCGGCAACCGCTACCAGCTGAATAAAGGAAAACAGCAAATTCCGCAGTCCGTAAGTCTCCCATTGACCGCTGGCAAGTCCGGAAATCGCATAACAAATGCTCAGCACCAGCATACCGGGCAGCAGCGTGCGCTTTTTATGTAAAAACTTCTTCCCGCCAAAATCCGGGTCTGTAACCAGACGGTACACAAGGCATCCTGCTAAAAGTACCAGCAGAATCATTAAGTACATAAATCCACCGGACATAGAAAAAATGGAATTTTCATTGACACCGGGATTGTTGCCGGCAGACGGAGAAATATACCCGCAGGCAAAAATGGGGAAGATCGGCAGCAGATCTCTGCTAAAGAGGCAAATATAGATGCCAATCAGAAGAAAGGCAGGGTACACGAACCACTCCAGGCAGAAGACATTGGAAAGTACGGTCAATCCGCCCACAAGCAAAAAATACGCCGGAGAATACAAAAAACGATCCATCCGCTGAAAAAACGGACTGGCGGAGCTTATTCGCACACGCTCACCTCCCAACTGCCAAAATCACAATTTTATGCCGATTATAGCACACAAAGTATGGAAGGTCAAGATTCTGTTGCAATTGCAGCGTTTTTTGCCTTTTTCACCAATTATGGACGTACTTTAATTGCCGATTTCACCGGTTTTTTCGTGCTGAGTACCAAAATAAAACGACACAACCATCGACACCACGATCATCACATCATCCGGTTGGATACGCTCTTTGAGGGCAAGTACCGTAAACACAATTGCCACCAAAAAGGTTACGATGGTCTTAACCTTCAATAAATCTGTAAGTTTGCTGATTAACTTTTGCACAGCTTTACACACCCTCTCTTTCTAAATCTGTCAGTCTGTGGTTAATTACTTTGATCTGCTCCTCCACCACCGGCATCCGCCGTGCAAAGCCGTTATGCTCCCGCACCTCCCGGGTCAATTCGTCGATCTTGGTATCGGTTACCGCCTGGGCAGTCTGGATACTGGCATTGGTTTTCCGGGCAGCCGCCAAATTGGTGATCACGACGCCGGCAAGGGACAAACCACCGGAAACCAGCGCCACGATAATTGCTTCACTCACAAAATCCCCCCTATTCCAGTCCCAGCAGCTTGCGCCAGGTCTTTTTCTTAGTGGTGAGCTCACCGTCTTTGGTGCAGCCGTTATCTTTTTGGAATGCTTTCACCGCTTTTGCAAATTTCGCGCCGGCAACCCCATCAGCTTCACCGACCTCCTGATAACCCAAGGCAAAGAGTCGCTTCTGCACCGGCTTTACCGCCTTATGCTTGCGATTCCACCACCGGGACAGGGTGGGGGTCTTGGAGAGGGTTTCCGGACCGGCTTTGCCGTCTACCTTTGCGCCGATGGCTGCCTGCAATTCTCTCACGAACTGCTCGTGGGTGTAGCCTGTGGTCGGCTTCGTCTCCGCGATGACCTTCTTTTCAAGGCCAAGGAACTCCGCAGCGGCTTTTGCATAAGCCTCGCCCAGTTTTTTCAGCTCCCCCTCCTCGTTCCAGTCCTGAATATCCTTGAGGTTGTCCACAAATGCGCCCTCGTTTAAAACGGCGGGCATATTTGTGTTTTTCAGAACCGCCAAATCGGTACGGATCTTCACACCGGGCGCTGCGCCATACTGCCGCAGATTCTGACCGATGGCCGCAACGTGCTTTGCAAAGATCTCACCCAGCGGCACACGCTTCTGACTGTAAACCAGCGCCTCAAAGCCGTCGCCGCCACCGGCATTAAAGTGGATGGAGACGAACAGATCCGCGCCCCAACTGTTTGCAGCATTACAGATCGTTGCCAGGCTATAAATCGAGCCGGGCGTAACCTGAGTTTCACACGCATAGTTTGCCAGCAGATATTCGTTCATATGATTCGATACTGCCACATTCAGCTTGCGCTCGGTTTCATAACCAACCGCGCCGGGGTCTTTGTCAGAATGTCCCGGGTTAATGTAAATTTTCTTCATAACTGCCTCCTCCTTATTTCCATCTGCCGATTGCGTGTACGCAGTAAGTGATGCTATACGACTTACTTGTATCTTCTGCACGAACAAAAGATTTTAACTGAATCATATTTACCACGGAATTCGATACATAGGATGTACCGTCGTAAATAACAGGTGCATCCCCGAATACAGACACATTGAACATCGGCATCTCTGCAAACACAAAAGGCAGGGAAATTTCTGAAGTATAACTCCGGTAGAATTTGTCCCACACAGGACTACTGCCACTGGAAATATCAACCGTAGTTGTGTATTTCAACCAACATTCCGCAATGCCGCTATCCCACTTGCGGTATGTCCAGTTTCCGCTTACCCCCTGCTCCACGACCCGGTCTTTCTGATTGATCAGCGCAACACAGCCGTGTTCATCGATGGACAGAACCTTGCCCGCATCCTTAGGGGTGAATACCACAGGAACTGCAGCGTTAGGGGTATAATAAGAAATCTCCATATCTGCCCCGGCATCATTCATAACAGTTGTATTCGGCTCGTTGGTATGCAGTAAGGCATAGGCTTCCAGTTCCTCTGCGGACAGGGCGGTTTCGATGGGGGTTGCAAGCTGATATAGAATCTTTGTTCCAGTGATTTCCGCTATAAAGTCTGCTAATACAGTAGACGCTGTAGAGAAAACAACCCGGCAATTGGAAACAAAAGAAAAGCCATAACCCTCGCCGCCATTATTGATCAAAGCCGCAAGTTCCACAGCCGTATATGCAGTATGCTTATTAGAAAGGGACGGAACAATCTTTAGGCTATCCACATAATTGGCTGTTTCTGTATCTGTAATGCCTAACAGCACAGTCCATCTGCAATAACCTTTCGAGTTGGTATTGCCATATACGCCTATTTCTTCTGCCCCCGTGCAAGTGTACTCATAAACCCTCTGCACATACACGCCACGGGCAAAGTCGATTTCATCACAAATCCACTGCTGTCCGTTTTCATCCGTGTAGTTACCGCCGGAAGAAACAGGAATACCGGGCAGACCGTTGGGGGTAGATGCGGTTAGGGTTTGTGGCTCTTTGTAAGGTTCATAGTCCGCATCAGTTGTGGCACTAAAATTACCAATACGCACCATAGCATTTTTTACCGTACGTTGCGTATAGTTGGTAGTGTTACTATGATAGATTTGCACGCCATTGGTATCCTTTGACACTTTAATTGTTGCTGTGTGCCAAGCATTGTTTGCCGATGAAGTATTAACCAGCGCGGCAGCGCCTGTTTCTGTTCCATCGGTGTAACGGATTTTGAAGTTTAGGTTTGCTGTTCCGTCAGTAGGGAATGCAGACAAAGTGATATATGTGCCAGCAGGAACAAATAGCGGTTGCCGGTTGTTAACAACAAAGCCTTTTGATGCGTCAAAGAGATTCTTTCCCGCAACGGTTACACCAATGCTTCCACTTGCACCCACGCTCACCAGTTCCACAGGGGCATCCGGTGTAGGCACTCGGTTCTGCATAGTTTTGCCGCAGATTTTTAGCCCATTCAGCGGCGTGCCGGCAGCGTCATCTGCTGAAATAACGGTACCGCTCTTGCGGCGAATGCTGTCTGCTTTCTTTTCCCACAAGCCGCGGAAGGCGTCCTTCGGGGCGGGGTCTTCCGTCTCCGGACAAAGCTTTGCTGCCAGTTCATCCGGCAGCACCGCCGCCTTACTGTAGGGCGTTCCCTCTTTCACCGGATCATCATTTAACTGCAGGGTAATGGCAAAGGGGTTTCCCGTCTGCATTTTTTGTAATTCTCCGCCCGCCACCACGGCACTGTATTTGCCGGGGGAATTGGGCAATCTGTCTGTCATAATCTATTCTCCTCTCCGGCAAAAAACGTGCCGCTATATCGAAATGTCTGTAATATCCTTTGGATCCGCGTATATACCGCTTCCAGTGCTTCCTCGATCCGGTTAGCATCCTGAAAGCTTAAGTTTTCCATAGAGCTGGGCAGCCCCGCCGATATCTCCACCGCTGCGCAAAGACCCACCACATTCCCCAAATACCGCGCCATCTGCCGGCGGGTGGGCCAGGTGGCGGCAGAAAATGCCCCGGGAAGACCCCAATCCGTCTTCGTTTCCGGGGTATAGTGGACACCCAGCGCTTTTGCCAGGGCGGAAAGCTCCGCTACCGCCCCCTCCACCCGGTTTAAGTCCTCCGGGCCATACTGGCCTTTTGGGGTTTTTAAGAGCACATCTGCCTTTTCTCTGTCTGTAATCAGCTTCATAGGCTATCCACCTCCCTGCCCCGGATGGTAATGCTGGCCGTATGGCCTGACCGGGTAAATTCACTTTCCATACCGGTGATATATCCCTCGGTCACCGTACCCCAAGGATTGGGACTTCTAACAATCTGTCCGGCCTTTTGTCCGGACACCACCACATCCTCTGTCAGCACGTGCTTAAGCTCGTGGTAGTCTGTGAGCCGCTGCAGGATGTGGTGTACATTGTCGGCATTCACCAACGTGGCATTTTCCACAACCACGATGTTGCCCTTTTCCGCAGCGGTCACATCGGTGTCCACCTGGGTAATGGTGTTGGGCCAATCCTCGCCGTTCGGCTGATAGTTGTGGGCAGTGATCTGAATACCTGCGGTACGAGCCTCACGGGTCATATTGGCGCCGGTAAAAATACTGCCCGGTTCGAATACACCGGTTACATTCTTTTCCGGGGGCACTAACCGGATCTTGCCGTCCCCCTGGGTCAGTACTACCGCGCCGATGGCAAAGGCGATCTGCTGCAGAGCTTCCCGGCAGGTGCATACCGGCAGGTTGCCGGTAACGGTGGCATCCCCAAAGGTCGCATCCAACTCATAGGAAAAGCCGGAGAGCACCTGACTTAGCAGTTCCTTCACATCCTGCTGCCGGTACTCACCACCGGCAAATTCGCCCTCCAGCCGTCCAATGGCTGACTGGCAGGTAAATACATACTGCTCCCGGGTCTCCCGGCTGGAATCGGTAATGTACTGGGCGGCGATAGGCTCTCCGTTGCGGTACAGCTCCAGCCGCTGATTCTTTTGGGGCAGCAATTTTCGATTGTACTTATCCCGGATCTCCACGGTCATAGTATCCACGCTAAGCTCGCACATAGAGGGGTCAACTTCATTGAGCAGCCGCACCCGGATGATCTCCTCCTGCAAAAACACCACCACCTGGCCGATCTGCACCTGTTGCAGCTTTGCAAACTGCCCGGGGAGGTTTGTTTGCAGCAGCCGAATCTCGATCCGGTCAAAGCCCTCCACCGTCTCCGGCAGTGTCCAGTTTGCACCGTCCGGGTAAGCGATCACATCCGCAAGGAGCGTGTCTTTTCTGTACCAGCGTACCTGCACTTTGCTGCACCACTCCTTCAGCGACGGCCAAAACAGGAAGCAGAGACCTGTGGCAGTGTAGGGATCCGGGAAAGAAATGGTAATGGTGGGAGGGTCAGAAAAGCTCCCATCCTCACCGGACCGTGCTGCGCTCCACCAGCCGATCTCCTCCGGGGCATCCGGCAGCAGTTTCTGCGTTCCGTCTAACATCCAACCGCCCGGCTCTAAGGTGGCCCAGGGGGTGTCTGCTGCGCCCTCAGCGATCTGCTGGGGCGCACCAAAAAGCTGCCCGGAGGTAGCAGAAACCACCGCGGTCTCCTGCGATCCCTCCGGGATATCCAAATATTTTACCTGTAAACTCACGGTATCACCTCCGGCTCCATGGCAATGAAGCTGACCGCGATCTCACCCCAGTGATTACCCCGATCATCCATCCGCCGCAGGGCCTGTTCCCCGCCGGTCACATACATCCTTTGGGTCAGTGTCTTTTGCCCGTAGGGAAATACACACACGTGGCTGGCCTTAGGACTGGAGATCGCCTCCCAAAAGGCCTCCAACGCTCCGGCATCGCTGCCCTGCTGCTCCACGGTCATGGTGTAGTTATAAAACGTACCCACCACATCCCGGTACATAGCGCCGTCCTGGGTGCGTCCGGATTTATCCGTGTCCATCACGGAAAATTTCCGGGTCAGCGCCGTTACGCTCACCGGATAGGCAACGCCGTCTATTGTAAATACCTGCATCAGAACATCGCTCCTTTCGCAAGAGATATGCCTTTTCGGCGGGTCTCCACATCGATCTGCGGCTTCAGCACCCGGGCAAGCTGGGCAAGGCTGCCGGTAAAGTTCACATTCACCGTGGTCTCACCGGCATTTTCCTGCACCGCCAGCACCTCCGCCAAGGCCTGTTTAATGGTATCCAGGGGGGCTTCCACATTCACACCCCGCTTTTGATCACCCAGCACCGCTAAAAACGGGTTGTTAGCGGGCAGCACCGCGCCCTGGGCCAAATAGGGAATTTGGGGTGTGGATACCGGCTTTAAGGAAAATCCCAACTCCTTGCCCCCGACACCCGGCACCCAGTCCGGCACGGTAAAGCTCAGTTTATTGATGACCGAGATAATGCCGTTTATACCGCCCACCACACCGGCAATGAGGGTGTTGAGAAAACCGATAATGCCGTTTACCGTATCTTTGAAACCGTAGGAAAGTGGTGTCAGCACATTGGCAGCAACCCACTGGGCCGCACCACCCCATACAGACCGTACACTCTCCCACGCTTTGGATGCAGCAAGCTTCACCCCATCCCAGTTTGTGATCAAGAGCACCAGCGCCGCGCCCAAGGTTTTCATTGCCGCGCCTACGATCCCGATGGGATTTGTCAAGCCGCCCATCATTTTGACGGCTGCGCCGCCTAAAATATTAAAATCCCCCATTACACCGTTGACAACTGCAATCGCACCGGCAGCAAGCAGGATTTTTTGCGCAAGTTCCGGATTTTCCGAAATCCAATTGCCAATACTTCTTAATCTTTCTATCAGCCAGTTGGCTGCAGGCTGCAGAGCAACGATCACAGAGTTTAACACGCCCAGAGCAGCAGCCAGCGTATCCAAAAACACCGGCAGCAAATCTTCAATCGTCCAAGCCGCCAGTGGCACCAGCAGATTGTGCCACGCCCAATTAAGGCCTGTAAAAAGCGTCTGCTGCAGAGGTGCGATCGCCTCTTTCAGCCGTCCAAACGCCGCCACCGCAGGAGAGAAATCGATCATTTGCAGCGGGCGGAGCAGCGACAGGATCTGATCCACCACCGCCTGCAGCTGAGGTGTCAGGGTGTTATCTGCGGCAGAAACCGCCGTTTCTTCTCCGGCATCTGCATCCAGCCGGTCGATCTCGTCGAAGCCTGCCAGCGACCGTTTCACATTTTCATTGGTCTTTGATAACTCCCCTTGGCTTTTTGCTACGTCTTTTGCCGCATCCCCCTGCCCAAACAGAGCAGCGATCACTTTACCCACTGCTTTTACCAATCTGGTAGCCGCCCACACGGCCTTTTGCACAATGGGCAAAAACACTGCCCCCAAGGGCGCGATCGCATCGCCAATGGCAGCCTTTAGCTTGCCCAGCGCCAGCCGCAGCACCAACAGTTCCTTGTCCAATTTCCCGCTGGATGCTACCGCTGACTGAATATAATTTGCTACTTTTTCAAACGCAAAGGCTTTGGAAAAGGCCTTGGTTAGGCTGCTTACGACCTTTCCCAAACCCGACAGCTGTTTTGCTGCAGTCGTCGCGCCTTTGGTTTGCACATCTATTTTTACTACTTGTTCACTGTTTGCCATCCTTTCACCTACCTAAAAAATAATCCCCCGTGGCTCTCGCCACGGGGGATGGATATGAACTTGTTACGGCTTCCACTTATATCCGCATTTTAAACAAACACATTTTAGTTTATTGGCGCCGATTGCGCCCACCAAAACATTGCCTGTTAAAATGGCTCGACCTGCGCTGAAGCCTTTTTTCACTGCGGTAACACTGGTGGACATGCACTTGGGGCAGTATGCCACACCGGATTCTTCCAACGCTTTTCTCTTCTGCTTTTCTTCCAGTTGTTCATTTCTTTGCTGATCTGCTGCCAAAGAAAACTCTGCGCCTAAACCGGTCCAAAAGGTAATCTTCTCATCGGCATGGGCGGCATACAGCGGATCCAATATAGCCTTTGCCTCATTTTTGGTAATACCCAACTCCATTACCAAATAATTATACGCGCCCCTTTTTCGCCAACCCGTTCCATAAATTTTTATAATTCTGTGCAGATCGATCTTCTTTCCATTCCGCTCATAATAATAAGGCTCACTTAGCGGCGGGATCACCTTTTTGGTCTCCACGCCGTTTAGATCTTTTCCGCAGTTAGGGCAGAATTTCGACTGGCACTGGGTTCCACAATCGGGACAGAACATAGCTACCACGCTCCTTTGGAATGATTATACATTCCTCTTGATTGCGTGTCAAGCTTAACCCTCCAGCAGTCTTTCCATCGCCTGCCGCGCCTCGATTTCCTCCCGGCTATAGCGTTTTTTTAGGTCCACCGCCCCTTTATTGGATTGGTAATACGCCTTTTCGTGGGGCTCTAACTTTTGCCCCTTGCGCAGCTTTTCCCGAATGCTCACTATTGTGGTAAGCTGTCCCTCACCGATGCCGTGAAACCAGGATAGAAATGTCCACCAGTGGACAAAGGGCAAGGCCCGGATCTCCTGCCCCGCCACCTTGTTCACTTCCGCAACGATCACCGCACCGTCCTGCTGCCAGTCCAGCAGCTTAGGGCCGGGTCTTTCCGGCTCTTCTCTGCCGCCCCGGATAAAGCTTGACAAAAAAGCCATCGCTTCCTGCAAATGGGCGGCCGGAATCGCTTCTTCGTAAAACAGACCCAATGCGATCCGCCACTTCAGATACTCCGGCAGGTCCGGGTCTTCAAAATAGGAGAATATTTCCAAAATATCCCGATAATCCGGGTGGATGGCGTATCTTGTTCCCCCAAATACCGCCTCACCGGGCAGCTGCCAGGGTGTCACAGAGCTTCTCCCCGGCGCGCCTTGGCCTTGCCCCGGGCATCTGCGACCTTTTCCGCTGCGCAGCGCTCTGCGCCGGCAACCAAAATAGGCTGCAGCGCCTCCAGGAGGTTTGTAACCACCCGCTGTCCGTTTTCTGCAACTGCCAACAGGTTTACACCCCCTAAGATCTTGTCAAAATCATTGTGCTGACCGAACACCCGACTCAGCTCCTGTTTCATCTCCCGGTCCGCCCGGTTTAAGAGCCGCACCACACCGGCGCCGTCAGCTTCCTGCAGACCCTTGGCTTCTTCCACCAGGGCAGTTTCAATGCCCTGCAGTCTGTCTGCAGCCTCTAAAAAACGGGCGTATACATTTGGATCGCAGGGATTAAACCGCAGCTCCCCGGTGCCGTTTAGTTTGTAGGTTTTTATACCGCTGTCAAATGAAATCTTCTCCATATTAAGACCCTTTCTATGTTATGTGAGGGGAGGGATCACTCCCTCCCCAGCCGTTTATTCCTCTGCAGTAAACTGCTTGGTAGCTACATCAAAACTACCCTTAACCTTACTGCCGGTAAAGTGCAGGGTGAAGGGGATCTGATAGCCGGTGGTGTCGCCGCCGTAGCTGGTAACCTCGATGTAGGCTTCCTCCCGGGTGGCAGGGTAAACGCTGCCCTCTGCCTGTTCCCACAGTTTTACTTCCACCACATCGGTCTTCAGCTGATCCAGCACCAGGCCGTTATCGATGATATCCTGCAGACGGACAAAGAGCTTAGATCCGTCCTCTGCATAGAACGGCTCCACGCTGGCGGTCTTCTCGTAAGAGGAGATCAGCACGGAGGTCTCACCCAAAATATTCTTTTTGGTGTCCACCTGGGCAGAGAGCTCGGGACTAAATTCCTCCAAATCCTTACCCAGCCGCTCATAGACCGCTTCCTCGCCGTTATGGACGGTGTTGATAAAATGCGCCAAATACTTTCTTTCAATTTTTGCCATTATTCATTTACCTCATATACTTTCATAAAATCTGCAATTAATGTAACGGTATAGATTACCGTCTGCGCGCCGGCCGTGAAGCCGCCGTTTTCTGCCCGGATCCGTTCCCAGGCAGGTGTATCCCCAAACTGGGGCGCAAGGCCCAAAACGCTTTGCTCCCGCACCCAATGCTGAAAATCCAGCAGCCGACCGGCATTTGCAGCATCGTCGCCCTGGCCCAACATCTGCCAAAACAGGGTAAAGGTATACCGGCAGCCTACCTGGCTGTTGCCCAGTACATCCTCCCGCCGGGAGGTCTCCTCTACCCCCTTGGGAAGCAGGCCGGTGCTATATCGGCTATCCCCGGAAAAATCCACCTGAATGGTCTCATCCCAATCAGGATAGGTCGCAAGCCACGCCCTCAATTTCTCCAGCGCCGCCTCAGTTTGGCCGGGCCGGTCATATCCTTTCGGCATTATCCCACCCCCCGGTAGATATCCAGATAGATGCACGCCTTGTCGTACAGCTCTCTGCGCAGGACATTTCTGTCGGTTTCATACCGCACAGATACGCTGCCGATATTGGCGGAGGTGATCCCCTTGTTCCGGTTCTGCCACAGACTCTCCGCCATAGCGCATATGGCCATAGACTCCGCCTCCTGACCGGAAGACTCCACCCGGTAGGTTTGCTTCCATTTGCCAAGCACCTGCGCCGCTTGGGCCGCCACGCCAGAAAAGGCTTTCTCCGGTATGGCGCTGCCCAAGTATTGGTTTACATAAAACTCATAACTTACCATAGGCAGTGCCTCCGAACTCATTCTGCGATGGCGATATCCTTCAGTACGGCTGCCTTCAGGGTGTTCTTCAGGACCACGCCAGCCACCAGTTCCACCTCACCGGTCTTGACTGCGCCGGGAGTGTTCAGGTCGGGCAGATAGGACTGAATGACACCGTCGCCCATAGGAGAAATACCGTGGAAGCCATCCAGGCCCAGGGATACCGCGTAGATTGCGGTCTTACCGCCCTCGGTAGATACCACGTCTTCGATGGTCTCGCCGTTATAGAACTTGCCCATATCCACCATCGGTACACCGGCATAGGTCTCCACGGTGCGACCGAAATCATCCTGGCTGCGCTCGTAATAACCGGCGCGGCGGGCGATGGAACGGAGCTTCACCAGCATCGCCCGGTTCATCAGCAGCATAGAGGGGGTGCCGTCCAGGGTGCTGATAAAGCTATCCATCTCATCCAAAAATGCGTTGTAGTTGGTATCCAGCTCATCGGAGGTCTTCAGACTCACCTGGCTGGTGATCTCGTTGGCAGTGCCGGCAAGCAGCTTCTTCAGGCCGTCAAAGGTGCCGCCAACATAACCATCACCGGCTGCATCGCCGGCGCCATTAATGACCAGGTTGTGGAAATAGTTTGCGGTTGCCTTGATCTTCTGCTCTGCCTGGAATGCCATTTCGTCGGCTGCGCCGGCGGTGTTCTGGATCACCCGGTCCATCTGGAATGCGCCGCCCATAATGATGGCGTTTGCAGTCTTCTTTTCTTTCTTGGCTTCGCCGGGGGTGTACTCACCGCCAACCGTACGCACGGATGCGGTGGAGGGGGACTTCAGCTGAATGTAGCCATAAGTCAGGGTGCTGCCGCCGCTGCCGGGAGAGATGACGTTATCGAACACCATCTGATCCAACAGCAAGCTGCTGCGACGGAACATATCTACGATCTGCTGATCTACCTTGTCGGCCATGCCGATCTTTGCTTCTGCCAGTGTAATTGCCATAATTTTTTACTTCCTTTCAAATTTTTCTAATAGTGCGCCTGCAAGGCTTGCAGGACTTTTGTGTGTTTCCGGCACTGCTGCGCCGGTTCCCCTTGCATAAGGGGGCGGGACTTCCGTTTGGAACAGGTATCCGCATTCCTGTTTCAGGCTCTGCAGCGCCTCTTCCAAAGCGGTCTGCTGATTTTCGCAGGACTTAAGGGTATCCACATCCAAAAGAGCGGTGATCGCCTTGGCATTCCGGCCCCGGGCTGCGAAGATCGCCTTTTCCAGGTTGTGACCAAACACCGTTTCTTCCATTTCTTTTCGGTGGGCATCCACTACCTGGTTGTACTTTTCTTCCCAAGTCCTTGCCATTTGCAGCGCTTCTTCTGCGCCTTCCTGCCGGGCAAGCTGCTCTTTTAGCGCCTCATAGTCGCTGTAACGGGCCTTAATACTTTCAATATCCCGTCCGTTTTCCGCCATAATGGCATCGATCACCTCTTTGCTGAGGGGCATATCCCCCACCAGTAAGCCTTGCAAAAATTCTCGTTTCATACAATCTCCTTTCGTATTACGCTTTTTACGGGGTCGCATCCCAAACGTTTGGCTTTTTTATGCCAGCCACGGCCTTTATGAAAAAGCAAGATATTTGCTTTTATCATCTTAAGCAGGCATCCATTTCTTACGGATCGTCTCTTCATCCGCACCTTCCATACCGAATCGCCAAGCCAGCGCCACCTCCGGCCGGATCAGACCCTTTTCCACCATCTGCATATAATCCGCCCAGGTCTTTTCCTGGTCATAAAGATTGCCGTTGCCCCAATCGATGGCGACTCGTCCCGGCTCAAAGCAGCCAAAACCATACGCTTCACCCAGCACCCGGCACAGCGCAATCGCATCTTCCACAGCTTTCTGCCACATCATTTGCAGCTCCATCACCGTCAAAGAAAATTCCGCGGCGCTGGCCGTGATCTCCGTGGCGGTGCGATCCTCCATATTGGAATCGGACAGCATACCCCGCTTCAGGCCCAAAATGCTTTCCACATTTCTTAAGTACTCCTGCTTTCTGGCAAGGTAGGACTTTTCCCGCAGCTGGGGCGAGAACACCGTCAAACCCACGCGCTCCGGGTCTTCATCCAATCCCACAAACAGATGATCGGTAAGCCCCATATCCTTGCGCAGCATATCGCTGGATGCGATGATCCGGCTCTCACCCCGGTCAAACTCACCGTTTAACTGAGCCTCGTTCCGGTCAATGTTGCGGATGAGTCCCTCTGCCGCCGCGTATACCGCAACACCATCAAAAGAGCCGTCCACACAGTTTAAAATAGGCAGCTTCATCTCCACCAAGCCTAAAGAACCCACCGGCTTGGGGAAGCAGTACGTTTCCGCCAGCGCGCTATACTCCGGTACATTTTTCAGAGGCACTTCTGTGCCCAGGCTGCGTCCGTCCCGGCTGCGGAAGAGTCGGTTGCGGATGGTCAGATAGCCATTTTCGTCCACACTCCGCCGCTCCAGCAGGGTGTAGTAATCGTTTCCCCGCACACTCTTTGCGGTAAAACCCATATCGATGGGCCGTCCAGCGCTGTCTCTGCCAAAGATCAGTACCCGATTTCTGGGAATCAGGGTAAAAGAAAACCCCGTCCCGATGGGACAGGGTTTTAAATAGCTGATACCGCCAACCAGCGCCAGCTGCATTGCCGTTTGCTTAACGGCATCCAAATCTGCCAGCAACTGACTGCCGAAAGGGGTTTCGGCGGTGGCTTTATATTCTCCAAATACGGCTTTGACCAGCTTGTTGACTACCGTGTAAGGAATCCGCTGACAGGGGTCTGTCTTGTCTGTGGCCGTTCCGTCATAATACATCTGGAACCATCGGTCAATGGCCCGCCGCATAGGGGCGCTGGTCTTATCCCAGGCGCCAAACGCCTGTTCATACTGATAGATACTCATTGTTCTCCTTTCCGGATGGCAGTGCAGCTACGGTTTACGGCCCGCAGCCCCCTATGCAATCCGTCAATGTAAGCTTCCAGCTGCCGGATCTTCTGCTGCAGCTGGGTATTTTCCCGCTGCAGGAAACGATTATCCCGCAGCACAGTTTCCTTTGCCCACATAGGCAAAAAGCGGTTTTGCAACCACCGTTTCATTTTGTGATCCTCCTATTTTCTTCGAATTTCCCGGTTTCTCCGCAGAATCGTGGCGCAGAAATAGCGGATATCATCCATAGCGTGGTCATTTTCCTTGCATACCTGATCGGACGCGGCATTCTCCTCCCATCGGTACAGGGAAAATTCCCGGATGCTATCCTTGCACGCACGTGTTACCTGCAGGCAACCCTCCCGGAGCAAATCCGCTACCAACCGGATGCCGGGAAGTACCTCATTTTTGGCTTTTCGCACAGAAAACACCCCGTGGCTGCGGATGGTGGCCACAAAAGATGCCGCCGACGGGTCTACTACCACCATTTCAACCGGCAAATCCCCGGCAAGCTCCACAAGCTTTTGGTGATACTCCTCATCGGTAAGCATTTTCCCACGATCCCGACCACTGTAGTAAAACTCCCGCAGCCGCACGGCGCGCCCTTCCCCCACGCACCAAAGACCAGCAGAGAAGGGGTTTTGCGTTCCGTAGTCCACGGAGATGAAGTAGCGCCCGGCTTTGGGAATGTCCTGTGTAATGTGTCTTTCCGGCAAAAAATCATACACAAGGCCCTCCGCCATACACCACTGCCCTAGCACATACCGCCGGTAGAATGCGCCGGTGTACATCGCCTCGTAGCGTTTCCGGATGGTCCCGTCAAGACCCGGATTGTCCTCCATCGTAAAGTGCAGGTACAGCAATTTCTTGCTCTTTGCTTTCCGAATAAAGTCCTTAAAGAACCAATGCTCCGGACCTTCCGGGTTGCAGTTAAACCATAGCTTTGAACCCGCCACCGAGCATCGGGCGCAGGCTTGCTCCACGAAAGAGCGGGGCATCAGTGCCGTCTCATCCAGCAGTACACCGGCTAAGGTAATACCCTGAATCAGCTTGTACGCGGATTCATCCTGTCCCCCAAAGAGGTAATAGGTGTTTTGCCGGCCGTCAGGGTTTGTTACCGTCAGCTTGTTTTCGCTGCGGTTTTCCCGGACGGTTACCACATCCCCCAGCCACGCCTGCAGGTTACTGACAATGTTCCTGCGCAGGGCGCCGATGGTTCTGCCGCACAGACCAAAGCAGCAGCCGGTGAAATTGGTCATACTCCAAAGGAAAAAGCCGGTTACCATACTAACGGTTTTTCCGGAGCGGATCGCCCCGTCGCAGATGATGCCCTCAAATGCCTGCAGCTTCGGTCTGTTCCACCAGGTCATCGCCAGCAGCTGCCGCTTGCTGAAGCTCTGATACATCAAAAAAGTCCACCTCCCGCCCCGTCGCCTGTAAAATTGCCTCCAGTAGATTATTCTCCTCTCTCTTCTCGTAGGTGTCCTTTCCCTCGAACAAACCGTAATGCTTCCCTAACAGCTCCAGGGCCTTCATCTTGTCATAGAACTTCACCTTGATTCCGGTGGTGGAGCGTTCTATGGATGCGATGGCCGCCCGCTGCATAGGCTTCAGGTTTTCTTTCAGGTGCAGCTGACCGTCCTGCAGCTCCAGGTAATCCGGTGCCCGGGCAAAACCGATGGCCGCCAGCTCCTGCATCACCCGTTCGGGGGATATCTTCTTTCCTCTCATAACCTCCCTAGCATCTCCTCCTTTCCGATAAAAAGCGAAGCACCGAACCCTGACAGTTCGGTGCTTCGCTCGCCCGTATCCACTTTTGGCTTTATGATTGTACCACAGATTTTCGAAAAAGTCTTCCCGCGATTTTCCCAACCTTATAAAACAAGATTTTCCATTTCCTGCTTTTGTTTCTGCTGTTTTTTCTTGTTTTTTAAAACATATTGGAACTTTTACACTTGTTTTTTCGAAAAATCATCCGCAAAATTTAAAAGCCGTCAAAAGGTTTTGTTCCTTCCCTCCGTAAGTTCCGATGCAAACCATATCCGTGCCTGATAAGAACGCAGGGGGCAACGCCAACCGTTACTTCCATATGAAATTGTTGTATTTTTCAAAAGCTATGCTATAATGGACTTAACCGTTTCGAAAAGGAGGTGCATTTATGCCCACCAAAACGCTCCGAACATTTATAAAACGCGCAGTCATCTTTATGATCGGCCTGGGCCTTTTGGGCGCAGTTTTTGCGCTGAGCATTAACGCCTATGTGGTAAACTCCACAAAAAAGCAAATTTTAAGTGCAGATGCTGCCGCAGCCCTTTCCGATGTGGATTGTATTTTGGTGCTGGGCTGCTATGTGCACCCAAACGGCCAGCCCAGCGCTATGCTCCACGACCGTTTGCAGCAAAGTGTTGATCTCTACGATGCAGGCGCTGCTCCGAAACTTTTGATGAGCGGCGACCACGGCCAAGTCCGTTACGATGAAGTCAGCGCTATGAAACAGTTCGCCCTGGACGCAGGAGTTCCCTCCGCAGATGTGTTTATGGATCACGCAGGCTTTTCCACCTATGAGAGTGTGTACCGGACTCGGGATATCTTTGAGGCAAAGAAGATCATCATCGTAACCCAGAAGTACCATTTACATCGGGCACTGTACATCGCCAACGCCCTAGGGCTGGAAGCATACGGTGTCAGCTCCAATCCCCGCAATTATTCCGGTCAGTTTATGAGGGATGTGCGAGAGATCCTTGCCCGCAACAAAGATTTTCTTACATCGATCTACAAACCCAAACCCACCTTCCTTGGGGACGCGATCCCTGTGGGCGGCGACGGAAATCTAACCAACGACTAATTGCACACTTCCTACGAAAAAGAGATAAGGAGAATTATCGTTATGATCGCAGCAATAGATGCCTTTTTTGAGTCAATCGCTTGGTCTATGGAGCCTCCCCCCTCCTACGGATTGTTCCACATTCTCTACACCCTGATCGGCTTTGCCCTGTGCGGATTTGTTGCCTGGAAATTGCGTAATATCAGCGACCGGGCGGCCAAATGGATGCTGTTTTCCATCGGTTTGGTTTTATCTGTCTCGGAAATTATGAAGCAGCTGTTTTATTACTTTGCCATTATGGATAACCGCTATTCCTGGGGCGATTTTCCCTTCCAGCTGTGCAGCATTCCCATTTATCTGTGCCTGATCACCCCCTGGCTGAAGCCAGGAAAGCTGCAGCGGGGAATGTTCAGCTTTATGGTGCTCTATAATCTTTTGGGTGGCGCCATTGCCTTTACAGAACCCTCCGGTCTGCTGCTGGACCACTGGTTTTTGACCATCCACGCTCTGGTGTGGCATATGATGCTGGTATTCATCGGTCTGTTCCTGTGCTTCTCCAAGCGGGGCGGCAACCAAAAGTCCGACTATACCGGCGCAACCTGGACCTTTATCGCCCTGTGCGGCATTGCTTTTGGCCTGAACTGCTTTGTGCAGTACGGATTGGGTGAGCATATGAATATGTTCTTTGTAGGTCCCGGTGAATCCCCCATCATCGTATTTAAGCAGTTCTCCCAGTGGTTCGGCTGGTATATCAATACCCCCATCTACATATTTGCCGTATGCTTAGGCGCCTATCTCCTCTTCCTGCTGATTTACTTCCTGCAAAACCGCCATCTGCCCATCCGGCAAAAGCAGGCTGCGCAGTAAACGATTTCTACGCTTCCGGAAACTTTTGTTTCCGGAAGCGTTTTCTTGTCTAAAAATAAATTGTGCCCTAAAAATTTTTATGTTATATTTTTTATAAGGAATCCTAACCCCTTCATTCGTATAACAAGTGAAGACGCTTTATGCGCCTTCACAAAACCGGGAGGAAACATATATGGATAACGGTGCCAGTAGCTACCGCCGTTTTCTAAATGGAGACGAAAGCGCCTTTCACGAAATTATGGAAGCGCTGTTTCGCGGCCTTGTTTTTTTCATAAACGGTTATGTGCATGATATGCACGCGGCAGAAGATCTTGCTATGGATGCTTTTTCCGATCTCATCGTACATCCCCATCGGTATAACTTTAAGGTAAGCCTGAAAACCTATGTGTATATGCTGGGCCGCAGCCGCGCTTTGGACTACCTGCGGCACCGAAAGGTGTTGCAATTTGTGGACCTTTCCGATGCGGACCGGCTGGCGGATGAGAAGGAACTGTCTGAATTTGTACTGGCGGATGCGCGTAAACGCACCCTCAGCGCAGCCATTGGGCAGCTGCCGGAAGATATGCGTGTGGTCATACATCTGATCTATTTTGAAGAAATGACCTATGACGAAGCCGCCAGGGTTATGAAAAAAAGCCGCAAACAGATCGACAATCTATTATATCGTGGAAAAAAGGAACTTCGTGCCATTCTGGGAAAGGATGGTGAGCAATTACTATGAGACTTATACAAGAATATACTGCGGAGGTTTTCCGCCGCAGTGAAGAACGAATCAAAAAACGCAAACAGACCCAAAAACGGATCTTGCTATGTGTTACCCCTGTGGCCCTTTGCGCAATCCTATTCACTACAGGGTTTTTGCCGGAACTGCAGCAGAAAAACGCGCCCAGCAATGCGCAGCCGGAAGCGATTATCGGAAATTCTGACGGTGTAACCGGTGATAGTGCTGATAAAAATAACGGTGATCTCAGCCGCTCTCTCTATGTGCAGGTGCAGATTCAATCTCCGGCCGGCAGCAAGACTATTACAGAAAAGCAGACTGTGGATACAATGCACGCAGCCATCGTGTCTGCGACCATAACCCCTCCCGAATCCGGAGCCGGAAATTCTGTTCCTTCCGGAGACGATGTCGCTCCCGGGGATATGGGCACTGCTCCCCAGTACACCATCACCTTTATCACCAAACTGGGCGACCAAACCGTCTATACCCTCTCTGGGTCTACGCTGACCCAAACAAATTCCGGTGAAACCACTACGCTAACCGATTCGCAACGAAAAGATTTAATGGATGCCCTGCAGCTTCCCGACTGACGGGAGAAAGGAGACCCATTTATGCGGAAAAAACGTCTGTTCCTTGGCGCGATCGCCATTTTACTGTTGCTGATTATCCCCATTCCCACAGGCGTTTTGAAGGATGGCGGCACCCGGACCTATACGGCACTGACCTACAAGCTGGTGCGCTGGAATCATCTGCACGACGGCGGCAGATACCAGGCGCTGAAAATCTACCCCTTCCCCCTGAATCTAATGTCCATCGATGCGCTGCTATCCCGGGAAGAGGCCCATTTTCAACTCCCGCAACAACTTCCCATTGATACCTATGGAGTAGGCACACAATACATCCGCACCCCCGGACCATACGACACCACCTACCCCAAAACCGTGGTAATCCGCTCCCGGCTGGAGCTGATGGCCTATTACGAGGCGCAGAAGGACACCTATTCCTTAGCGCGCCGGGAAAATTACGGAGCTGACTACACCATCGGCTTTTTGGACGCTTGCGACCGGTATGATGATGCCTATTTTGAAAACCGCATTTTGGTATTGGTGCTTTTGCAAGAACCCAGCGGTTCTAACCGCCACCAGGTCAGCAGCGTCGTAAAGGATGACACCGGTATGCTGAATATCCGCATCACCTCCCTCATTCCGGAGGCTGGGGATTGCGATATGGCCCAGTGGCATCTGTTCATTGAGCCGGCAGCGGGTGTTCAGCTGGAAAATGATACAAATATAAATCTGATCCTTTCACAAGGGAGTCGATAATATGAAAAAATCCACTATAGCTTACACACTCATCTGCCTGATCTTAGCGGGTGCAGCTATGATAAATATGTCCGGCTGCGCTATGCAAGTAAGTGCAGAGGACCTTATGGTAGGCATTACCCCCAACCGGTTAGATCTGCGCACCGATATGGAGAGCCTAAATCCCAAAGTGGCAGATTTTGCTCTGTCTCTGTTTCACGCCTGTGAAAAAACCGGTGAAAACACCCTGATCTCCCCGCTTTCTGTACTAAGCGCCCTTTCTATGACCGCAAACGGTGCAAGAGGTGAGACCCGCAGTCAAATAGAAGCTGTTTTAGGCTTGGATGCCGACACCTTAAATGCCTATCTTTACACCTATGGGCAGCAGCTTTTCCAAACAGAATCTGTCCAATTGAACCTTGCCAACTCTATTTGGCTGAAAGATGACCCATCCCTTTCTGTAAAAGACGAGTTCTTACAAACAAATGCCGACTATCACGGCGCATCTATGTACAAAGCGCCTTTTGATAAGACCACCCTACAGGATATCAATACCTGGGTAAAAAACAAGACTGACGGCGCAATCCCGGCGCTCTTAGAGGATCTCCCGGAAGACGCGGTAATGTGTCTGGTAAATGCTTTGGCCTTCCAGGCCCAGTGGGATGATCCCTACACCAAAAACCAGGTGCGTACCGGTGTGTTTACAAAAGAAGACGGGGTAACCCAAAACGCTGACTTCCTATACGGCTCAGAGGGTGTCTATTATCAGGACGACCAGGCTGTCGGCTTTATGAAACCCTATCAAGGAGGAAAATATGGCTTTTTGGCACTGCTTCCCAATGAGGGGGTCAGCATCTCCTCCTATGTTTCCGGCTTGACCGGGGAAAAGCTAACTGCGCTTCTGAACGAGCCTCATTACACTGCAGTGCACACCGCGCTTCCCAAATTTGAGGCCAACTACAGCGTAGAAATGTCCGATATTTTAATGGCTATGGGAATGCCTCAGGCCTTCCACCCCTTCCAGGCAGATTTTGGCGACCTTGCCACCTATAACGGTGAAAATCTCTACATTAAGCGGGTGCAGCACCAATCTTTCCTCAGCGTGAGTGAAAAGGGTACGCAAGGAGGCGCTGCCACCGCCGTGCTCATGGCGCCCCGGAACGCCGCTCCCCTGGAAACGAAAGAGATCTATCTAAACCGCCCCTTTGTCTATATGCTCATAGACTGTGAAAACAACATTCCTTTCTTCATTGGTACGATGATGGAAATTGGCGGTTAACTTGTAGGAGAAAGATAATGAAAAAACATTTTTGGATACCCCTGTTGGTAATCCTGTGGTTGTTTGTGCTGTTCATCCCCATCCCCCACGGCATCGCCGAGGATGGGGGCACCCGGGATTACATCTCCCTCACCTACCGGTTGGTGGACTGGAATCGGATCACCGCCGACGGTGTCTTCTCAGAAATCAAGTTCTACTTTGGCGCTGACCGTAATAAATCCCTGGACGAACTCTTTGCCAAAGAATGTGAGACTGTAGAACATGCCTTAACCGCAACGATCGTTGAAATCAGCGACACAAACGTGGTAGTCGAGCCCCTTCCCCAAGAAGGTGCGCTACAAACCGCGGACCGAATCTCCTTCGGCACGAAGGATCTTGCGGATATCGGCGCTGAATTGGGAACCGTCGTAAAAATCACCTACACCGGTGGGATTATGGAATCCTATCCGGCACAGATTCGCGCCATAAGCTGGCAGCCGGTCAATGACCTGCGGCAAATGGACTATACCGAAATATGGCTGGATAAATCCACCGCAGAAACATACGACCAAGACATTTTTGACCATATTAAGATTACGAAGATCTACAAAAACTGCTTCTTTGCGCAAACAGTAATCCCAATGCCCTATGAAATCAAACTCAACGGCACATTGTCTGAAGACTGGTGCGTCGGAGATCAAATCACGGCTACCTACACAAACATCTTCTATGATCGCGCGACGAACCGGGTGGAAGTAGATTTCTCTTCTGTTGAAGCCAGCAACTGGCAACCGGACCCGGAGGCCGCATACAAGCCCGTGATCTATCTCTACCCAGAGGACGTGATGGATATATCCGTTCTGCTGCCCATAAAGGGCAAGCTTACCTGCACCTATCCTGCCTATCAAAACGGCTGGTCTGTTACTGCTGCGCCTGACGGAACACTCACCGATGCAGATGGTCAAACCTACAATTACCTCTACTGGGAGGGTCTCTTAGACACCCAATATGATATGGATAAGGGTTTCTGTGTAAAAGGCGCAGAGACCGCCGCATTTTTGGAAAACGCGCTTAAAGACCTGGGTCTTACCCGCCGGGAAGCCAACGAGTTTATCGTCTACTGGCTGCCGCTGATGGAACAAAACCCCTATAACATCATCTCCTTCCAAACCGATGCTTACACCAACGCCGCGCCTCTTGCGATTACCCCCGCACCGGATACCCTGATCCGGGTCTTTATGGCGTGGCGACCCTCTGACACCCCTGTAAGCCTTCCTACACAGGAATTGACCGCGCCAAATCGCACCGGTTTTACTGTGGTGGAATGGGGCGGTGCACAAATCCAGTAATCCTCCAACCCCATAGTCGCCTGCAGGAATCCCTGCAGGCGGCTTTCTTAAAACGGCCGATCTGACTCGTCCATTTTCCATATGGTCATAGACCTTGAAAACAACATTATTTTTTGCACAATGATGGAAAGGGCCACTAACACCAAATAAGCCCCATAATGCAGCCCCGCCGTTGGAAACATCCAGCGGTGGGGTATACCTATGACTTCCCTTTACTTTTTTTCTGAATATGCTATAATGTAAATAGATAATTATAAGAAAGAAGGGATTCTATGAAAAAAGTTGGTCGTGTGATTCTGGGTTTCATTTTAGCTGCCGTCGGTGTGTTGCTTGCGCTTAACGCATTGGGCATCACCAATATTGAGATCTTCTTTGACGGTTGGTGGGCTCTATTCCTCATTGTTCCCTGTACGGTAGGTATATTCACGGAAAAAGATAAGTTTAACAACCTTCTTGGTCTTCTGTTCGGTGTGTTCCTTCTGCTCTGCGCCCGGGACATTTTGGATTTCTCTATGCTTTGGAAGCTTCTTCTGCCGGTTCTGCTTGTCCTCTTTGGCGCAAAACTTGTGCTGATGGCCCTTTTCGGCAAAAAGACGGAAACCTTGACTGTTTTGGTAAAGAACGGTCGCAAACCGAATTCTGTTGTTGCCGTTTTCTCCGGTCGGGACTGCAGCTGGGACAATCAGGTATTTGAAGGCGCTGAGTTGGTGACCGTATTTGGCGGTATCGAATGCAACCTGAAAAATACCATTATCGAAAACGACTGCACCATTGATGTAGTCTGCATTTTTGGTGGTGTCGACATTCTGGTTCCCAGCAATGTGAATGTGGATGTCAGTTCCGTCAGCATTTTCGGCGGCACAGATAACAAGACCTTGGCTAAGTCCGATGCCCCCACTATTACCATTAACAGCTTCTGTATGTTCGGTGGTATCGATATTAAATAACGCTACATAAAATAAAAAGAGCGTATCGCATTTGCGATACGCTCTTTTATTTGCTATTGACCGGATTAAACCAGCTCGATCACTGCCATTTCAGCAGCGGCGCCGCGGCGTGCACCGATACGGGTTACTCGGGTGTAGCCGCCGTTGCGGTCAGCATACTTGGGAGCAACTTCGTCAAACAACTTCTTAGCCACATCTTCCTTGGTGATGAAAGCCAGAGCTCTGCGGTAGTTGGCCAGACCGGCCTTCTTGCCCAGAGTAATCATCTTTTCAACAACGGGCTGGACTTCCTTAGCGCGGTAGAAGGTGGTCTCGATCTTGCCGTTTTCCAGCAGATCGGTCACCTGCTG
>JAZUSG010000049.1:0-14454 GCA_045606605.1 Faecousia sp.
ATATCCCGGTGGGATATCTGCTTTCTCTTTTATTCACTTTCACCCTTCAGGTTCTTTAATATTTCTCTGTTTGCTGCCAGGTCCGGCACCAAAACGCTCATACCGCGGATACTTGCGTATTTGTATGTGCCTTCTGCAGGAATGGTTTGGGTTTTGATCTTCAGCTCACCCATCAGCGGCAGGATCTCCAACATATAGGCCATAATTTCCTTGTTGGAAAGATCCGTGGTAATCATCGGCAGCATAGTTTCCACCAGTTCCTTTATCTGGGACAGACTCATTCCCTTACTCTTTTCGATCAGCGCGGTCATCACCTTTCTCTGCCGTTCTGTCCGGGAGAAGTCGCCGTTGCCCACATAACGGTTTCTGGTGTACATCAGTGTCGTCTTACCGTCCATATGATTCATTCCTGCTGTTGCATAACATCCGTATTTAATTAAGAAATTTGCTTCCGCCTGGGTCAAATACATATCCACGCCGCCCATCAGGTCAATAATCTGGGCAAAGCCGTCAAAGTCCACTTCCAGATTGCCATCTATGGAAACACCGAAATTATTTTCTAAACATTTATTCAGAAGCTTCATTCCCGCAAACGCGTAGCAGGCATTCAAGCGGTTATCATCATAGCCGGGGATCGGTACATACAGGTCCCGCAGGAAGGATGTCATTGTCAGTTCCTTCGTTTTTGTATTCACTGTGCAAAGCAGCATCACATCCGACCGCTGCCGTCCCTGACCAGGACGGCGGTCCTGACCGATGAGCAGGATATTGATAATATGCTCTTGTTTTGTGATCGCTTCATCATTTTGATCCCATTCCACATCGCCCGGATCCAGAGTCGGGCCGGTAAAATCCGGATCACTCTCTTCTGTCTGATTTATATAATCCTGATATTCTTCCTGGGAGATAGTGCTGTCGTCGGGATTCTTATTGATGAGATTCAGCAGGCTTTCCGCATAAGCAACGCCTACAATAACCAAAATCAATACAAGCGCTAAGATCACACTAATGGTGATCAGCAGCGTCCGCTTCAATTTTACCGAAGCTTTTCCTTTTTCCAAAACGATTCCTCCTGTCAAGCCGCGCATTGTAGGCTTAACATGAATTTTTTAACCAAAAAACGATCCGAAGAAGTCATCGAACCAATCGAAGATATCATCATTTCCTTGGGCAGGGTTATTATTCTGAGGCTGTTGAGGGGTCTGAGGGGACTGCTGAGACTGCACCGGCTTTTCACCCAGCGTAACGGACAAATACTCGTTTCTGCCGGCCCGGTAGACCGTTACAGTAATGGTCTCTCCCGCATCAAAGCGGCGCAGAGCACGGGTCAGGGTGGTAACGGAATCCACATCAAAGCCGCCCAGGTTCACAATGATATCTCCGGCCTTGATGCCGCCCTTTTCTGCCGCATAACCGGGCATGGGTTCTTCCACATACGCGCCGGCAGGCAGGCCATAGGACTGGGCAGAGGCATCCACATCCCGCACATACACACCTAAGTATGCGCCGGTTACGTAACCGTATTCCTTCAAATCGGAAAGAATGCCGGCAATATCATCGGTAGGAATGGCAAAACCAAGGCCTTCGATGGATGCGCCGGAGTTGCTGCTTCCGGAGTACTTTGCGGTGATCACACCGATCACTTCGCCCTTCATATTGAAAAGAGGGCCACCGGAGTTACCGGCATTGATGGCGGCATCGGTTTGCAGCATATTGATCACAGTGCCGTCGGTATCAACGATTCGGTCTTTTGCGCTGATATAGCCTACAGTCAAGGTGGAGGTCAGCTCACCCAAAGGATTTCCGATAGCCGCCACCTGATCGCCCACTACCAGCTGATCACTGCTGCCCATAGTAACATAAGGCAGATCATCCTTTGCGATCTTCAGCAGTGCAATGTCATTGGAGGACTCATAACCAACGATCTTTGCACTGACAGTCTCATCGTTATGAAGGGTAACCGCCACCTGCACAGCATCATCAATCACATGGTAATTGGTAACGATATAACCGTCCGCGGAAATAATAAAACCGGAACCGGAGCCTTCCGCATAGCCGCCATTGCTCTCGTGCCGTGTAGTAATGGCAACCACAGCCTGTACGTTCTTGGCATACACCTCACCCGGAGTCATAGGGCCTTTATCCGGAGCCTGGGTGCTGGGTCTTTGATTTTGGCTTTCTGTATAGAGCTGCTTTAAAGCATCAAACCGCTCTTCCATTACCGCTTCCATCTGCTCAAAACGAGCAGACCAGGCGCTGTCTACCAGCGCCGCTGTTGCCACACTGACACCAAGCAGCATAACGATCACCAGCAGCACTCGCAAAGCACGGCCCTTCTTCTTTTCGGGTTTGGGCGGCTCTACCCACTGGGTTTCCTCTACTTCCGGCTCTATGTAAGCAGATTCATAATAAGAATCTGCAAAGGGAGATTGCTTCTTAGGCTTTGCTCTGTTTTCCATTTCATTACTATCCATAAAAATGCTCCTATTGCCTCAGATATTGATCGTGTTGTTTATTCGAGACATAAATGTTCGGTCGTAAACGATACTTTACTATTATATCATACCATATTCCCGTTTTTTTTCAAGAGAAAATTCACTTACTATTTTAAACTGTGGCTGCTGTTTATGATGAGTGTACTGTAGGCAAAGAGCACATCCTGTCCGTGAAAAGTCAGATATTTATGCAGTGTTGCAGAGCTGACATATCGGATATCAACCAGAGTAACGGTTTTATAATCCTGCAAAAGCAGCGGTGCAAGAGCGCTTCCAAAGGAATCCCGGAAGATGATCAGTTCCCGGTCTGTTTTTGCCACCGGATTTTCTATAGTCAGCAGCGCCTGGGGACCGGACAGGTACACCTCATAGGGATCGGGGCCGGATAACTTCTCCATGTCATAAACAGGTCCTGTTTTCCCGGTTTCGTGATTGTAAACTGTGCAGTTATCCAGCAAGGAGCCTTGCATAATAAATAAATCTTCCGCTGGCATTGGCAGCGCCGCCTGTCCGTAATAGACCCCGTAAAACCGGTTTGTTGCCACTACGGGCGTAAATGCATCTTCCTCCGGCGGCATTATATCCATAGCGCTGCATAGCCGCTTTACCACACCCAAAAGCTTTTCCTGCCGCCAGTGGGTATCGGTGCGGTAATAGTCGGAAATACTAAGGGCCGAAGAAATATCGATCATTTGCGCCCAGGGCATCCCCTCCGATACCCGACTAAACAATTTATGATAATCCATCGCAGGATATCCGTTTGCTTCCGCCAAATACAATCCCTTGTCCGGTATGACGGTCACATAGACGCGGCTGCCCGTATCCTGCAGGTAACGGGTGTAGATACTGCTAAATTTCTTCAGCGCATAGGAAACGGACGTATCATTCAGGTCCTTTTCCAGTTTTGCCGCGTATCCGTCGGCAATATAAATGCCGTTATTATCCTTTTGCTGCAATACCCCGTAGGCAAACAGCGCCTTTGCGCTGCGAAAAGCATCCCGGAGAGGAAACTGGTCTACCGCATAGTCTTCAAACTGATCCATATAACTGCCGCTGCGTAGTGCTTCTGCGGTAAGCTGCGGCTTTTGCTGCAAGGCTCTGCGCTCCCACATAGAATGAGCCCTGGCCGGCAAAAACCAAGCCAGCAGCGACAGTGTCGCCCACAGGATCGCCAAAACCACCCCGCCGATTGCCCGTATCTTTTTTTCCATCTACACACCTCCTAAAAACGGAAATACAAAAAGGGGCTAAAAGAGCCGTCCACCAAATAAGCGGTGCTGATCAGAAGCAGCGTGATCATAAATGCCCCTTCCAAAACCGCAGAAAACCGGCGGCCTTCTATGCGCTGAGCTGCCCGTTTTACAAGGGGTGTTGCCCCTATGATCCCCGCGGCAAACAGCACGCCGAAGCTTCGCAAATAGTATACTGTCTCCCGGGTGATGAGCGGCAGTTCAGAAAGGCCGAACATTCCCTTTAAGTCCTCCCCTACTTGAGCAAGACTCTCACCCCGAAAAAGCACAAAGCTTACACAGACTACCAGCAGTACATAGATATGCTTTATTAGCCGGGGCATATTCTGCAGCGCGGGAATCCATTTTTCTGCCATTAGCAGCACACCGAACATAAGTCCCCACAATACAAAATTCCACGCTGCGCCGTGCCACAGGCCGGTGAGCATCCACACTGCAAAAATATTGAACACCCACCGTAGGCGGCTTACCCGATTGCCGCCCAGGGGTATATACACATAGTCCCGAAACCAACTGCCAAGGCTGATATGCCAGCGGCGCCAAAATTCCGTGATGCTTGCAGAAATATAAGGATATCGAAAGTTTTCACCAAAATGGAACCCAAACACCTTTCCCAGTCCGATGGCCATATCGGAATAGCCGGAAAAATCAAAATAGATGCTCAGCATAACCCCCACCGCAAACATCCAATAAAACAGCACCGAAGGCTGCCCGGACTGGCGAAACAGTTCCATGAGCAAGGCGAATTGGTCAGCAATCAGCACTTTCTTTCCCAATCCGATCAGAAACCGTCGCGCCCCTGTGTAGATCATTTCCGCGCTATGGGTACGGCTATTCAGTTCCCGGTTAATATCTGCATAGCGGACGATTGGGCCGGCAATCAGCTGGGGAAACAGGGTTACATAGGCGCCGAAGCTGATGACGTTACGCTGCGCCGGTACATCGCCCCGGTACACATCGATCGTATAGCTCAGGCTTTGGAAGGTATAAAAGCTGATACCCACCGGCAGCGCCAAACGCAAAAGAGGGAGACTAAGACCGGTAGCAGCGTTAAAGCTATGGATAAAGAAATCCGCATATTTAAATACCGCCAAAAAACCAAGGCCAACGGCAGCAGAAACCATCAGCCAAAACCGCTTGTATTTTTGGTATTTTGCCCGTTCGATCGCCAGTCCACAGCCGTAAAACAGGCCAATGGTTACCGCCATCAACAGCACATATTTCGGCTCACCCCAGGCATAAAATGCCAGGCTAAAGCAGAGCAGTACCCCATTTTTAAGGGATTTGGGAGTAAGGAAATAGACGGCGATCACCGCCGGCAAAAAGTAATATAAAAATGGGATTCCGGAAAAAACCATATTGCACTCCTTAATAAAAAAGCAGGCGTGTTTTCACACGCCTACTATGTCAAACCGTAAAATCTAATTTTCCGCCGCAAACCTCTTTGAAGGTATCCACATAGGACTGCGCGGTTTTGCCAAGATTACTATCCAACATAATGAAGAGCACCGTATCACCATACCCGGCTGCCATCACCTGATCCGCACCGGCGCAGATCCATTTACGAGGGTCGATATTTTCTTTCATCTGCTGGGCAACCATTTTGGCATCCTTCTCATTCGCCACTCTTACCAGCACCAGAGAAAAGGCCTGGGAACCGGTCATCGGTTCATAGACCGCAACATCGGTGATCTTCTCTGCCGAGGTAAGACCCGTGTAGTTCTTCAGCGCCCACAGGCCCTCCTCAGAGGTATCCTTCAGGTCCACAGGCATAAGGCCGCCCATAAATTCTGCAGGATTTTTCTCCATAATGCGGTTTACATTCTCCTCCATCGTGCCAGTGAGGGACGCTGCTTTCTTTCTGCCGCAGGCGGAAAGAGAAAGGGCGATACACAGCACCAGCAGAAGGCTGATCCATTTTTTCACGTTTTGGTATCCTCCGTCTTTCGTTTTACTGCTTTTATTGCAGTATACCCCACAAACAGCAAAACTATACCGGTTATCACGCCGGAGGTATCAATGAGCACATCTCTAACGCTGGGTCCACGGCCGGGAACAAATCTTTGGATGGTCTCATCTGCACAGGCCACTAAAAAACCGCAACCAAGGGATAACAGCTTGTGTCTTTGCAGCATAGCAAACAACCACGCCAAAAGGCCGCCCAAACAGGCAAATTCCGTAAAGTGGGCAAGCTTTCTGAGCAGGCCGTGTCCCGCATCCTGCCCCGCATCCTGTAAACCTAAAAGCCTTGCGATCAAATCCCGCACCCAGCCGCTGATTGCGCCGGAAATATCTCCGGGCAGCAGAGAATTGCCCCAAATGAGCACGATGTTCAGCACAAGAAACGTACAGCACAGGAACAGGCGCTTATTGGTTCTTTTCATGCCAGTACTCCCAGATGCTCCAAAAGGATCTTGATGCCCAGCAGAATCAGGATCACACCACCGGCCAGCTGAGCTTTCTTTTCAAAGCGGCTTCCAAAGAGGTTACCGATCTTCACACCCAGGCCGGAGAGGATAAAGGTAGTAACACCGATCAGCACCACCGCCAACAGGATATTTACATCTCCTGCCATAGCCAGAGAAATACCCACTGCCAGTGCGTCGATACTGGTAGCAATTGCCATCACAAACATTGTTTTTATAGAGAAATCAGCGTTATGGTTATCGCAGTCACAATCCTTTTCAAACACTTCCTTGAGCATATTGATTCCAATGATCGCCAGCAGTCCGAAAGCCACCCAATGGTCAAAGGCTTCAATGGCGTTAGCAAACATAGCGCCCAGGAAGTAACCCACCAGCGGCATCAGTGCCTGAAAACCGCCGAACCAAATGCCGCAAACAGCGCTCTCTTTCAGGCTGGTTTTTTTCACTGACAGGCCCTTACAGACAGACACCGCAAAGGCGTCCATACTAAGACCCACCGCCAACAGAAACAATTCTACAAAACCCATATATTCCTCCGCTTATGTAATTCCATTTATACATATGCCGTGATTATAGCAACTATATCTACCCTTGTCAATTAACGAAAAATTCGATCATTTTCCTTTAAAATCGCCGAAAAAGACGCCTGTTATAGTTTCAATTGATTCTGTTTTCTGTATTCCAGCGGTGTCTTTTCCGTATAGGTCCGAAAAACTTTGCTAAAATAAGCCGCTGAATTAAAGCCACTATCCATAGCTATTTGTGTAATCGACATATTGGTATTGCACAGCAGTTTCTTCGCCGCCTCTACTCTACAGGAAATCAAATAATCTGTGGGGGTTTGGCCGATCGTGCTGCGAAAACAACGGAGGCATTCCCGCGAACTGACTGATGCCGAGGCTGCAATTTCGTCCAGCGATAGTTTCTCTTGATAATTATCCTGAATGAACGCTATCATCGTCAGCAGTCGATCTTTATCTCTCGTGTTGGCAGCTTTCGGTTCTGTCCGGGTTTGAGAGAGTTCCTCTATCAAAAGCAACCATATTTCTCCTAAGTATCCTCTGGTCTGAAATTCCACATTTTGCTTTTGCTGCAAGTGGGTCAATTTTTGCATTAGGCCCAACAATTGCTGCTGTAACTGGGTCTCCCCAAAAAACGGCACAAGGTCGATCTCCCTGTTTTGCGTAACCGGGTGTAAATATTTTAACTCAAACACACTGTTAAAATGTCCACCCAATAGCACCGGGTGAAACAAATGGGACTCCATAATGCAATGATCTACATTGACCATAGCTGTCAAAACATTGCTGTTAATAAAAAAGCCTTGACCTTTCGAAAAAGTTAATGTTTGGCCGGGAGTGGAAACCTGCATTGTTCCCTGCGTGATATAATTAAACTCCAGCGCTTCGTGCCAATGCCAAGGCACTGCGGTCTGTGCAAGATTCACATGATGAAAAGCGTAAGGATATTCATTTAGCATTCCCTCGATCTCTTCCATTTGATTTGGTTTAAGTCTAAGCTTCACAATCTTCACATCCTTATATTAAATGACGGTATTTGGCGATATAATATAATTTTTATGCATTATAATTCTATCTTTCCGGTATATCTCTGCTATAATAATGATAGTACGAATATACAAAAAAGTAAATACTAATTTTTGAGGAGGAATCATAATGTCTATTGTTTTCGTCATAGTTTTTATCGCCGCATTGTTTGGAGTATGCTTTTTGGAACAGCGGGTTTCCGCTTAAAAAGAAAATAAAGGGCCGCCAAAATGGCGGCCCCTTACTATTTGCACGCTTTGTTTTCCATTAGTTTCCGGCTTTATTGTAACCTTTACATTCCACACCAAATTGGGGATGCTCCAGCAGGTAGTGATATAGGCTATTATAAGCTTTAGCCTTGGGAATGCTGTATCTTTCAAAGTCTTTATCTTTTTCGTTTTTCTTCAAATCTTCCGGCGTGATTTTCTCACAGTCCCGCAGATTATCATAGTAGTCCCGCAGATACGCTTTGGCTAAATACTCTTTTGCAACCTCAGTCACATTTTCATACTCCCCTGCTGCCAGTTCTGCAATATAGGGGATTCCCTCGTCGCCCAGTTCGTACATGGCTTTCAAGTCAATACCTTCTCGGGTTTTCAGGTAACTTTCATAGTTATATCTTGCACACACAGCATTGACATTTACCGTACCCAGCACCAGCACCACACAGCCCGCAGCAATCAACGATACTTTTATTACATTGACTTTTGTGCTATAGATCCGCAAAATTATACTGATAAACACAACGGTCAAAAACACCATAAATGCGCTTGTAGTCACCCGCAGAACGGTCATACCGTAAGCATCTATGTAAAGCACCATCTTGGAGATGGCCGTGGCAATGATAATCAGCGTAAACACTGCAATAAAAGTTGCAAGTCCTTTAATGGCGCAGCACGCCTTGCCGTTTCTCTTCTTTGCCAGCACCAGAGCCAGCGTCACCAGTACCAGATTGATCACCGCGATCGCGCACATTTCAAAAAAGCCTTTGCGGGCATACTGGGCATAGGTGATCTCTCCGTCGGGCAAAAACCCTCTAAAAGCGCTGAAGAAATAAGCAAGCTGAGAAAACAGATACAGCAGATAACACACCGCAATGGCTGACAGGAAGGAAATGATGTATACGCTTTCTATGCCGCCGTCTTTTCCTTTTCTCAGCTTGGATATGCGGTCTGTTTTCTGAGAAAAACCGTAGGTAATGACAAAAACGGAGAATGCCACACCCAAAGCGGATTTGAATAGGGTTGCAGGTGTATCCCGGAAGAGGTCCTCTGTCATACCCCGGAAGGCATCATCCGAGGAGATCAGCAGCGGCACAACAATGACCAGCACCGGCACTGCGCAAAGCAGCCCTACCAGCATCTTACCGATCCATTTCTTATTGTCGTTTCCACCGGAGAAGATAGACTTTACGGAAATGTCGATGTTATCTATGGTCCCGGCAGCGGTGTAGAACACGCCCAGCGTCTCCCGGTTTCCCTTAACGCTCCCGCGCAGCAGGCCGTCATAACAGGTAATGGTCAATAAAAGCCCCACCACGACACCAAAAAACCGCACACTGCCATTGGTGGTACAGATGAACACCGCGCTGATGGAAAAAGCCAAAAGGCCACAGACAGCAGAAAAGGGTCGCGGCTTACCCTTACCACCAAAATAGGCAAAGAAAAGCACCATTGAAAGGCTTGCCGTAAGTGTGTATCCCAATGCAAAACCACCGAACAGACCGAAAATTGAGCCGAAGATGCACAAAATTACGGCACATGCAGCAAAGATCATATCCCGCCGATTTAGTTGAAATAACGGTTTTCCGAAACTGGGCTGCGCTGCAGGCCATTGGGACGCTTGCTCTTGCGCATTTTGAACATTATCCATATTCTCGTTTTGATCCATATTCCTTACCTCCTACTCTTTGTACTTAATAATATCACCCGGCTGACACTGCAGCGCCTGGCAGATCGCTTCCAAGGTGGAAAAGCGGATAGCCTTTGCCTTTCCGGTTTTCAGAATGGAAAGGTTTGCCTGGGTAATCCCGATTTTCTCCGCGAGCTCCAGAGATGTCATTTTACGCTTTGCCAGCATAACGTCCAGTTCAATTTCAATCATCCCCTGTCCCCCGCTCAGATGGTAAGTTCATTTTCTGTTTTCAGTTCTACTGCGTTTTCCATAACATTTTTTATAACCCGCAGCATAAGGCCCATAAAAGCCGCTGCCACTGCAACGCAAAAAAACGGGAGATACTGCACACCGCTGAGCGCTGTTGCAAATGCCACCGCAAAACAGCACCAGGAAATTCGGCGCAGGTACTGAACATTCTCCTTTATAAAGATCCGATCCCGCTTGATGTGAAAGAGCATACGGATCAAGCTGTAAAGTGCCACGTACGCAAATACAGCGCAAGGATAATAACAGGCGCAAAACAGCATCAGCATATTATGCATCGCCGTACTATAGGCATCCCAGCCTCGGTAAAGGGTAAACCACATCTTTACCGCCCAGGGGCCACAAAAGAGACCCAGCGTAACCAGTAAAGCAAAGATAAAACACACGGTAATAGACAGGGTTACCGACCGTTTTCTATTCCACATAGCATTTTCCTCCAGTGCTATTGATAGCATTATCATAGCACAGAATTATCGTTTGTCAATAATTATTTTATTGTTTATCGATAATTTTAGATGTGCATAGCCAATTATCTTTTATATTCGCTCACGGTCATAACAATAGGTGTTGCAAATCATAACCAGCGATGCTATAATTTATTATAATAAGTATACATTATATGTTATTTTGTTTTTCACAGGAGGTTGCAGAATGTATATTGGAAAATTCGAAGATTTTAGCATTGATTGTCGCAAGACAAATCGAAACACTCCACAGAAAACACGCAAGCGGAAAAGGTCTCTGCTTTTTGTCAGCTGGCAGGATATGGACACCGCCGGTATTGATCTGCACATAAGAACCGATGCATTGCACTACATAAGCAATATCGTGCTGCAGTTTGGCAAAAAATCTGCACCCGACAGCATAAGCCTATACACAAAAGACCGGCAAAAGCTTCTGTACACCTATCACGGCGAAACCGGCAAGGCAATTACCGAAAAGGAAATTGCTCTATCCGCTGAGCAGTCGATACAGGAATTTGTTGTGGAGATCCTTGGAGATTTTACAAATATCGATATCCAAAGTATTGAGATTTTTGGTGCGGATTTTGAGGGTGAGCAGCTTTATCCCACGCCCCAACAGTACACAAAAACGGAAGGTTCAATTGACGTTTCCTGCTTTAACACCGTATCGAAGGACTCCGAAACCGCCGCATCTGCAGTGGACATTTTAAAAGAGAAGCTTTTCGAAGCAGCCGAAGTTACACTCCGTGATGCCAAGCAGGGTAAAATCCACTTTCACTATGAGGAAGCCGTCCCCAGTAACGGATACCGTCTGTCCGTAGCAGCAGATGGGGTAACCATCTGCGGCAGTGATGTACGTGGCTTTGTCCAAGGTGTAGAGTCGTTTATTAAGCTGATTTCCCATAACGAAGTCGTCTGCTGCCAGATCAGCGATGCGCCGTTTTGCGATTTCCGGGGTGTCCATTTGCTGCTGCCTGCGGAAGATCAGATGGCATTTACTAAACGGCTTATTAAATATGTACTCTCCCCTATGGGCTATAACCACATCATCGTAGAAGTTTCCGGCGCCCTTGAACTGAAATCTCACCCGGAGATCAACGAGGCATTTTTGACTGCCATCAAAAACGCCCAAGCCGGACTGTGGCCTCAGATCCCCCCTGCCGCTAACGGCGGCGGTAAGCTTGTGCGCAAAGAAGTGATGCAGGATCTGGTTGCTTATGCCCGCAGCTATGGCATTGAAATGATTCCGGAAATTGCCTGTCTTGGCCACGTGCAGCACATCACCCTTGCCCACCCGGATATTGCCGAGGTTGCGCCCCGGGACTTCACCCAAATCGTGGACACCCGGTTTGCTGACACCCCGCCCAATAATTTCTATGCCCATTCGTTGTGTCCGTCAAACCCTAAGTCCTATGAGATCATTTTTGACATTACCGATGATATCATCGATATTTTCCAGCCGAAAGAATTCATCCATATGGGACACGACGAGGTTTATCAGATGGGTCTGTGTCCCAAGTGCCGCCAAAAGACCCCTGCCCAAATTCTGGCAGAGGACTTAAACAAGCTGCACGACTTCATTACTCCCAAAGGACTCCGAATTATGATTTGGGGTGATATGCTCCAGCGCTACAGTTTCAATCTGATCAAAAAATACAGAACTTGGGAAGCACTTCCCCATATCCCCAAGGATATCGTGCTGTTAGATTTTGTGTGGTATGAATATCCTCATATTGACATTGAAGAATTCCCCCTCTCCCACGGATTTGATGTCATCATCGGCAATCTTTACTCCAGCCACTTCCCCAGATATGAAACCAGAATCCGCAAAAAAGGTGTATTTGGCGGTCAGCTGTCCACTTGGGTGGAAACAAGCGAAGAAGCACTTTCCCGGGAAGGAAAGTTTTACGATCTTCTGCTCACCGGTCAGATGCTGTGGTCGGAGCAGTATTCGAAACATCTCCGCTATTCCTATGACAAGGTGATTGGGGGCATCATCCCTAAGCTGCGGGAGCAAATTTTGGAAAAACAGTACCCATCCCTGAGAGACGGTGCACAAAAAACCAAGATTGGACTGGGTGCAGTTAACGACAGCTTTGACAGCATTTTGTTTGAACACACCGCCACAGAATACATCCGGAGAATCCCGTGGATAGAACTGGAAGTCATTGCAAACTATACGGTCAGTTACAGTGATGGCACCACCGAAACCGTACCGGTTACCTATGGTGGCAATATCGGCTGGCGTTACCGCCGGCATAATGCGCCGTTTACTGAGATGTACTACCGTCACAACGGATACACGTCCACCTGGGAGACCGACGGAAAAGAGACCGAAGACGGTACGCTTTACTGCCTGGAATGGATAAACCCCAAGCCTGACACTCCCATCGCCCACATCTCACTCACACCTGCAGAAACCGCACTGACAGAAGTAATCGTCAGCGGAATCTTCGGAATTAAATAAGCAACAGGGGCTGTTTCACCTTGCTAAGTGGAACAGCCCCTATCCATTTTTATGTTTTACACAGAATAACACCTATTGCTTTCCCATCTGCCGCAGGAACAGCAAAACCGCTAACATGAGCAGAACAGCGGCATATCCGAGCACCCACCATATATGATGGAAAATACCTGTGAAATCTCCTGCAAGTACAGCCCGTTCCATCTCTACTGCGTGAACAAAGGGAAGTGCGTATGCTATCTTCTTGAAAGCACCTCCTACAAGATCAAGATCAAACCAAATGCCGGACAACCATGCTGAAAGGTTGGTTAGTAACGCACCGCAAATCCCGCCAACCTGCTTATCATTCAATACACTTCCGCAAAGCAGTCCTAACGCAATGTAGAGAATGGATACGGGAATAATGAATACGACAGCGTATAAAATATTTACAGTAATGTTGAGTCCGAGAACAATTGCGGCAATATAGCAGATAGCGCATTGAGCGACAGAAACCGGAATAATAGGCAGCGTATAACCGAGAATGAAATCCATTGGAGTAAGTGGCGTGGTATATAAACGCTGAAGCAATGAACTACCTCTGTCTTTTGCGATAATGGTTGCAGAAAACAATGTCACAAATGCCAAACCGAAAACGGTTATACCCGGAGTTAGGTGCTGTATTTCAAACAGCTCTACAGGGATATTCGCTTGTATAGCACTGAGCAATAGAATCAGAACGAGCGGAAAACCGAGCCCAAAGAACAAATTCAACGGATCCCGTAATATTTCTTTTGTGTTTCTGTTTGCAAATATCAGCATTCTCATTCTGCCACCCCCTTAACGATACGAATAAACGCTTGCTCGAAATTATCCGTTCCCGCTATTTCCTTAATCTTTTCAGCGGTGTCGCAAACAAGGAGCTTGCCGTCTTTCATGATAGCAATACGGTCAGAAAGGACTTCAGCTTCTTCCATATAGTGGGTGGTCAAAACGATGGTAACCTTTCCTTTCAGAGACCGAATCAAATCCCACAGATCGCTGCGGGCCAGCACATCCAAGCCCAGTGTGGGTTCATCCAAAAACAGGATCTCCGGCTCACTGACCAAGGCCATCGCTATGCTCAATCTGCGCTGCCAACCGCCGGATAGCTTCCCCGCTTTCTTTTTCATTACGGCATCTAAACCTAAGCGCTCTGTCAGATCTGCGATTTTTCTGTTTTGCTTCTCCCCGGAGAACCCATAAACGCCGCATATAAGCTCCAGATTTTCTCGAACGGACAATCCGGCAGCAACTGCCGTTTCCTGTGGCGATACCGCAATAACGGATTTCACTCCTGCCGGGTCTGCGCACACGCTGATTCCGTTTAACAAGGCATCGCCCCTTGTGGGCTTCGTAAGACAGGACAGCATTTTGATGGTGGTGGTTTTACCTGCGCCGTTGACTCCCAGTAGTGAAAACAGTTCACCCTGCTCTACCTGCAAATGGAGTCCGTTTACTGCCGTTACATCTTTATATTTTTTGGTTAAGTCTACCGTTTCAATGGCCAGCATATGACACACGCTCCTTGCAATGGATCTTTCATTCTGATTATAGCACTTCATTTTTAAAAAAACAGAGATTCGGCCTTATCGGTTGTTTTTGGCCAGCAAACGGCAATGGCGCTTTA
>JAZUSG010000050.1:0-5985 GCA_045606605.1 Faecousia sp.
TACCATCCCACAGAAGTGGTCAGCGACAAGATCCCCGCGCTGCTGGCATTCTTCCCGGAGATCGCGCTGCACGTTACCCGCCCCATCCGTTGGGATAGTGACCACGTAGTGCTTTTGGACGATGAGACCAAGGAGATCTGCAAGGAGATCGTGCGCTGCGGCGGTTTGGACGGCCGTGTGAAGATCGCCCTGGACTACTTTGATGCATCCATTAACCGCATTTCCGCCTGGACAGTTGGCTTCCGCAATGCCCAAAAGGCTCTGCTGATGGCGCTGTGCAGCCCCGTTATGACAGATCTGCAGGATGCCGGCAACTGGACAGAGCTGATGGTCCGGCAGGAAGAACTCAAGACCATGCCCTTCGGCGATGTTTGGGAAGAATACTGCCGCGTCTGCGGCGCCCCTGCAGACGGCCAGTGGTTTGCGCAGGTTAAGAAATATGAAGAGGAAGTTCTGAGCAAAAGAGGTTAAGTTATGTTTCATGAAGCAGATAAAAAACGTATGGAGGGTTTTGTAAAGCTCTCCGGAATCGGCGGCAGCCGGGCAGACTATGTACAGGGCGGCGGCGGCAACACATCCGTCAAACTTCCCAACGGTATGATGGCCATTAAGGCATCCGGTTTTTGCCTGAAGGACATTCAGATGGATTCCGGCTATGTGTTCTTAAACGGCGCTGCCCTGCGGAAATTCTATTTAGAAAATGAGCCGGAAAACTTTGAAGACTGTGAAAAGGCCGGCGCCCAGTGCGCTAAGGAGAATATCCTGACGGTAGAAGGCCTGCCCCAGCTGCGCCCCTCCGTGGAGGCTGGTTTCCACTCCATTTTGAAGACCTATGTGCTTCACACCCACAGTGTTTTTGCGAATCTGGCAGCCTGCACCGTGGGCGGCAGAGCCATTGCAGAGGAAGCTCTGAAGGATGCTCCCTATAGTTGGGGCTGGGTAGACTACCAGGATCCCGGCGCAAAGCTTGCCTTTGCCATTCGGGATGAGATGAACCGGGTAGAAAAAGAGACCGGCAAAGTACCTGCAGTCATTATGATGCAGAATCACGGCATTATCGTACACGATGACGATGCCGTCAGCTGTCTGGCGATCCACGCAGATGCCAATGTGCGGCTGGCAGCCTACTTCGGCCTTGCGGAGAATGTATTCCCCGCAACCACCATCGAAGAACTGGCCGGCGGCATCTACCGGGCAACCACACCTTACTTAAAAGAAAAGCTGACAAATTGCGCATTTACCCAGGAGCAGCTGCTGTGCGAGCCCTTGTATCCCGATCAGATGGTATTTTTGGTGGGTACTTACTTCCAGGATCAGGACACCATCGAAGAGGGACAGGCTGTGTCCAGCAACAAAACCGGCGAGCTTGTGATGCGTATGAGTAAGCCCAAGGCACAGGCGTTGACCGAGATTCTGACAGCCGTATTCTTCATTAACGAGCATGTGCAGAAGGCCGGCCACCAGGTGGCGGCTATGAGCGATGCGGCCCGCAACTTTATTGAAAATTGGGAAAGCGAGAAATATCGGAAATCTCTTAATGAAAAGAAGTAACAGGAGGTAAGTTATGAATATTAACTACATTCATCCTGCTGACCAGCTGGTCATGTTTATGCAGCGCATTTATGATAAGGGTATGACCACCACCTCCGGCGGTAACCTGTCCATTATGGATGAGGACGGTAACATTTGGATCACCCCCGCCGGTGTGGATAAGGGTACGCTGAACCGGAATGACATCGTTTGTGTCAAGCCGGACGGCACAGTTCAGGGTATGCACAGACCTTCTTCCGAACTTCCGTTCCACGCAGCGGTGTATAAAATGCGTCCGGATCTGCGGGCTGTGCTGCACGCACACCCCCCGGCCCTGGTATCCTTCTCCATTATCCGCAAGAGTCCTTCTTTGGACCTGATGCCCTCTGTGCGCAAAATGTGCCCGGAAGTGCAGATCGCAGTTTACGCCGTTCCCGGCAGCGATAAGCTGGGCGAGAACATCGGCGCGTGTTTTGCCAATAATTGCGATATCGTTTTACTGGAAAACCACGGTGTGTGTATTGGCGCGCCGGATATGTTCACTGCTTTCCAGCGGTTTGAGACCCTGGAATATGCGGCCAATCTGGAGATTCTTGCCAATAAGATCGGCACGCCCAATATCCTGGATGAGGCAGCTTATAAGGTAGCCCAGACCAATACTCACCTGAAAATGGACGACTTTATCCCCAGCAGCCATTCTGTGGAGGAACTGGCAGCCCGGCGGGATATGATCACCTTGATCCACCGCTCTTATAAGCAGGGCCTGTTTACCGCTACCCACGGCACCTACTCTGTCCGGCTGTCCGATGGCAGCTTCCTGATCACTCCCTTCGGTATGGACAGAGCCTATTTGGAAGAGGATGATTTGGTGCGGGTGAAGGCCGGTATGAAGGAAATGGGCAAGATCCCCTCCCGGGCAGTGGGTCTGCACGAAAAGATCTACAGCACCAATCCGGAGATCAGCGCCGTGCTGCTGGCCCAGCCGGTACACGCTATGGCATTTGCAGTCACCAATACCGAGTTTGACCCCAGAACTATTCCTGAAAGCTATATCCTGCTGCGGGATGTTAAGCGTATGCCTTACGGCCAGATCTATACCCATCCGGAACTGACCGCAGAGTACTTTGGAGAAGCAACGCCGGCAGCTATGGTGGAAAACGATTGCGTGATCGTCACCGGCAATACCCTGCTGCAGGCATTTGACCGCCTGGAGGTTATGGAGTCCACCGCCCATTCTGTTATCAATGCGGCGGCCATTGGTAACATCGTCCATATTTCCAAAGAGGAGATCGACGACCTGAAGGTAGCCTTCCACTTAAAGGACTGATCATAAAGTAAGAAAAACCCGACCGTTAGGTCGGGTTTTTATTTTAGGCATTATGCAGAAAATCTGTGGCAGCGGCAGTGAGCGCCGCTTTTTTGTTGAGCAGAAGCTCATCCTGCACCTGCTCTAAAAGCCAGTTCAGACATTCTCCCATAGCAGGGCCGGGCGCAAAGCCCAGTTTCTGTAAATCGCTGCCGTTTATTTGCAGATCCCGGAGGGTTAAACAGGCATCCTCAGAAAGCACTTCCTCCAACACCGCATTTACATTCTTAAATTGGTCAGTCTCTTCACCGTCACCCTTACCGTAGAAATCTGCGCACTGCAGCAGGATCATTTTTGAAAGGGTCTCTTGTCCGTACTTGCCGATCTTGCGGCGCAGCTGCCGTTTATCCGGCTCGATGGGCGACATATGCTGATCGATCAGCAGGCAGACCTCCTCCCGCAGGGCGGTAGGTGCTTTTAATTCCCGCAGCGCTTTATCCGCCAGCTGGGCGCTGACCTGGGCGTGGCCGGTAAAGTGGCCGATGCCCTTGTCATCTACCCAAAGGCAGTCCGGCTTTCCACAATCGTGGAGCAGAGCCGCCCACCGCAGGGCAAGGTCGGTTCCAGTCCCGTTAACAACCTGGGCCGTATGGCCGAACACATCATAAGCGTGATGGGGGTTGCGCTGATCGAAACCGATACAGGGCTTCAGCACCGGTACAGCCTGGGCCAAAATATCGGCATAATCCAAAAGATCCCGGGCGGTAACCAAAGGCAGAAGTTTACATAACTCATCAAACACCCGTTCCCGGGCAAGCTTATCCATCAGCGGTGCCAACGCTTTCATCGCCTGTAAGGTAGCCGCATCCGGGGTCAGATGAAACCGCACCGCAAAGCGCACGCCCCGCAGGATTCGCAGGGCATCTTCCGTGAAGCGCTCCCGGGGATCGCCCACTGTACGCAAAACACCGTTTTTTAAATCTTTCTGGCCTTTAAAAGGGTCAATGTAGCCTTTTTCGGGATGGTAGGCTATGGCATTGACGGTGAAATCCCGGCGAGCCAAATCCTCCTGCAGGTCCGAAACAAAGGCCACCCAATCCGGATGCCGTCCGTCCTGATAGTTGCCCTCCGTGCGGAAGGTGGTGATCTCAATTACCTGCCCGTCTACGACCACACCGATCGTGCCGTGTTTTTCTCCGCTGCGCACCAGGGTAAATCCGTCAAAAATCCGGACGATCTCCCCGGGTGTAGCGCTGGTGCACAGATCATAATCGTGGGCGCGGTTGCCCAGTAAAGCGTCTCGCACACAACCGCCCACCGCATACACTTCAAAGCCTTCCTGCCCCAATTTCTGCAAACAAAGCAGAGCCGATTCCGGTAGAAACATAGAGATTCCTCCTTAGCATTCGTTTGCAGAGGGAAGGGTGCAGAAATCGGTGGCCAGCCACAGGCCGGCAGACAGATAGAACAGCCAGTCCTGGAGCGGCAGGCACAGGCAGCAGCAAAAGATAGCTGCCTGGCTAAAGAATACATACCGCTGGCAATTACCGAGCCGGACAGTAAGCTCTGCCCGGTAGTAACAGGCCACCATCATAAAAACAGATGCCAGCAGCTGGAACAGGTACATTTGCAACTGGGTCTCCGAACCCCATTGGCGACAGAGGGTCAAGGTCCGCAACATAATATACACGGCGACCAAACCGTAAAGCAGGCAGTCGGGACGGGTTCCCTTATACCGGCAAAATGCGGCAAACAGGAGCGCTCCGCAGCTGAGGATGCCCAGAATCAGCAGCAGCATACCCACCGGAGCAGAGCTGCGCTCTGTAATTGCGGCATAGCCTATGCCCAAAGCGCCAACGGCAGTGCCGATGGCAGATAGGGCAGAGGTGGGAAACAGACTATGGTAAGACTCCGAAGGCGCAACCTTTTTTACACCGATCAGGCACACCACCAGGGTCAGCGCCAGCAAAACGATAGAAAGAATTCCGGCAATGTGGTTTTCCGGCAGCAGACCTTTTCTGTCTACAGCAGAAAATAGCCAGCAGCGCAGCCAAAAACCCAGTATGCCATTTAATAACGGAAAACCGGGGAACAGCCCCAGTCCGGAAGATTGCTTCATAAACGTGCCTCCTAAAAAGAGAGAAAACTGTATACAGGTATTATACCAAGCTTTCCGGTAGATTTCTACCCCTCGTGTTGGAAAAATTATACTTGTTTATGAAGATGGAAATGAGTATAATAGGTTTAAGTTTGTAGACAGAGGAAGTGAGTGTATGACCCGTTATACCCTGATGGGACTTGCGCTGCTCGCATCTGCGGGAATCTGCGCGGGGGCAGGCGGTTTTGAATCCCTTAATTGGCTGTGGCTGCTGCCGGTTGGCTTTGCGGCGAGCCTGGTGGGACTTATTTTCTTGTTTTTCCTGGTGCTTTGGATATCCTGCCTGTTTGTGGATATGGAAAAACCGCAGGAAAAAGATAATACCTATTTTAGATTTATGTCCATCACCGCAGCGCAGATCGCCATTTGGGTGCTGCGGATGCGGGTGCATACCAAGGGTCTGGAGAAGCTGCCCAAGCATGGCCGTTTCCTGCTGGTGTGCAACCACATTAACGATTTAGACCCGGTAACGCTGCTTGCATACTTCGGAAAGCGTCAGTTGGCCTTTATCTCCAAGCGAGAGAACAGCACGATGTTTTTGGTGGGAAAGCTGATGCACAAGATCATGTGTCAGCTGATCAATCGGGAAAATGACCGGGAAGCACTGAAAACCATCATCACCTGCATCCGGCTGATCCAGGAGGATCAGGTATCCATCGGTGTATTCCCCGAGGGCTATACCAGTATGGATGGCTTACTCCACCCCTTCCGCAGCGGTGTCTTTAAGATCGCGCAAAAGGCGAAAGCGCCCATAGTGGTGTGCACCATTCAAAATACCAATAAACCCTTCCGCAACATTCGCCACCTAAAGCCTACCGATGTACATTTGCACCTGCTGGATGTGCTGCAGCCGGAGGCGTTTGAGAAGCTAACGGCAGTGGAGCTGGGCAACCGGATCCACGCTATGATGGCAGAAGACCTGGGGCCGGATCTGGTGCTGAAAGAAACTCCTTGATTTTAAAGGGAAACCCCGCTATAATAATTGTGATTT
>JAZUSG010000051.1:0-6524 GCA_045606605.1 Faecousia sp.
ACCACAGAGGGCGTGGTTCTGCCGCCTTCAGCGTTGGCGATCACCACTGCCTCGCCGCCTTCCAAGACGGCAACACAAGAGTTGGTTGTACCCAAGTCAATACCAATAATCTTACCCATAATAAAATCCTCCTATAGAAAATCAAATTGTTTACATATTATACACCGTCATTCCGAGGAGCCGCTTGCGGCGACGTGGGAATCCGTCTCTCTTTTTTAGGAATACGGATTGCCACGCCTGCTAACGCAGGCTCGCAATGACGTGGTTTTTGTTAGTTTGCTACTTGCACCATGGCAAATCTCACGATTTTATCGCCGATCTTAAAGCCCTTCTGGAACACCTGGCAGATGGTATTTTCTCCGAAACTCTCATCCTCCACGTGCATCACGGCATTGTGCAGGTTCGGGTCAAATTGGTCGCCCACATTGCCGAAGATCTCCACGCCCAGGCCGCTTAAGATGCCTACCAGCTGGGTCATGGTCATCTCCACGCCCTTCTTATAGGCTTCATCCTCTGTAGGCTGATTCAGCGCACGCTCCAAATTGTCGTACACCGGCAGGATCTTCTCCACCGCATCGGCCTTGCCGTTTCCGTAGGACTGTTCTTTCTCCTTTATGGTACGCTTGCGGAAGTTATCGTAGTCCGCTGCCAGACGCAGGAAACTGTCGTGCTCTGCGTTATACTTTTCTTCCCACTCATTTACTTCCGGGGTCTTGGGGGTGGTTTCTTCTGCCACTTCCTCTACCGTTTCTTCCACCGGGGTCTCTATCTTTTCTTTTTCCTTCTTTGCCACTTACTGGACCTCCTGATTTACTCGTCATTGCGAGGAGGGCGAACGCCCGACGCGGCAATCCGTTTTTTCTCCTTGGTATACGGATTCCCACGGCTTGCAAGGCAAGCCTCGGAATGACGTTGTTTTTTATTCTTCCTTACCTTCCGGCAACACCGGTTGTTCCGGCTTTGCAAACAACTTGGACAGGCTCTCTGCAAAATAGGAGAGCCGCGCGGTAACCTTGGCGTAATCCATACGGGTGGGTCCCACCACGCCGATCATACCCTGCATACCGTCGCCGATGTCAAACTTCGTCATAACCACCGAGGTGTCCTTCAGCTCCTGGGCAACATTTTCCGGACCGACCAGCACCTTGGTGCCGTTTTGGTTCTGCATAATGGCGGGGAGATTGGAAAGGGCCTCCTCATCCAGGGAGGACATCACCTTCTGGGCTTTATCCACATCCCGGTATTCCGGCTGACCCAGCAGCCGCATCTGACCGGCAATGGCCATATTGGTATTGCCCTGGTTGCGCAGGGTCTCCGATGTAAACTCCATAATGACCGGCACCAGCGCGCCGGCAGTACCGGCAGCGTCCATCACCCGGCCCAGCAGCTCGCCGGTGAATTCTTCCGGAGGAAGCTCCGTCATCGTGGCATTGAGCACCGCGGTGAGTACCTGCAGATCACTCTGCTGCACCATAACCGGCAGCTTAATCAGCTTATTGACCACCTGCTCGTGGGAGAGCATCAGCACTAAGATCACGCTGCCCTGCCCTGCCTGGATCAGCTCAAAGCGCCGCACCGTCTCGCCGCTATGGCGGGACGCGGCGGAAATGGCCGGCAGGTCGGTGGCCTGGCTTACTAACTTTGCCACCTTTTCCAGCATCTTATCCACACGCTGCATTTTCTCTTCGATGGCCATATTGATGGAGTGGGTCTCATCCATACTCAGGCGGTAGTCCGCCATCAGCTCATCCACATACAGCCGGTAACCGGCAGCGGCCGGAACGCGGCCTGCGCTGGTATGGGGCTGCTCTAAATAGCCCATAGCCGTCAGATCTGCCATTTCATTGCGGATGGTTGCGGAGGAGTATTTCATATCCGGTAGCTCCGTGATCGCCTTGGACCCTACCGGCTCTGCGGTACGGATATAGAGCTCTACTACGCTGCGAAGCACCTTCTTTTTCCGTTCGGTCAGCTCCATACTGTTCCTCCTTTGGATGTTTTGGCACTCGTTAACTCTGAGTGCTAAGCACACTATAGCAGAGAGTGCTAAAAAAGTCAATAGGCAGCTTATGAAATTATTTTGAACAAACGCCAACAGGATATACTGCTTTCGATCCGATTTTTGCCCGCCCGTTATTTTTACAGGGAGTACGGGGTATTCGGTATCTTTCTTTTGTAAAAATTTACAATTTACATTTTCTATCGTTTTGATATACTTAAATTGTATAAAATAGAATGTCTAAGAATATAAAGGAGATAAAAATGGATTTTTTCTCAATTATCACGCTGTTGGGCGGATTGTCCTTCTTTTTGTTTGGTATGAATATGCTTTCCGGCGGCCTGGAGCGAATGGCAGGCGGCAAGCTGGAAGGTGGTCTTAAAAAGCTTACCTCCAACCGATTTATGGGACTGTTGCTTGGTATTTCCATCACGGCCGCCATCCAGTCCTCCTCTGCGGTTACGGTTATGCTGGTGGGTCTGGTTAACTCCGGTATTATGACCATCGGCAGAAGTATTGCGGTCATTATGGGCTCTAATATCGGCACCACGATGACTGCATGGATCCTGACGCTGATCGGTGTGGAATCGGATAATTTCTGGATGAGCCTGATGAAGCCGGAAAACTTCTCGCTGCTGTTTGCCTTTGTGGGTATTTTGCTCATTATGGGCAGCAAAAGCACAAAAAAGCGGGATATTGGCAGCATTCTTATCGGCTTTGCGATCCTGATGTACGGTATGAAGCTGATGAGCGGCGCAGTCAAGCCTCTGGCCAACGACCCCGCCTTCACCAGCCTGTTCACCGCCTTTAAAAACCCCTTGCTGGGTGTACTGGTCGGTCTTGTGGTGACCGCCGTGATCCAAAGCTCCTCTGCCTCGGTGGGTATCCTGCAGGCTCTGGCACTGACCGGAAGCATCAGCTACGGCGCCGCGATCCCCATTATTATGGGCCAAAACATCGGCACCTGTGTTACCGCTATGCTCTCCAGTATGGGTGTCAGTAAAAACGCCAAAAAGGTAGCCGTTATCCACGTGGCCTTCAATCTGATCGGTACGGCAGCATGCTTGGTGCTATACCTTGTGGGCAATCGGATCTTCCGGTTTTCCTTTGTGGATGTGCCCATTGACGCGGTGGGCATCGCTGTTGTCCACACCTTATTCAATGTATTTACCGTAGGTCTGCTTTTGCCTTTTACCAAGCAATTGGAAAAGCTGGCAAACCGTGTTCTGCCGGATGCCAAAACAGAAGACCTTCCCTTGCTGGATGCCCGTCTGATGGCTACGCCGTCCGTCGCCATTGCCGAATGCGATGCGCTGGCTGTGAAGATGGCCGGTGTGGCGCAAACATCCCTGCTGACCGCGATGTCGCTCCTGCAGGCATATGACCCGGCAAAGGTCCAGCAGGTGGGTAACTGGGAAAACGAGCTGGACCGCTATGAGGATATCCTGGGCACATATTTGGTGCAGCTTTCCGCCCAGCGCCTCTCGGATAAGGACTCTATACGGGTCTCCAAGATCCTGCACGCCATCGGCGATTTCGAACGGCTGGGTGACCACGCATTGAATTTGATGGAGGCGGCGCAGGAGCTGCAGGATAAGGGCCTTCACTTTTCGGCTAAGGCAACGGAAGAGCTTTCCGTTCTTATGCAGGCCGTCGAGGAAGTTTTGCAGATCACCCATCAGGCCTATACCCAAAACGATGCCGTGATCGCCCAGCGGGCAGAGCCCATCGAGCAGTGCGTGGATGATCTGGTTGCCGCCATCAAGACCCGCCACATCCAGCGTCTGCAGGCCGGTGAGTGCTCCATCAACCTGGGCTTCGTGCTATCGGATGTACTCAACAATTTCGAACGTATCTCCGACCATTGCTCCAATGTGGCTGTTGCGGTGATCGAGCTGGAACGCCACAGCTTTGATACCCACCAATATCTCCGGGAATTGAAGGTGCTGGATGCCGATTACAGCCGGATGCGCCGGGAGTATGCCCAAAAGTACCGCTTGGTCTGATTTTATAAAATTCCACCGATCCCACGGGCAGGTTTTTGCCCGTGGGAATTTGACTTATGACGCAAAAAATGCTAAACTAACCCTAATTAGTCCCGTTAGGAGGCTTTTTTATGCAAATACTGCTGATGGCTCTGTTTGCCGCAGTGATCGCGGCAGCAGATCAGATCGTAAAATTTCTCGTGGTGGCAAATATTCCGCTTTATGGCAGCGTCCCGGTCATTCCTGGTGTTTACGGACTGACCTATGTGCAGAACCGCGGCGCGGCATTTTCTTCCTTTCAGGGAATGCAGTGGCTGTTTGCTATTATATTTATTGTATTTACGGCTTTGGTCGTTTGGGAGTTTTGGAAAAAGTCTATGCCCTTTACCACCTTTGAGCGGTGGTGCATCGCAGCCATTTACGGCGGCGCGCTGGGCAATATGATCGACCGGATCCGGCTGGGTTATGTGGTGGATATGATCGAGACACAGTTTATGAATTTCCCGGTGTTTAATGTGGCCGACAGCTTTATCACCTGCGGCTGCATCGCGCTGATTGCCCATTTGGTTCTGTTTAACCGGGACTTCTGGAAGGAAGAGAAGAAATAATAACTTTATCTTGTCATTGCGAGCCTGCGTAGCAGGCGTGGCAATCCGTTTCTCTTTTTTATAATATTACGGATTCCCACGTCGCCTGCGGCTCCTCGCAATGACGGGAAGTTGAGGAAATCATATGCTTTTCATTGCCGATATTTCCGGGGAACGGCTGGATGCCTTCCTGGCCCGGGTTGCGGAGGGTCTGACCCGCTCTGCCGCCCAGCGGCTGATCGAGGAAGGCTGCGTGATGCGTAACGGCCGTCCGGGAAAGAAAAACGACAAACTCAATACCGGCGATGAGGTCTCCGTTACCCTGCCGGAAATAAAGCCTGTGGACATTGCGCCCAAGGATATCCCTTTGGACATTGTCTACGAAGATGACGATGTATTGGTGATCAACAAGCCCAAGGGCTTGGTGGTGCACCCTGCCGCCGGTCATCAGGACGATACGCTGGTAAACGGTCTGCTCTTTTCCCGGGCCGATCAGCTCTCCGGCATCAACGGTGAGCTGCGCCCCGGCATCGTCCATCGAATTGACAAGGACACCTCCGGTCTGCTGGCGGTGGCAAAAAACGACCTTGCCCACACAGTGCTGGCCAGCCAGCTGAAGGACCACTCTATGGCCCGGACCTACGAGGCCATCGTCTGCGGCAACCTGAAAGAGGATTCCGGCACGGTAGATGCACCCATCGGACGGCATCCTACCGACCGCAAGAAAATGTGCGTCACTGCCCGGGGCGGCAAATCTGCCGTGACCCACTGGGAAGTGGTGGCCCGCTACCGGGGCTACACCCATGTGCGCTGCCGCTTGGAAACAGGCCGCACCCATCAGATCCGGGTGCATATGGCCCATATCGGCCATCCCATTTTGGGCGACACGGTTTACGGCAGAAAAAAACCGGAGCTGGGGCAGGATACCCAGTGCCTCCACGCAGGCATTTTGTGCTTCTCCCACCCCAGGGACGGGCATCCCGTGATGGTGATGGCGGCACTGCCCCCCTACTTTGCGGAGGTTTTAAAAAAGCTCAAAAATATGAATTGACAATGGACAGTGGACAATGGTCAATGATTGTATCGCCTGTGGCGATTATTAAAATTATCGGCGGAGCCGATACCACAATTGTCAATTATCAATTGTCCATTTTCTTTACCCTAAACAGAAACGGAAGTATCTTTTATGTTTCATGATATTTTACTGACAGTTGACTATGACCGCACCATGACCGGTCCGGACAGCCGCGTTCCCCAACGGAACCGGGAAGCCATCGAATGGTTTACCCGGCAGGGCGGCAGCTTTACGGTCAATACCGGCCGGGGTGTAAATACCCTGCGGCGGCATTTGGGCGAGCTGCAAAATAACGTGCCGCTGCTGCTGTATAACGGCAGTATGTGGTACGAGGACGGACGCATTACCCACTGCACCCCCATCGATCTGCCCCTGTGGGAGACTGTTTGCGCAGTAGCGGAAGCGTTTCCGGAGCTGAATGTGGAGATCCAGGGTCTGGATGACCATTACTTAGTCAATCCCAAGCCGAAATTTTTTGACCTGTACCAGGCTATGAAATGGCACTATTCTCAGGTTCTGCCCGGTACGGATGTGGGTGCTTTCGTGAAGTTTGCCATCTACGGTGAGGCCCACGACGGCACACTGGCGGATATGTTCTCCGCCACCGAGGCGGAACTGGAGCGATTCGCCCAGCTGCGGGAATTTATTGCCTCCCGCTGGGGAGAAAAGGTAGACCTGTTTTTTGCCGCGCCCCGGATCTTGGATATTCACGCAAAAGGCGTGAGCAAGGGCCGCGCCGCCCGGGAGCTGAAGGAAAACTTAGGAAAAAAAGTGCTGGTTTGCGTAGGCGATGCGGATAACGATATCACGATGCTGGATGCGGCAGACTACGCTTTTTGCCCCGCCGATGCCGTGATCGCCCACCGCTATGAAAACGT
>JAZUSG010000052.1:0-4564 GCA_045606605.1 Faecousia sp.
CCACACCTTTTGCCTTTGCCTGCCGGATCAACTCAACGCTTTCCTTTGTGGAGCTATGGCACACGTGGTACTTGCATCCGGTCTCCTCAGCAAGGCGCAGATCCCGGTCGATCTGCTGGTACTCGCTGGCGCTGCAAATCCCCTTGTGTCCGTGCTTTGCCGCATACTCACCGTCATGAATATAGCCTCCGTGCAGCAGATCGTTCACTTCGCAATGGGCGACGATCATTTTCCCCAAAGCCTTTGCCCGGAGCATGGCTGCGCGCATCATGTCTTCGCTCTGCACACCCTTACCGTCATCAGAGAAAGCGATCACATCCGGAGCCATTCCCTCTAGGTCTGCCATCTGCTCTCCCTGCTCCCCTACTGTGATTGCTCCGTAAGGATATACGCGGATCACAGCGGCCTCCCGGATACGCTCCAGCTGACAAGCTAGGTGCTCGCGACTGTCCGGCACAGGATTCAGATTCGGCATCGTACACACATCCGTATAACCGCCCCGTGCCGACGCCTTACTTCCCGACTCCATGGTCTCTTTATAAGAAAATCCCGGCTCACGGAAATGCACATGCACATCACAAAAGCCGGGAAAAACAGCATATTCAGATACGTCATCAACGGACAAAGCCTTCAAAAAGGGAGCATCAACGGAAACAGTATCACCATCGCAGAAGCCAATCATTTTCAACTTCATACGTGCGTCCATCATACTTATCTCCTCTCGTATAACTTTATCCAGAAGAGTATACCACGGAAGCTTATTTTTGTCAAACCCGATAAGTGTCTTTTCCGGCAAAAAATTACACAAATTATTCGTCCTTTAGCAGCATCTGTGTGTCCAAATCCACAAAGGGATATTTCCGCTGCACAAACCCATCGATTTTTTGTACACAACTGCGATGTTCGCTCAGCAGCCGCACGATTGGGTAAACGTCAATCCAAATTTCTGAATTGCATTCTTTTTGACTTTCATCGAAAATAAGCTGCATACCAAAATGCAGATGAACGGTTTCAATGTTATTGGTATTCTCTTTGTCCGAATAGCCGGTGCGTCCCATAAAGCCAATCACATCGCCCGGCTGCACGATTTTTCCCACGTACATATCCTTTGCGTATGGCGTGTCCTTTTGGAGATGCGCGTAATAGTAGTATCGTCGAGAGTCAAAAGAACGAATACCAATCCGCCATCCACCGTACCGATTCCAGCCCATAGCTTCCACGATACCGCCTTCTACGGCCATAATGGGTGTGCCCAATGCGCCCATCAAGTCATTACCCAAATGCTTTCTGGCAAAGCCAAAGCTACGGCGATTGCCAAAATCAGAGCAGTGACTATATCCGTAACCAGCTGCAATGGGGCTAAACGCTTTTAGTCCGTAGGCATACTTCCACTGTCCGTTTACTTCTATAGAATAACTGCCAAGGAGCCCTCCTAAAACGGTGCTGTATGCCTCGTGATAGTAATCGTAGTACTTATACAGTCCACCCAACAGTTCCTCGGGGTTACTGTCCCCACTTAATTCCTTTGCAGCTTTTTTTACAGAAGACAGCTGACACTTTCCGCCGGTTCGGCAGGCCGCTAAAGCCAATATATCGATCCAACTGATATGTTTTTCCTGCTCAGATGTTTCTATATCCGTATACATCGCGTATTTTAATGATTCATAGGGCACAGAAAAATCCACCCATTTAATAGGCTCGGCAGCGGCAGGTATAACCGGCAGCATACTGATAATCAAAACAAATAAAAGACACCGTTTCACAAAATCACCTCTGTGAGATAATTTTGTGAAACGGCTCAAAAAAGATACCTTACATTTATTGCAAATCTCTGCAAATCCCATCGGCTATGCGATAGACATCCTCCATCTTTCCGATGGACGAGATCTGTTCTTTATAATAATTGGCATAGGCAACACCCCGGAGATACCATGCAAAATGTTTACGCGCCTCCAAACAGGCAATATGCTCTCCTTTATCTTCGAGAGCCAACTCAAACTGCCGCACTGCGACTTTTATCCGGTCTGCAAGAGGTGGCCGTTGGTAGTTTTCATTTCCTTCGAGTGAATTTATCGCATCTGCAAATACCCAGGGGTTACCAAAACAAGCTCTGCCGATCATAATACCGTCAGCACCGGTCCATTTTTTGCAGCGAACAGCACTCTCCCCATCGGTAATATCGCCATTTGCAATTACCGGGATAGATAGTTGTGCTTTCACCTTCGCGATTGCATCCCAATCCGCCACACCGGAATAGAGCATACTGCGAGTCCTGCCGTGTAGCGCAATCATTGCTGCACCGCAATCCTCCATTCGCTTGGTAAAATCCAGCACATTAATGCTGCCTTTATCCCAGCCAAGGCGGCATTTTACCGTTACCGGTACATCTACGGCATTTACTACCGCTCGTACGATCTCCCCCGCCAGTTCCGGTGTGCGCATCAGACCGCAGCCATCTCCGCTGTTTGCAATTTTGGGCATCGGACAACCCATATTGATATCCAAAAAGTCGCAACCGGATATTTCAAGGGCCAATCTTGCACCCTCCGCCATAATTTGGGGGTCGTTACCGAAAATCTGAGCGCCGCAGAGACTTCCATCATTTTTTCGGAGGAGCGCAGCGCTTTTTTTATCCTTATAAACCAGCGCGCGGGAGGAAACCATTTCAGTAACCGTGATAGTTGCGCCGATCTCAGCACAAATGGTACGGTATGCCCAATCCGTAACACCGGCCATCGGGCCAAGGGCTACGGGACTATCGATATTATATGCTCCGATCTGCAAATGATCACCTCCAATTAATGGAGGATTATAGCACAAAATTGCGTAATTTGCAAGTTAAATCAACACCGACAGCAGCCACGCAAGTCCGATCGTCAACGCGCCACCGCATGCCCAAACTGGACCGTAGAACATTTTTCTGCGCTTATTTTTCCCAGCGGAATCCCGCAGAAGTTTATCCGCTGACTTTAATAGCATTTCGTCTGTAATACCATCTTTACCGATTGCGTCGTCATTTAAAATAAAAATAGCTTGATCGAATAGCTTTTGATCCGGAGAATGTACCACTATGACTTGACGGGAAATGCCTTTAACCATATTACACCGCCTCCTTTAAGACGAGTATACCCAATGGTAAATTTTTCATACTAAAAACAGGAGGGCAGCTGCCCTCCTGTTTCTTATTGTTCATCTTTCGGACGTTTATAACGGCCGTGGGGCTCCCACTCCGGCAAAGGTAGGCGCTGCATTGCACCAAAGATCCGCTCCTTCAGATCCGGATACATAGCGCTAAGATCATATACAAGCTTTTTGATCTCTTCTCGCTTGGTCTGCTTGTCCACAGGACAACGGTTCTTAAGAACCGGTAAATTCTGCCGCGTTGCAAAGGTATCCACAGTTCGCTCGTGAATATAGAGCATAGGCCGGATCTGAATGATGCCCGTTCTGTCTAAATCCGTGACCGGCTGGAAACAGCTGATACGTCCTTCGTAAATAAGGCTCATCATAAAGGTTTCCACCGCATCGTCGTAATGATGACCAAGGGCAAGCTTATTCAGGCCTAAGTCCAGCAGCGCCTGATTGAGCGCGCCGCGGCGCATTTTCGAGCACATAGAACAAGGATTCTTTTCCTTGCGGTGATCAAAAATAATTGGGCCAATCTCTGTTTTAATTAAACGAAACGGAACATCCAGCTTTTGGCAAAGGTCTTCAATCTGCGTATAGTCCATACCCAGTCCCATATCCACCGTTATAGCGGTCAATTCAAACGGGTTATGATTATATTTACGCAATTCGGCAAGCAGCACCAACAGCACAAGTGAGTCCTTTCCGCCGGATACACCCACACCGATCCGGTCGCCGGGTTTTATCATACTGTAGTCCTCCACGCAACGGCGCATCAAACCTACCAATTTTTGCATATTTTATCCTCCAAAAAACAAAATTGGGATGTGAGTATACAAGAGTATTTAGGAGTAAATTAAAGCATTTGCGAGTTTATATTGCATTTGATAAATTTTTTCAAAAATATGGTTGACAATTCCTATTTCCTGTGGTTTAATAATCAAGCGTTTTGCAGTCATTGTACTGCTTTTATATGAATTTGTCAAAATAAATTACCTAATTGGAGGAACGCATAATGTCCACTACTTTAGCAAAACTGGAAACCACCCAGCGCAAGTGGTATGTGGTTGATGCAGCCGGCAAGCCTCTGGGCCGCACCGCTGTGATCGCTGCTAACCTTCTGCGCGGCAAGCACAAGACTACCTTTACCCCCAACGTTGACTGCGGTGATTACGTCATTGTGATCAACACCGACAAGGCTATCCTGACCGGCAACAAGCTGGATCAGAAGAGCTACTACCGCGTATCCGGTTGGATCGGCGGTCTGAAAGAAACCAAGGCTCGCGTTATGATGGCTAACCGCTCCGACTACGCTATGGAGCTGGCTGTTAAGGGCATGCTGCCCAAGAACACTTTGGGCCGTAACTGCATGGGCCGTCTGCATCTGTACAAGGGTGCTGAGCACATCCACGCTGCACAGAAGCCTGAAGCCTGGACT
>JAZUSG010000053.1:0-7166 GCA_045606605.1 Faecousia sp.
GCAGCATGGAAGGAATCGCAATCAATCCACAAATGATGCCCATAATCAAGAATGTGAGCAATTCACTTGTTGCTTCTGAATCCACCATATTCAAAAAGACATACAGAATAACAAAGAATATTCCGCACAATAAGAGCAAACCAAGCCAGATGTTTGTTTTCTTACGGATAAAGATACCATCCATAAAAACACCGCCTTTTTCTTTATCATATCACAGCTATTTGAAAAAGTAAATCGCTCCCGTCCATCATTCAGCTTTTCGCCTATGCTAAAGGTAAGTTTTTCGTCATCTACTATAGATGCGTAACTCTTGCCGACGGGATGTAGGGGCGGTTATTAACCGCCCGCGGGCGATCCGTGATCGCCCCTACAAGTTGCAATTTACCGCAACGCGTGGTACAATATCCTCAACGAAAGCGAGGATAACTTATGGTTAAAATCTTATTTGTCTGCCACGGGAATATCTGTCGCAGTCCTATGGCGGAGTTTGTGCTGAAGGATATGGTGCAAAAAGCGGGACGTACCCAGGAATTTTACATTGCCTCCGCGGCGGCCAGCCGGGAGGAGCTGGGCAATCCCGTCTATCCCCCTGCCCGGCGGGAGCTTGCCCGGCACGGTATTTCCTGCGACGGAAAATATCCCCGGCAAATCCCCGCCGAGGACTTGACCCAATTTGACCGCATTTACTATATGGATAGCCGCAATATCCGCTATTTAAAGCAGATGTTCCCCCGCTACGACCGCTTCCTTCCCTTTTTGGACCGGGATGTGGCCGATCCCTGGTACTCTGGGGATTTCACCCAAACCTGGGCGGATGTGCAGGAGGGTTGCCGGCGGATCCTGGAGGAACTGATATGATCGATCTGCAGAAATTGGAGCAGGAGCTCTCCCAGCTCCCCCTGTATTTTTACGGCTTTCTGAAGCCGGATTCTTTGGAATTTTCCCAGCGCATCCGCTACATCTGCACCGCCGAATGCCCTATGTACGGCAAAACCTGGGCCTGTCCCCCGGCAGTGGGTGAGGTTTCTGCCTGTCAGGCCAAGTGTATGGCATACGAAAACTGCCTGCTCATCGGCACCATTGCCGAGGTGCGGGATATTGCGGATATCGCGGAAACATTGGCAACCCGGCCTGCCCACGAAGCGATCACCAATCAGGTGCGGGATCTGTTCCGCGCCCAAGGCGCAGAGCCCTATGTGCTCTCCACGGAAGCTTGCGCGGAGTGCGACCGCTGCGCCTGGCTGGACGGTGAGCCTTGCCGTCATCCGGACCGGATGCACCCCTGTGTGGAGAGCCACGGCATCAACCTGATCCCCACACTGGAAGAAAACGGCCTCACCTTCCAATACGGGGAAAATGTGGTAACCTGGTTCTCTCTCTTGTTCTTCTGATATGCAAAAACACCCTCCCGCAGGAGGGTGTTTTATTTTTATGCTCAGCTGCGCAATTCGCCGTCGTGCAATAGCAGAGAGACCGCAGTAATGCCCTCGATGGCCTCGCAGGCCTGCAGCAGCGCATCTTCGGTTTCCGTCTGCAATTCGATCACAAAGTTTACGCCCTTCTTCGTAATATTCCGGGATTTTACCGTAACCTTCGTACCGTACTTTCTGACCGTATCCAAAAGTAACTTTTCCATATCCTGCGCCGCGCTATCCACGATCAGCAGGTAGGGCGCTTTGGGTGCGCCGATAAAGTCCAGCAAAAACAGCAGCGCCGTAACCACTATGCAGCCGATCACTGCCACTTCGTAAAGACCTGCGCCGCAAATAATACCCACGCTGATAGACCAGAATAAGTACAAAAGATCAATGGGGTTCTTCACCGCAGTACGAAAACGCACGATGGAAAGCGCACCCACCATACCCAAGGAAACCACCAAATTGGACTGGATGGCCAGCACGATGGCGGTGGTGATCACGCCCATCGCAGACAGAGTCTTATTGAAATCTTTGGAGTAGAATTGGCTTTTACTGTTAAATCGGTAAATAAAGAAGATGTAAATGGACAACGCAAATGCGATTGCTAAAGAAATTACGATCTTGGTGGTGGTGATATCCGAAGAAAAACCCTCCAAAACCGATTTTTTGATCATATCAGAAATACTCATGGTCATTATCTCCTGTTTTCTGTTTCTAATTGTCTTGCCATATAGTATTTAGAAAAGGTAGATTGCTGTAAACTGTTCAGTTCCAATAGCTGCGCCAAAAAATCCGGCAGGATCTCGTCGTATTTTACTTCCAAAATGTGCCGGTTTACCGGCAGAATAGGTGTTGCCGGCATTTGGGAGTCAAAGAAAGATCCAAAATCATAGCTATAGCTGATATTTCGATCAAAGGTGATCCGCACATTTCCCACCGGGTACACAAAAGCCGTGCGCTCATATTCCACGATCACTGCCGGATGTAGCCGGTGCATCGCCATTTGCAGGCAAAACCGATTGAAAGTCTTGCTGCGATCCTTGCCGTATGGGGGAATTTCCCCCGCCATGATCTGCTCAAATTCCGGGCGGGTCAAAGTTGCAGACTCCTTGTGGCAGTAGCCGTGCAGCTTGCTTTTGATCTCCATATGGATCACGTCATCGCCGCAATTATAAGCCCGGATGCGATATTTGCTCCGGTCATCCACACCGGCATCATTTTCATAATACAGGGAATTGTCAAAATTGTCAAAATATACGCTGCGGATCAAGTACCGGTCATTTTCCCCTTGATGAGAATCCCAGGAAATGGCGCTCAGCAGCCGGGCTTGCAGCAGCTGCAGCTGCTGCTCACTGCAAAGAAATTTCTTTTCTACACGATATTCCATAGCGCCACCCTTTTAACCTGCTGCCATTTGCGCATAGTAGGCATCCAAAAACGCAAAGCGATCAACAATCCAATCCTTGACCTCTTGGGCATTTTGATCATTATTGGATTCCGGCCATCGCGCTGTATCCCGCGCCATAGCGCCGCTGCTTTGGATCTCCTGCATATACGCATCCGCCAAACCGCATAGCGTTTCCGGGTCAACACCAGCATCTCGGTACATCTTCCATTTCTCTGCGGTCCTGCGGCTGATCTCACCCGGCGCCAGTGCCTGCAAGTACTGATAATCTGTATCATGCATCAACTGGTCAACCGAAACTAATGTGTCAGTGTACAACGCCAACCCATCCACAAACGCATCCCCAAAGGAAAAATTAATATCCCAAAGCGATTTATATTGTGAATAAGGCTTGCCCGGTTCCGCATAATTGAGTAAATGGATATTTTTCATAATATTATCACCCGCACCCAAAAGTTGAATAGCCAAGTGATAGGCCAGGAAACTATCTACATCAATCAATTCACCGATCTGTTTCAAACTGATATCCGCATCTCTTTCCCAATAAAATACGCGTAAATACTGTTCAAAGGCTTTCCATCCATCCTGTGTTGTCCCGTTTTCCAATCCAACCTTTTGTTCTGCACCGGCAATTTGCGCGCTATGCAGGGATTGCATAAACGTTTCTTCTGTTGGACACACATATGTTTTAAAGGTAAAGGCAGTATCGTCCCCATCCATATTAAAAAGCTTTCTGTCAATCGGAATTTGTAAACCATACAGACCCCAATATTCGTTATTAAACAACACTTCGGTGTACGAAATAGCCGAACTGTTAAAGGGTGCCTTTTCCGCTTTGCAAATCATTTCCCACGCAGCGTATCCCAATTTTTCCCGTATCTTGCTGGTATCCGTATACAGAGGATTCAAATTCCAGTCATCATCCTCCCGCATATCCAGCAGATTGTGCTTTACCTGCTCGCCGGAAGCATCGCATAACGCAAGTTTGTAGGACTTTTTATCCAATGTAGACGACACATTGCCCCGTACATGGAATTTACAGTAGCTTTCAATAAATCTTTGGGTAGGGAGCTTACTGTCGGGATTCCATAGCTGCATCTGGGAAATGCTGTCATCGTCCGTACCGAATATGGACAGGATCGGACCGCCGGAAATCACCACAGGACTGGTCATATATGTGCTTTCCGAAATCAGATAGATCTGAAAACCGTGATTCTCTCCGATAGCAGCCTTTTTATCCTGCCACAGCGCATCCTGCAGCAGGTAAATCTCATATTGATTTGGATCTGCCGCTTCCAGCTTACCGGACCACTCCGCCGTCCGGATCGATTGCGCCAGCAGGATCCGCTCCCCAGCTTTGTCGTAGGGGCAAAGATATTTTCCGTTTACAACCAGCTGGTTCGGATCAAAGGCAATCTGCTGTTTTCCTTGAATATCCGCCTCTATACCCTCGGCGCTGCGCAGCCGGACACCGAATCGGTGGGCCTGCTTCCAACGGATATCGATTCCCAAAAATATCAGCAGACAAAGCACACATCCCAGCAGGACACACACTGCTCTTCTCTTTGTTTTACTCATACACTTCCTCAGATACTGTCACAAGCTCCCGCTGCCGGGTCTTGAGAATACTGAAAATACGCCATAATGACATTACCCTCCCCGCGGGGGAGGGTAATGCAATTTGTAAAGATTAAGCCTTGCCTGCGCAGCCCAGAACGTTTACCAGCTTGTGGCGAACGATTTCCTTGATGTTGGCGCGAGCGGGCTTTAAGTACTGACGGGGGTCGAAGTGATCGGGATGCTCGTTAAAGTACTGACGAACAGTGCCGGTCAGAGCCAGACGCAGGTCGGAGTCGATGTTGATCTTACATACGGACAGGGAAGCGGCCTTGCGCAGCTGCACTTCGGGAACGCCGATGGCGTTGGGCATCTTGCCGCCGTTAGCGTTAACCATAGCTACGTACTCCTGAGGAACGGAGGAAGAGCCGTGGAGAACGATGGGGAAGCCGGGCAGACGCTTGGTGACTTCTTCCAGAACGTCGAAACGCAGAGCGGGAGGAACCAGGATGCCCTGCTCGTTTACGGTGCACTGCTCGGGAGTGAACTTGTAAGCGCCGTGGGAAGTGCCGATGGCGATTGCCAGGGAGTCACAACCGGTGCGGGTAACAAATTCCTCAACCTCTTCAGGACGGGTGTAGGAAGCAGCCTCGGCAGCTACGTTCACGTCGTCTTCGATGCCGGCTAAGCTGCCCAGCTCAGCTTCAACCACAACACCGTGGTCGTGGGCATACTCAACAACCTGCTTGGTGATGGCAATATTTTCCTCGAAGGACTTGGAGGAAGCGTCGATCATAACGGAGGTGAAGCCGCCGTCGATGCAGGACTTACAAGTCTCGAAGCTGTCGCCGTGGTCCAGGTGCAGCGCGATGGGGATGTTGGGGCATTCGATCACAGCAGCCTCAACCAGCTTAACCAGGTAAGTGGGGTTTGCGTACTGACGGGCACCCTTGGAAACCTGCAGGATAACGGGAGCGTTTTCCTCACGGCAAGCCTCGGTGATACCCTGAACGATCTCCATGTTGTTGACGTTGAAAGCGCCGACTGCGTAACCGCCGTCGTATGCCTTCTTAAACATCTCGGTAGTAGTAACAAGAGCCATAATGTACAATTTCCTTTCTTCACGGGGAAATCCCGATTTTTTACGCCTATCATTATAGCACAAAATTCCTGCTTTTCAATAGGAATATTTGTATTTAAAAAATTCAAAAGCCTATTTACCTTTTTCCACCTTTGGAGTATAATAATACCCAAAATAACTCATAAGGAGTGTAAATCTATGAAACTTTCCCCTTTGCAGACTGCAAGATACCAGTACGCCCCCAAGCTGCCCGGTATGCTCAGATCCGGCATCGCCGAAATTTGCGTAAAGAACGGCGCAGCTACCCAGAGCGTTGCTGACCAGGAAAAGATCCAGGCCCTGTTCCCCAATACCTACGGCAAGAACGAGATCACCTTCCAGATCGGTGAGAACACTGCTCCCGCTAAGAAGCAGGTGGTGGGCGTGATCCTCTCCGGCGGTCAGGCACCCGGCGGCCACAATGTCATTTGCGGTCTGTACGATGCCCTGAAGGCAACCGACAAGGACAATGTTCTCTACGGCTTTAAGGGTGGCCCCAGCGGTCTGATCGACGATGATTACATCATTTTTGACGACGCATACATCAATGCCTACCGCAACACCGGCGGTTTCGACATTATCGGCTCCGGCCGTACCAAGCTGGAGACCACAGAGCAGTTTGCCATCGTGGCAGAAAACTGCCGCAAGCACGGCATTAACGCTCTGGTCATCATCGGCGGTGACGACTCCAACACCAACGCTGCGGTTCTTGCCGAGTACTTTGCCGCGCAGAACGCCGGCATTCAGGTGATCGGCTGCCCCAAGACCATCGACGGCGACCTGAAGAACGAGGATATCGAGTGCTCCTTCGGCTTTGACACTGCCACCAAGACCTACGCTGAGATCGTGGGCAACATCGAGCGGGATGCCAACTCTGCCAAGAAGTACTGGCACTTTGTGAAGGTTATGGGTCGCTCCGCTTCCCACGTTGCTTTGGAAACTGCTCTGCAGACCCAGCCCAACATCTGCCTGATCGGCGAGGAAGTGGCTGCCAAGAAGATGTCCCTGGCGCAGATCGCAGATTACATTGCTGACTCCGTTGCTACCCGCGCCGCCAAGGGCTGGAACTTCGGTGTTGCCATCATCCCCGAAGGCATCGTGGAATTCGTTCCCGAGTTCTCCGTTCTGATCGCCGAAATCAACGAGCTGCTGGCAGGCGAAAAGGCCAACGCTTTCAACGCACTTCCCACCTGGGCTGACAAGTATGCTTTCATCGAGAATGGTCTGACCAAGGAATCCATGGCTGTCTTCGCCATTCTGCCCGAAAACATCCAGCAGCAGCTGTTCCTGGAGCGCGATCCCCACGGCAACGTGCAGGTCTCTCTGATCGGGTCCGAGAAGCTGTTCTCCGCTCTGGTCAAGGACAATCTGGCCGCCCGCAAGGCTGCCGGTACCTACAGCGGCAAGTTCTCCGCCCTGCATCACTTCCTGGGCTACGAGGGCCGCTGCGCATTCCCCTCCAACTTTGACTCCGACTATTGCTACTCTCTGAAGTCGGATCGTAGCCATGTCGTTCTGTGAGCCAAGGAGTTGCTACTCCAATTTGTCTTCCTAAGACCGCTTGGCCTCCGACTTGGGCAAGTTCAGCCCCCTCCATCACTTCCTGGGCTACGAGGGCCGCTGCGCATTCCCCTCCAACTTTGACTCCGACTATTGCTACTCTCTG
>JAZUSG010000054.1:0-4612 GCA_045606605.1 Faecousia sp.
TTCTTAAACAATCCATTTTATAATTGTCCAAGGTGTTTGTTCGTCTTTGCGTTATTCAATTTACAAGGTACATCCGCTCCCGCTCTCGCGTGAGCCTGTTCATTCTAACACAACCACCTCCACCTGTCAAGAAGTTTTTTCAAAAATTTTACTCTTTTTTTGCGCTATTTCATCCGCTTATTTTTTAGGATCAAATTATGCGCTTTTTTAGTGCATTTCAGCGATTTTTACCGGTCAGAAAGGTTACTGCTCACATCCGAAAGGGCATCCGATGCGTCAATTGCAGTCTCTTCCCGCACAGCCATATCCCCCAAGCTCACCATTCCGCAGAGCTTGCCATCCTCAACTACCGGAAGTCGGCGGATCTGCAGCCTACCCATCAAATGCGCCGCAACACCGGTTTCCATATCCGGACGTACAGAAGTTACCTGCTGGGTCATAATCTGCTTTACCAAAGTATCCCCCGGTTGCCGATTTGCCGCCAGGCAGCGGATCACAATATCCCTGTCCGTCAGCATACCGCAAAGCTTACCGTTTGCACACACCGGCAGGGCGCCGATATTATACTGTGTCATCGTGCGCGCCGCCACTTCCACGCTCTCCGCCGGATCAATCGACACCACACTGCGGGTCATAATATCCCGAATTTCCATATTTATCCCTCCTTAAGGGTCATTATGGACAGCGTTTGCGGGAATTATTCATATGCCGCCACAAAAAATAACAGGATATCCCGGACAGATACCCTGTTAAAAGTTTTTTATTGTTTGACTTTTTCCACGCTTCTTTTATAGGGCAGCGTAATCACGATACCCACGATCATCAGGCCAAGCCACACCAAGATCAGGTTGCCCCAGCCGATGGTAGTCGCTGCATTTGCAAAGATCAAATTGGCTGCCGCTGCCGCCATATAGCTTAAGAAGTCCAAAAAGCCGGTAGCCGATGAGACCATACCCGTATCCCGCAGGCTGGGACAATACCGGCTCCACAGCATACTGGCTGCGCCGTTGGAGGCCATAATCGCCAGGACGATACACACCATATTCAGTACCGGTTGCTTGACCAAAAAGGTCAGCAGAAACATCACCGCAGAGGTAGAGAACATCAGCAGTATGGTCTTGTCCATATTATGCCCCAGTTTTTCATAGACAAACACCGCTACGAATGAGGTCATAGAGATCACGAAGGTGATGGCCGTGAACAGGCTTGCGGCGGTCTTTGCCGAAAAGCCAAGGTACTGAGCAATATAGGTAGGAAGCCAGAACACCACAGAGGTGCGGACCACGCCGGTCAGTACAGAAATGACAGAAAATTTCGCAATCCGGTGCCGGAGCAGCACTTTGATATTGCCGACACCCCGTTCTTTCGGCTTATACTGGCCGTACTTCACGACACCCTTGCGCTCCAAGACCGTAAAGCACACAAACCCGGTGATCGCCATAGCCGCCAATACTGCGCTGCTCACCGCAAACACGCTTTGCCACGCCAAGGTGGCTGCTAAAAGTCCTGCGCCGGGCGAACCGAAAAAGGATGCGAAGGTGTACCCCAGGCTGCAGCGGGTGGCATAAAGGGGTTCCACATTCTCGGAAACCACTTTGGTCATCGGTCCGTAGATCATAGAAAGGAATATGCCTGTGGCGCCGTAGGCAAGGGTAGCGCTCAGCTCATCGGCTGCCAGAAGGGAAAACAGGATGTTGGTGAGACCTGCACCCAGCAAGCCTGTACAGATCATATATTTTGCTTTAATCTTGTCGCCGATCGCGCCGTTCATCAGCTGGCCTACAGCATAGCACACGAAGTACAAAGAGGAAATTCGCCCAATAAAGGCTTCCGTATATCCCTCGTCAACCATTTGCGGGGTTACTGCGCCCAAAATGTTTCGGGCAATATATACTGCCAAATAGGATACCGAACACAGTGATCCGATCATAATGGCTTTCTTTGCGTTTTGTCCGATCTTCAAGTAATCATCTGCTTTCTGCTAAAATCGGCTATTATTATACATTATAAATAAACGATGTGCAAGTATTATGGTATAGCTAAAACACAACACGACAGTTCTATTTAGAATAACTGCAGTTGCTGTAAAAATTTTCTTGCTCCGTGCAACCAAATACGATAAAATATCGCTATATAGGGTGAAGGGAGGGAACGCCATGGAAGACACGCAAATCGTAGAACTATATCTCAAGCGGGAAGAAAATGCAATCGCCCAAACCGCCGCTCAATACGGCGCAAAACTACGCAACATCTCTTTTGGCATTGTCCGGGATCACGAAACCAGTGAAGAATGCGAAAATGACACCTACCTACAAGCCTGGGACAGCATTCCGCCAAACACGCCCCACACCTATCTCTTCGCTTACCTGGCCTGCATCATCCGCCACATATCCATCGACCGCTGCCGTTATCAGCAGCGGCTATGCCGAAACGCTTACATACAGGAGCTTTCGGCAGAACTGCATAACTGCATCCCCGGTTTGGAAACCACCGAGGAGCAGGTAGAAGCCATTGCCTTAGGGCAGAGCATCAGCGGATTTTTACGGCAGCAGCCGGAAACGGCGCGCAATGTATTTCTCCGCCGGTACTGGTATATGGATAGCATTGCTGACATCGCAGACCGCTTTGGTATCAGCCAAAGCAAAGCAAAATCCATGCTTTTCCGCACCCGCAACGCTTTGCGGGAATTCCTGGAAAAGGAGGGCTACACCCTATGAAAAATGAAGAAACGTTATACATACTGGAGCACATCGACGCCGATCTGATCGAACAGGCAGATGCAGCCCCGAAAAAGAAACGCACGCGGTCCTATTGGTTTGCCGCTATCGCGGCGTTACTGGTACTGGCTATCGGCTTGCCGATCCTCCTTGGTGCAATTGGAAACCTCAGCGACCCCACCGGGTCCGGACAGATGGGAAACAATCCTGCAACCGATCCTGTTCCCAGCGGCTCCACTGCCACTACCCAGCCGGAGAGCACCCCTGTGACGGAACCTTCCGCTCCTACCCTGCCGGCAACTACGCCTACCGTCGAACAGACCCAGCCAACCGTGGTTGTTCCCCTTTCTATTTTGCTCAGCAAACCCAGTTATCCCCAAATGGTAACTTACCCCAATTATAATGACTATTCCAGCTATAAAGAATATGATCGGGATTATTCCGTTTGGTGGGATGACCAGAAGCAGCAATATGATCAGCCTTACGGATATGCCAACAGCTTAACAGGTTTCTTCCGCACAAGTATCGCCCAGTTTTTACAGGGTGAAGGAAACCCTACCTATTCCCCTGTGAATGTATATATGGCAATGGCAATGTTGGCAGAAACCGCCGAGGGCAATTCCCGCCGGCAAATTTTGGACCTTTTCGGGCTGGATACCATCGAACAGCTGCGGCAGCAAGCATCTTATATGTGGAATGCCCATTACAGTAATGACGGGCAAACCTCCCTGCTGCTGGCAAATTCCCTGTGGCTGGACAATGCTTTTTCCTTTAAACAGACAACGGCCGATCTGCTGGCTGAACAATATTATGCTTCTTCCTATAGCGGAGACTTGGGATCAGAAGAAATGGATCAGCTGCTGCAATCCTGGCTGAATGACAACACCGGTGGCCTACTGCAGGAACAGGTGAAAAACGAGCGATTTGACGCAAACACCGTGTTTGCACTCGCCTCTACCGTTTATTTTGCCGCGTCCTGGGAGCGCGAATTCCAGGAGCAACTGACCAAAGAGGCCATTTTCCACAGTCCGGAAGGGGATCTCACCGTTCCCTTTATGAACGATGCCTTTTGGGATTACTACTACTGGGGAGAAAATTACACTGCCGTTGCTTTGAGTCTTTCGGGAAGAAACAGTATGTGGCTGATCCTGCCGGATGAAGGCCATACCGTTTCTGAAATTCTGGAAAGCGACGAATATCTGCAGATGATCCAGCATCCCAGTGATTGGGAAAAACAAGAATACTACGACATCAATCTAAGTCTTCCTAAATTTGATGTTGCCAGTCAGCAGGATCTGACGGAAGGTATCAAAGCGATGGGTGTAACCGATATTTTTGACCGAACGGTTTCGGACTTTTCTTCCATTACCAATACACCCCAACTGTATATAGGTAAGGCCAGCCACGCCGCCCGGGTTACCATCGACGAAATCGGCTGCTTCGGCGCAGCCTACACGGTTTTGCACGGTGATGCCGGAGTACCAAAGCAGCCGGACGAGATCGACTTTGTGCTGGACCGTCCGTTCCTGTTCGTGGTCGGCAGCCGGGATGGTCTCCCCCTCTTCGCGGGCATCGTCAACGAGCCGTGAAATTTTCCGATGTTTCACAGCGCAGAGTGCGCAAAAATTAAGAGAGGGCTTTATGTCCTCTCTTAATTTTTCGGTATGATTGTTGTTATAGGATTTGACGAAAAAGCAAGGAATATCAAGAGTCTTTGCCCTGCAAAAAGGCTCCCTTGTGTAAAGGGAGCTGTCAGCGCAGCTGACTGAGGGACTGCTGTCGTCCGAAGGGCGGCGGTACGCCGGAAGGGACTCGTTTGCATTTTCGCCATAGGCGAAAATTAAGGTCCCGCTGCGTCCAGCCGCAGCGGGCAACGCTCGTCCGAAACTCTTGAC
>JAZUSG010000055.1:0-4158 GCA_045606605.1 Faecousia sp.
TGGCCTCCGACTTGTTTTCACTGTTTGTCCATAATTTCGGCTTTTTGCCCTGTGCACCCGATGATGTAGGATTGTGAAATATATAGATTCTTTGCTCTTTCTAAAGGTTTACACTTAATTCGTTCTAACTTCATTTCATTCCACCGCCTTTTCTTTTATCATATCATAAAGCAGCAGGTTTGCAAGAAAAATCGGGCGAACACAGTTCGCCCCTACGGTGTGTATTGTTTCTATTCGTAGGGGCGATCTGCGATCGCCCGTTATGCGGCAGCATCTAACATATTTTCAATGAAGATGCCATATCCAGTCGTAGGATCGTTCACAAGGACATGAGTTACGGCGCCAACTAATTTGCCGTCTTGAATGATGGGTGAGCCGGACACGCTGATGTCAAGTAGGGGACAAAAGAAATTTGCAGAAAAATTGCGTTTTTATCCCCAAAATACACAAAAAAGGAGGTTTTTACATAGGTCAACCAGAATCCCTTAGTTGACATAGATGAAATGTCGAAAATACCGTATTTTAAGACTTCTCGCATTTTCGACAAATTCTGATATTTGCCGGACCGTCGGTTCATTCTGGTGGAAATCAATTTTTTAAGGATTCTCAGATTTGCGCCTTGTGGTTTTGTAGCCCTTATAGGTTTTCCCAAACACTTCGGGCCAATCCTCGGATGTAAAGACATCCAAATGCTTGAGAAATACTATGCTGTTGTTTATCTTTTCGAGTATCTTGGTAACGATCAACTTATCATGGGCCGGCCACTGGATAGTATCTTCATACTTGAACAGTCTTAGATTGTTGCGATGAGAAGTGAGCCAAACATAATATATAGTATTCTCAGGATCTGCGGGATCCGGAACATATTCCACATATGTTTCTGTTGAGTGAGAACGCGACATTCCTCCCGGCACGTGAAAGGTGAAAGCACAGACGGGCGTGTACTTTGTTGTGTCCAGCTCGATCTGATACCATTCGTTTGTTTCTTTCATTTTTGTTGTCTCCTTATCGGTTAAATAGATAACCCTCCACGGTGTGGAGGGCTTGTTAATATATGAGCAGGTTAATCCTGCTTTTTCTTCTGCTCGATCTGGGCTTGATATTTTTTGCCCACATTCAATTTTGACTGCATGCTGGTGCCACGCATAATGGTGGCAGAACCATATTTGGTGTTGATCGCATCGAAGGCTCGGTCCAGCTTACGGGCTTTGTCCTTACTCTCATCCGGGAACAGCGACATTTGAGGTGTGTCCTCTCTGGTGATATTCGTCAGAGATATGCCCAAAAGGCGCAATGGGGTGTGGCCGTCCCAAAGTTCCGCAAACAGCTGCTTACAGAGCTGATAGACCTCCCGAGAGATGTCAGTTGGATTATCCAAAGAGCGTTGATGGGACCTTGTTTTGAAGTCGTTGGAGCGAATGGATACAGCAACACAATATGCCTTCGCTCCGTCAGCCCGTATGCGCGCAGTAACACTGTCTGCAAGGGCCAGCAGGACCTTGTGAGCCTGCTCTGCAGTGACGACATCTTCTTCTAACGTAGTTGATATGCTGTAGCCCTTGGCCTCCTCAGGGGCTGCCAGGACCTCAGAGGGGTCAATGCCGTTGGCATAATCGTGGATCTGCTTGCCCGCTTTGACGCCAATGACGCGCTGCACACGGCTCAGATCTGCCTTTGCAAGATCCCCAATGGTCTTTATGCCGGCTCGCTCCAGTTTTTCTGCAGTTGAATGACCAACGGAAAACAAATCGCCCACAGGGAGTGGCCACATTTTCGTTGGGATCTCATGTCGGTATAGAGTATGTACCTTATCCGGCTTTTCAAAGTCACTGGCCATCTTGGCCAACAGCTTGCAATTGCCGATACCCACATTGACGGTAAAACCGAGCTCGCTGCGGATCCTGTTGCGAATGGTATGCGCAATAGCGACGGGGTCCGGGTAGATGCGATGAGTACCAGTCATATCCAAAAAGCATTCGTCGATCGACACCTTCTCCACTACAGGCGCAATTTCCCTGCAGATATCCATGAAGGCCTTTGATGACTGCTCATACAGTTTGAAATCCGGTCTGGCAAGAAACAGGTCCGGACACTTACGCAGGGCCATTGCCACGGGTTCACCGGTCTTAATTCCGTACTTTTTTGCAGGGATAGATTTTGCCAGGATGACACCGGTTCTCTTTTCACGATCGCCACCTATAGCAGAGGGGATCAAACGGATATCCGGTTCGCCCTGGGAGACTCTTCGAGTGGCTTCCCAGGAAAGAAACGCACTATTGACATCGACGTGGAATATTAACCGTTCCATGGGGCCACTCCTTTCTTATTCTTATTCATATGATATCAGTTTCCAGTATGAAACGCAAGTCGCCGATCAAGGCTTTGGGGGTATGTAGGTATACTGGTAGCCTGGGAGTCTGAATCGGATCACGATACTGGAATCTGTGTGCACTTCGATTTTATCGAACATGACATTGGCCAGTTCCTGAGTAAGCACAGGCCTTCTTTGGTATGCCTTAAAAGCATCGGCAAAAAACAGGATCGCCTGTATCTGCTGCTTAAGTTCGTTCATTTGAGACTCCAAGCGTTTTTGTCGGGCTTCCAGTGCGTCTCGTTCTTTTTTGACTGCTGTACTGACTTCATCCCGGTAGGCGCAGGTAATCTTACCGTTGGACATCTGCTCATAGAGATCCCGCAACTGTAATGAAAGCTGGGTATGCTTCTGGGCCAAAACAGAACTGGTTTTCTCCAATGCGGATAGCTTCTTTTTCTGCGGGCCAATGTCTCTACCATACCGATTTGCAATCAAAACCGCATTCGATGTGGCAGCAATGGCATCGATAAGAGCTTCGGTCAGCATATCATCGCCGATATAATGGGTGCTGCATCTTTTGAAGTTGTGATAATCCGAGCACTCATAGAACACGCTATTGGGGTTTTTGCGTTTTGCAGATTTACGGGCAAAGCTGACAAGAGGCTTTCCGCAATCAGCACAAACAAGCTTGCCCAAAAGCATGGTTTTGTTGTTCCTGCCATGTTCTGAAATGTGGGCAATCTTCATAGTCTCCTGCTCATTGATCCTTTGGACTTGGTCAAAAAGGGACTTCTCTATAATTGGGGGATGAGCATCCGAAACGACGATCCCAGTTTCAGGATTCATTGTCGTTTTTGAACTGGTACTGCGATCTCGGCCGTGTACGCGGTTCCCGATATATACTTGATCGCTCAGAATGTCACGAACGGTTTTTCGACTCCACAGCGTTGTTTTTGCACGGGAGTAATTTAGTTCTCCTCGTAGGTATTTCAACTTACTGGGGGAAGGAATGCCTTCGCTATTCAAAATATCAGCTATCGCTGTAAGATTGTACAGTTCAGATCTTAAAGCATAGATTCGGGCAACAATACGGCTGGCATCAGGATCAACCATAAATGCTTTGGTTTTCGGGTGTCTCATATACCCATACGGAACCTTTGTGGAGCAACCGATATTGATACCACGAGCAGGGCTACTATCGGTTGAATTGCAATAAGCGAGATTCATGTTCAAGCCTCCTAAGCCTAATAATAAAACCACCGACGCATATGGCAATCGGTGGTTTAAGGGTTATGCAGCAGCGTCCAACATGTTTTCAATGAAAATGCCATATCCGGTGGTAGGATCGTTAACAAGGACATGAGTAACGGCGCCTACCAGTTTTCCGTCCTGTATAATCGGTGAGCCGCTCATTCCCTGCACGATGCCGCCGGTGGTGTTCAAAAGATCGGGGTCGGTGACCTTGATCAGCATATTTCGTCCCGAGGCGCGGGCCCTTGGATAAAGCTTCAGAATCTCCACAGAATATTCCCGAACCTCATTTTCGGAAACTGTGGACAAAATGGTGGCCTTTCCCGTGTGGATCTCCCCGGAATCCGCGGTTTCCAGCGGTTTTCCCTGCCAGCCGGATTCGCTTTCGCCGAAAACGCCTCGGGCGGTGTTGCGCTGCAGACGGCCGCTGGGCACCGGCGAATCCAATGCGCCCATCAGCTGCCCCGGCGCGCCGGAACGCCCTTTTCGCACGGACAAGACCCGGGCCGGGTAGGCGAAGCCGTCAGTCATGTCCAGCAGAGTGCCGTCGGAGCCGTTGACGCCGTGGCCCAGGGTGGCGAACCGGCCGGTCT
>JAZUSG010000056.1:0-4409 GCA_045606605.1 Faecousia sp.
CAGAAGCTGTTCAAGGAGATCGCTCCCAAGTATGCTGACCGTAACGGCGGCTATACTCGCGTGACCCGTACCGGCCCTCGCCGCGGTGACGCCGCTGAGATGGCTGTCATCGAGCTGGTGTAATTCCCGGTTCTCAAAAGATAAAAAGGGCGTGCTGAGTTTTCAGCACGCTCTTAAATTTATCCACAAGAAACGGCCCGACGGAGCATTCCGACGGGCCGTTGTGTGTTGTTATACAGCTGCTTCCTCAGCCAGCAGGTCCTGAAGGATCGCTATCCAGGATTCAAACAGCTCCGGCAGATCGTAAACAAACTGCCGTACCCAAATAAAGGCATTGAAGTCGATGCCGGCAAAATCGCAGATAAAGTTGGTGGCAAAGCAGAGCGTCCAAACGATCACCAGGGTGCCAAAAATGGCGAAAAAGACAGTGGAGATGATTCCACCGGAGCCGGGAACTTTTTCGCAGTAGATGCTGTCGTCCAGCTTTTTGGTTTCTTCCATAATATGGCACCTCCTTCTCGGATATGGATTATCATATCACAGCTTAAAACCTCCGTCAAGACCGGGGCGGGGGAGAAGCAACAAAAAACTCCGAAGTCGAAACTCCGGAGTATCTTTGGAGCTGCTAGCCAGATTTGAATTGGCTACCCGGTCTAATGCAGCAGGCTGCATTGGAGCCTTACGAGCGCATCCTTAATAAGGATGCGCCCTACCGGCTGAGCTATAGCAGCATACTTTCGTACAAGACCAGTATGTACTGCATCATAATCACTGAAATGTCAAGTGTTTTCTGATATTTATACAATAATTTTGATAGCGCTGCCAGTGTCGATGGATGCTCATGTTATGATTCGCTTGAGATTTCGATACATGGAGGCTGGGTGGAAGGATCGTTCGTCAAGCACTTCCTGAAAGGCCTCTCTGTCATAGTTGCCACCGATGACACCGACTGCATAATGCCTGCCGTCCGCATCAGTGAAAAGGTAGCTATAGTGAAAAAAGTTGGTACCCTGGTTTTGCCAGAACAAGATGCGCCGCCGATCCGTTTCAAACTCCGGCGTATCGTATTCCGGAAGCTTCACCAGCGCAATGATCGGCAGGTGATACCGCCGCCTAAGGAGTGTGATCAATCGGGAACCATAACCGTGATTGCGGTATTTGGAATCAATGGCGATGAAATTGACATATAGATAGCGCTTGGTGCAAACCGTTAGGGAAAAGCCGCAAAGTTGGTCGTTTTCGTATAGCCCCAGTAGCTTGATGGAAGGACGAAGGGTGGTCAAAGCGATGATCTTGGTGATCGGCACTCGTTCTTCTGGTGAAAATGTGTCGAAATAGAGTTCTTTAACTTTGTTAAAATCATTGGACCAGGGGTGAATGACCTTAAGACGCACCGATGTTCCTCCCTTCCATAATTGTTTACAATATTATACAACATTTCTTTCGCTAAAGCAACAAAAGGTTAAGAATAGAAACAAAAAATGTATGCTATTAATTCAGGCCAACTTTTTAGGTATTTTGCATTAGGAAGATGTTGCACTTTATGTAGATGGCGTTGGAACGCACCGCATTAAAACATTAAAATCTTGCTATCGTAAAAACAACAATCCCCATCCGAATGGATGGGGATTGTTATTTGGAGCTGCTAGCCAGATTTGTTTGCATTTGCGTCCGGGAATGGACGCAAATAGCGGTTCGGCTCCGTCGAGCCGTCGCCAGCGGCGCTCACCCGCGCCGCATATGATCCTTCAAATCTGTCTACGCAAATTTAAAGACCGAAACCAAACGGTTTCGGTCTTTAAATGGAGCTGCTAGCCAGATTTGAACTGGCGACCTCATCCTTACCAAGGATGCGCTCTACCGGCTGAGCTATAGCAGCATCTATAAAACTGCCCGCCTTTCGGACTGGGCAGGTGTTGTAAAATGGAGCTGCTAGCCAGATTTGTTCAATCAAGGAGCGGCGCGGTCTAGCCCTCGCCGGCAACGCTCATCCGCGTTGCATTTGATTGTTCAAATCGATCAAACAACCCAAATTATGGAGCTGCTAGCCAGATTTGAACTGGCGACCTCATCCTTACCAAGGATGCGCTCTACCGGCTGAGCTATAGCAGCATTTCCAAAACACAGCTTTTATATGATACACTAAAGACCCGGATTTGTCAAGCATAAAATATCGGAAATCGCTGATTTCTTGCGGAATTATAGCACCACAAAACGCAACCCGGCACCGTTGACCAGACGGTACCGGGTTGCGTTGCCGGGAACAGAGGTAAGAAAATGAAAAAGAAAAGACATCATGCATCAGTTGTTACCTTCATTATATCCCGGGAATTTTAACAAAAAAAGAGGACAATTGTTAAGTAAATATGAAGCGGGTAGAAGTAAGAATGAGAAAATTGTGCAAACTGCATAAAAATTACATTTTCTCCCAATGGGGAGCCGCTTCGTAGGAAAATCGCTTTCCCTGCCAGGGGAAGGTGATTCGTCGGGAGAACAGCATGGGGGCAGAGGAATCGTCCCGGGCGCCGTATTTGTGATCACCCACCAGAGGATATCCCCGGGAGGCGAACTGGACCCGGATCTGATGGCTCCGGCCGGTATGGAGCCGCACATGGACCAGGGAAGTATCACCTGCGGTGAGCCGCCGGAATTCCAGCCGAGCCTTTTTGACCCCGGCCCGCTGGCGCTTCACCACAAAGACCTTGTTCTTCCGGCTGTCTTTGAAGAGTAAATCTTCCCAATCCCCGGTTTCCGGCGGGGTGCCGTGGACCAGGGCCACATACTCCTTGATCATGGTACCCTCCTGGACGGCCTTGCTCAAAGCCGCGGCAGCGGCTTTCGTTCGTGCATAGACCATGACCCCGCCCACATTCTTGTCCAGACGGTGGATGGGGTAGACATCCCCACCGAGAGCAGCGGGAACATCGTGCTCCGAGTCCATGCCAACAGGCTTGACCAGGACGGTATAGTGCTTGTTGGAATCGAGTATTTTCATGAAATCACCTTTTGGTTTCGTTTACAGGAAAGCGGGGATCAGCATGGTATAAGGGGCGGTCCACAGGGCCAGGTGGAGGCATAGATTGTGGACTTGGTTTTTTTCCAGTCTGCACTTGCGGAAAGACAGCACCCGGTTCAGCCAATAGATCAGAATGCCTGCCAGGATCACGCCGGGGATGGAGATAAGGGAGGTTCCAGGTAATGTAATCAAATCGATCATACCAGGGACTTCGTTCAACAGGAGATACAACGCAAATGTCAGCGCGGCGCCGATAAAATCGCAGAGGAACCCGATACCCCAGACGGGCAGGACCGATTGCTTCCATAGTTCCAGCCGATTGCCAATCTCCTGGCTCCGGGCGGAGCAATACAGCACCAGGCTGTCTATTGCGAAATTGGCAGGAAGCACGATCAGCCACAGGGGCATTGGAAACAGGTACAAAAACCAAAAGGGAAACACCAGATTGTACAGGCGGACATCTTTCTTTTTCATGGGGCAATCCTCCTTGTTTTGATTTCATCTATACAGACGAATCCGGAAGGAAAATGTTACAGCATCAGTAAGAAAAAGTGTAGTTTGGCGGGCAATGCCCGCGGATAATTCGTGTTGGGCTGGCTGCGTGTCGTTACTCCTCCTGGGTACAGCTCGGTTCGTTACTGCCCCAGTTTTCGGCAAAATTGGCACGCGGGAGCGTTACCGGGCAAAAATAATCGGGTAACGACACAGGAGCACTACGAGCGCATTGGCTGTCGGCCCTGCCGACAAACTACAATTTACCTTCCCAATATATCACACAAAACCCGAAAGGTAAATAAAAACTCGACGGTTGCGCTTGCAACATTCAAAAAATTGTGTATAATGAAAGGGTAACACAGGAGGTAAGATTATGACCACGAAAGACTACCAGCGGAAATCCCCGCTGATGATATTTTTAAGCTATTTCAAAAACCACAGGGCTCTCTTCGCCATCGACATTCTCTGCGCCTGCGGTATTTCCGCGGTGGATCTGATGTTCCCCATGATCACCCGCACAGCCCTGTACACCTGGCTGCCGGAAAAGATGTTCCAGGTGTTCTTCGCCGTGATGGTTGCGGTGGTGGGCTGCTATGTGATCCGCTCTGTGCTGCAGTTCGTGGTGGCCTACTACGGCCACCCCTTCGGCATCCGGGTGGAGGCGGACATCCGGAAGGATCTGTTTGCCAAGATGCAGCAGATGAGCTTCGACCTCTACGACGAGAACCGCACCGGCGTCCTCATGAGCGGTCTCACCACGGATCTGTTTGAACTGACGGAGCTGGCCCACCACGGCCCCGAGGACCTGCTGACCTCCATTCTGACCATCATCGGCGCCCTCATCGTCATGTTCTCCATCCGCTGGGAGCTGGCGCTGATCGTGCTGTTTACCATCCCG
>JAZUSG010000057.1:0-9685 GCA_045606605.1 Faecousia sp.
GCTCCGGATTTAGGAAGCGCTCAAAGATCAGCGTGTATTTCATGGGATCTACTTCCGTGATGTGCATACAGTAGGCAACGATAGAAGCTGCGCCCGAACCACGGCCCGGACCGACAGGGATCCCCGATTCCTTGGCGTAACGAATGAAATCCCACACGATCAGGTAGTAGTTTACATAGCCCATACGACTGATGACACCGATCTCATACTCCAGACGCTCCCGGTAACTTTCCGGGGTATCCGGATAACGCTCCCGGAAGCCGTCCTCGCAGAGCTTGCGGAAATAGGCTTCGTTGGTATAGCCGTCGGGCACGGGAAATGCGGGCAGGTGGTATTCATTGAAGGTAAATTCCAAATTGCACATTTCGGCGATTTTTGCGGTGTTTTCAAAAGCCTCGTCGCAATTGGGGAACAGCTGCCGCAGTTCCTCTTCACTTTTTAGGTAAAATTCCTCCGTTTGGAATTTCATACGGTTGGGATCGTCCACAGTCTTTCCGGTCTGCACGCACAAAAGCACATCCTGCATCCGGGCATCCTCTCTACGCAGGTAGTGTGCATCGTTAGTTACCACCAAGGGAATGCCGGTCTCTCGGGCGATCCGCATAACGCCTTGGTTCACAGGGGTTTGCTCCGGGATCTTGTGATCCTGCAGCTCCAGGTAGAAACTATCCTGTCCGAAGATATCATTAAGCTCCAAAGCGTAGGCTTTGGCAGCGTCATAGTCTTCCTGCATAAGCCTTTGGGGTATAGCACCGGCAAGGCAGGCAGAGGTGGCAATCAGACCCTCGTGCCGCTGCCGCAGCAGGTCAAGATCCACTCTGGGTTTGCCATAAAACCCCTGCATAAAGGCCTGGGACACTAAGTAGCACAGATTTTCATAACCGGTTCTGTCTTTACACAGAAGTACCAGGTGGTAAGGGTCATTGTCAATACCGTGCACCCGGTCACACATACTGCGCGGCGCAACATAGACTTCACAGCCGATAATGGGCTTAATGCCAGCATTCTTTGCCGCTTTATAGAAATCGATACAGCCGTACATAACACCGTGATCGGTAATGGCAACGGCAGTCTGACCCAGTTCCTTGACCCGGTCCATAAGGTCCGCGATTCGACAGGCGCCGTCCAGCAGGCTGTACTCTGTATGAAGATGTAAATGTACAAAACTCATAGCGTACCCTCCTGGGCCATTTGCATTAACTTCTGCAGGCGGTGGTTCATTGCCGGTTTGCTGATGGGCGGTTCCATCATAGCCGCAAGCTCCGTTAGCGACGCTTCCGGATTCTCCATTCGCGCCACCGCAGCCTGCTGCAGCTTTGCGGGTAGTTTGCTGAAGATTCCATTATCCTGCAGCTGGCGGATTGCGGTCAGCTGCATTTGCGCCGCCTCCACCACTTTGGAGGTATTGGCATCATCACAATTGCAGCGACGATTGACTTTGTTGTTCAGTTCTTTTTCCAGTTTCGCTTCCATAATACCCATCGCAGCAACCGGCGCTCCCAAATAGGTCAGGCAATCGGATATCATATCACTCTGCTTTAAATACAGAACATAGCCGCCGCTGCGAGTCGCGGATTTCGGCTGAAATCCCAAAATCTCGTCCATAAGGCTGCTGCACTCTCTGGCAACGCTGCCGTGGGTAGTGGTCAGTTCAATGTGATAGCCCTTGGTGGGGTCTGTTACCGAACCACCGGCTAAAAATGCACCCTTTAAAAATGCGGATTTGCAGCAGTCTTCTTCCACAATGGGTAGATTGATATGCAGCGCAAGGGTGTTTTTGACGTCAAATCCGTAAGATGCCATGATCCGACTGATCTTCTCCCGGTCGGTAATCTGAAACACCAGTTTGCCGGAGGTGTCCTTCTCCGGTAGAAAGTCAAAGGATACGTTAAAGGTTTTCTTGAAAAGCTTCGGAAGCAGCAGCGCAAAATCCCGGCTTTCCGTAATCACGCGAATCCCGTCTGCCCCAAAGCTGTTACAAAACAAGAGAATCCCAAAGCACTCCGCCAGGGCGCAGCAATGCTTCAGCGGGACACTGCGGCAGATCTCAGCTTTTACGCTGCCTGAAAAAGACATTGCCATGGGAACTCTCCTTTCTGTTACCAAATACGAACTTCCGGTTCCAGCCGGATACCGGTTCTATCAAATACCTGATCGGACACCTGTTGCAAAAGATTTTTTACATCCGCAGCAGATGCACCGCCTAAATTGACCGCAAAGCCTGCATGCTTTTCGGAAATCGCAGCATTACCCACGCGGAAGCCTTTGAGGCCTGTTTCATCGATGAGCGCGGCTGCATAGCCAGTTGCCGGGCGCTTAAAAGCAGAACCTGCTGAGGGCATATCCAGAGGCTGGGATGCTCTGCGGCGGGACATCAGATCCTGCATCACCGTGCGGATCTCTTCCGTCGGTTTTTTCTGCAGAGAAAATACTGCGCAGATTACGATGCAAAAATCTTCTTCCAGGCGGCTATGGCGGTAGGAAAACTGCATTTCTTCCCCGGATAGAACGCTTCTGTTACCGGCAAGGTCCATCACTTCCACCTGGGTGCATACCTGACAAATCTCACCGCCGTATGCGCCGGCGTTCATATATACACCGCCGCCCACCGATCCGGGGATGCCGTGGGCAAACTCCAAACCGGAAAGGCCTAAATTGGCTGCGTAGGTAGCTGCCCGCGCCATACTGACACCGCCGGATATGCGGATATGGGTCTCATCCAGCTGCTCCATAGTGTCCATACAATCCTTCATACAGATCACGAGACCGCGCAGTCCTTCATCCGGTGCCAGAATGTTGGTGCCTGCACCAAGAATAACCGGTTTACAGTCCAATAAAACGGATGCTTTCAATATTTCGCTCAGCTCTTCTGCTGTTTTGGGAAATGCCATTACTTCTGCAGGCCCGCCGATCCGGAACGAGGTGTGCTTTGCCAATGTTTCTTCCATACGAAGTTCAAAACTTGGCAGTAAAGCGGTAATTTTGTGCTGAAAATCGGTCATGATTGTCATAAACTCCTCCGGGCGTATGATTATAGTCAGTATATCATATTTAGCGGCAATATGCAATTATTCCGACTATGATTTTTTCAGTATTTCCGCATAAAAAAACAGCCGGGTAAGCACCCGGCTGTTTTTATGTAAAATTTACTTTTCTACGATCTCCAAAATCTCCATAGGGCAAGCCTTTACGCAGATACCGCAGGCAATACACTTGCTGGCAGGACCTTCTTCGGGCAGAACCATAACCTTCATAGGACAGGCTTCAACGCACTTGCCACAGGAAACACACAGCTTCTTGTTGATCATATATACGCCGGTCTTGGGATTCTGGGTAATGGCACCGGCTTCACAAACCTTTGCACACTTGCCGCACTGGATACAGGTCATAGGCTTTGCCGCACCGTTTTTATCCACGATCCGGATAGCAGAAAGATCCTGATGGAACTGCTTGTAGAACGCCTTGGAGCAAGCGCCTACGCATTCCAGACAAGCCATACACTCGGCACCTTTTTTTACAGAAAGCTTCTTCATAGAAAAGAATTCTCCTTTATTTGATATTTGAAAACATTATACTAAAGAAATCGAAAAATAGCAATGGTTATTTAAAATTTTATTAGGATGAAATTCCATAGTTTGTGCTACATTTGGCGGACTTTTCCTGTCTAAGGCGATTTCTTTTGGAAATACTATGTGTGAAATCTATGTGTAACAGGAGGTTTTTATGAAAAAATTCGCTATAACCGTTATGAGCGTTGTACTGGCACTTTCCCTGTGTGCCTGCGCATGCACCAACAGCACACCTGCCACTACGCCGTCCACAAACAATACCACATCGGGCAGCACACCTACCACCGGCACCGATATGATGCCCACGGAAACCATGGAAATCCCCGTTCCTGAGACCAACATTCCCGATCCCAGTGTGGACAGTTCTGCACCCGGCGGTGCCAGCGGCGGCGCAGGCAGCGGAAATGACGCGACCGGCGGCACAAACGGCCGTTCCGGCAACGGTATGACCGGCAGAAGCGGCAGCGGATCTGTCGGTAACGGCACAATCGGAAACCGCAGCAGCAATTCCATTATGTAATAAAAAACAGGGTGTGAAATACACACCCTGTTTTTACTTCCTTTTTTCACATAACTGCCACATAGCGTGTCAGGTTCTTTTTCATCCGCTCTGCAGCCTCCAGCGCTGCAGCAACCGCATCCTTTCCCTCTTCTTTCCATGCAGCAATCACCGACTCCGATGCGCAGGCAACGGCACCGTGGCCGAAGCGATCAAAGGCAAAACTACAATTTTTTGCATTGGCACCCGAATAATCATAGCCATCAATGAGGAAAAACATTTCCGGATATTTGCTGCGCAAGGTACGAAGGCTCTCGGCGGATGTCGCCGGTCCTACACCGGCTACCCGGCTGTAGCCGCAACGGCCAATATGGTTCTCACCCAAGCGTTTCGCAAGATCTGCCGACACCGTATATACCAAACGGGTTCCAGTGAGAAGATCCTGAATTTCCGCAGCAGATTTATTGGCAGTGCGGACAGTCAGGAAAAGGTCAAAATCCCGCTCCTTCAGCCGATCGGTAAAGGGTTTTACACTGTCACTGCCCATATAGCAGTTAAGGAGCAGGCCGTCAAATTTCCAATCGTTTAGCATTACTTTTGCAAGCACTTGCGCTGTCTGAGGCCCATAGCTTTCCGGCGCATCCAGCAAAATATAATAACCTAAACGGCCCGCCAAGTCCAAAAGCTCTTTAAGCGCTTCCAGTCCCTCGCTGCCATAAACACCGAACGCTCCAAAAGCAAAACGCACAGCCGGTACAGTTTCTTTCAGCGCTTCCAACAGGTTCTTTGCATACTGCACATATGCAGCCGGTACGCTCCGGCCATTCTCACGAAATTCCGGCGGAATTACATTTTCATCCGGGCAGAACGCGATTATTGACGGATTCTTCAGTTTTCGAATGCTGTTTTGCAGTCGATCGATTGCCATAGAAAAACACCCTTTTTCTTTTATTATATCACAATTTTTGACATTTGCAAAGATGTGAAACCTTTCCACTGGTGTTTTTTTATCCTTTGGGAATACTAAGGGCGAAAGGAGGAGATCGTATGCACGTGAAAGGTTTTGCCATTGCGCTGGGAATCGGTGCAGCTGCCGGTGCAGTCGCAATTCTGGCTATGCCCCGAAACAATCCCACCCGACGGCTGGCCGCAAAGGCTGCCGACAAGGTAGAGGATGTTGCTTGGCGCGTTACCAGCCGACTTAGCGATGAGTTTGATTTATAAAAAAGTAAAAGCAGACAGTGAAAAATTCGCTGTCTGCTTTTTGTTTTATTGGGTATTGATCACAATTTCGCCGTTTTCCACCCCAATATGCAGCGCGCTGATGGGGGTTTCGAAGGACGCAATAATACGCTCGCTAATGGGATCCTCCAAACTTCTTTGGATCTGGCGACGGAGATTCCGGGCGCCGTAGGTCACCGAGTAGGCCTTCTCCACCAGGAAGTGGCGAACGCTGTCCTCCCAGGTCAGGGTCAGTCCGCGGTTTTGCAGGCTCTGCCGCAGCTCTTCCAGCATAATGTCAGCAATGCCAAGGAAATTCTCCTCTGTCAACCGGTTGAAGGTGATGATCTCATCCACCCGGTTAATAAACTCAGGCCGCAAAAATTCCTTCAATGCGCCCATCGTCTTTTCCTTGATCATATCGTTTTCCGTTCTGCCAAAGCCAAGGCCGCCCACTCTGCCCTCAGAACCGGCATTGGAGGTCATTACGATAATGGTGTTCTCAAAATTCACCACACGGCCCTGGGCATCGGTGATCCGTCCGTCATCCAGCACCTGCAGAAGGATATTTAGCACATCCGGATGGGCCTTTTCAATTTCGTCGAACAATATGACAGAATAAGGCTTCCGGCGGATCTTTTCCGTCAGCTGACCAGCTTCATCGTATCCCACATAGCCGGGAGGTGAGCCGATCAGTTTGGAAACGGTATGCTTCTCCATAAACTCAGACATATCCAGTCGGATCAGCGCGTCCACAGAGTCAAACATATCGTTTGCAAGACATTTCACAAGTTCTGTCTTACCCACACCGGTAGGACCTACAAAGATAAAAGAGACCGGCTTTTTCTTAGGGCTGATACCCACGCGGTTGCGGCGAATGGCTCTTGCCACCGCATCCACTGCCTCGTCCTGCCCCACAATATGGGCCTTTAGGCGGTCGGACAGACCCTTTAACTGCGCATATTCCTGAGCCTTGATCTTGCTGGCGGGAATCTTGGTCCAAAGCTCAATGATTCGGGCAAGATTTTCAATGGTTACTGCCGGAGCAGGAATTTTATCCAGCTTTTCAATCTCATTGGCCAGCTGGCAGAGCTTACTGCGAATTACTGCCAGGCGCTCATAATGCTCATTTTCCGTATCTTCGGTGAGCATACGCAGTTCAAGTTCGTAATCGTCCCGCTCCTTTTTCTTCTCTGCCCGCAAGGAGATCTCCTTACACCGCAGATTCAGGTCGGAACAAGCTTCATCCAAAAGGTCAATGGCCTTATCCGGCAGGAAGCGGTCTGTAATATACCGCTCCGAAAGGACTACACACTGTCTTGCGATCTCAGGAGAGATCTCAACACCGTGGAATTCGGCATAGTTTTTGGCGATACCCTGCATTATTTGGCAGGCTTCTTCGATAGATGGTTCACTGACGGTAACCGGCTGGAATCGACGCTCCAGAGCTGCATCTTTCTCAATATGCTTACGGTACTCATTGAAGGTAGTTGCACCAATTACCTGGATTTCCCCCCGGGACAGGGCGGGTTTTAAGATATTGGCAGCATTCATAGAACCTTCGGCATCTCCCGCGCCCACTAAGTTGTGCACCTCGTCGATCACCAAAATGATGTTGCCACAGGCCTTGATCTCGGTGATCAGGCTCTTCATACGGCTCTCAAACTGGCCGCGGAACTGGGTTCCGGCTACCAGCGCCGTCAGGTCCAGCAAAAACACCTCTTTATCCTGCAGCTTGTAGGGCACGTCCCCTGCTGCGATCCGCTGGGCCAAGCCTTCCGCAATGGCAGTTTTACCTACACCGGGCTCACCGATCAAACAGGGATTGTTCTTTTGGCGACGATTCAGGATCTGAATCACCCGCTCAGTCTCCACATCCCTGCCGATCACCTTGTCGAGCTTCCCTGCTCTTGCCCGGCCGGTCAGGTTCATACAGTAGCTATCTAAGAATTTATGCTTACTGCCCTTATCCTTGGGTGCTTTCTGCTCGCCGGAAGTCTCTTTCTTCTTAGGCTGCAGGTCTCCCTTTTCGCCGCTTAGGTTGTTAAACAGCTGGTTTAACATCGGGAAAGTGGCAGTACGGCTTTCCGGCTCATCCGGATCTTCCCCTTCGATCTGACCGAACATACTGGTCATTTCGTCGGACAGGGAATCCAAATCATCGTCAGAAAAACCCATCTGCTTGACCGCCGCATCAATTTGAGGAATCCCCAGACTACGGGCGCATCGCAGGCAGTAGCCTTCGTTCATACTCACGCCGTTTTCGATCTTGGTAATAAAGACAACGGCCATATTCTTCTTGCATTTTGTACACAATTTTGGCTGCATACATTTCTCACAACCTTTCTTCCGGTAGGATATCACAAAATAACCGGAAAAAGAAAAACAAATTATGAATTTTCATCTAAATCGGGACATTCGAAGCAATCCACACCGTCATCATACCACAGATGGGTCATATACAGACCCCCGGGAGGCACGGTTGGGCCAGCAGCGGTGCGATTACCGTCAGCAAGGATTTGGTCAATCTGCTCCGGAGAAATCTTTCCCTCAGCAGCGTACACCACCGTGCCGGCCATCGCCCGGGCCATATTATACAGAAATCCGTTGGCACAGACCTTTAGTTCTATAATATCACCCTTACGCTCCACCTTGTAGTAATATACCGTGCGAACAGTGGATTTTACATCCGTGCCCACACTACGCACGGCAGCAAAATCGTGGGTGCCCACAAATCGGTCGGCCGCCGCCTGCATAATTTTCTCATCTAAATGCTTGGGATAGAACCATGCTCGGTTTACATAAAACGGATCTCGAACCCGGGAATTATAGATTGTGTAGGTATATTCTTTCCGGGCGCAAGAACCGATGGCGTTAAATCCCTCGTGGACTTCGAAAGCCTTGCTGACCACAATGTCCACCGGAAGGTGGGTGTTGAGCGCATAGGGAAGCCGTTGGGTCGGAATGGTGGAAGTGGTGCGGAAATTTGCTACATACACCCTTGCGTGGACACCGGCATCTGTCCGTCCGCAGCCGGTTACCTGAACCGGATGCCCAACAACCATCTCAATCGCCTTTTGCAGGGTCTGCTGCACGGTTGCCAAATTCTTCTGAATCTGCCAGCCGTGGTAAGCCGTTCCCTCATAGGTCAAAAACAAAGCAATGTTACGCATACGCACCTCACAGGCCAAAACGCTTTAGAAAAAACACCGCGCAAAGCAGGACAAGCAGCACAAAGAAGCACACAAAATCCACACGCTTATAACGCAGCAGCTTCATCTTGGTTCTGCCGTCTCCACCCTGATAGCAGCGGCACTCCATCGCCGTAGCCAGTTCATCTGCCCGGCGAAACGCGCCGATAAAAAGGGGTACTAAAATGGGAATCAGCGCCTTAACCCGGCGCATCAAGCTGCCGCTTTCAAAATCAGCGCCTCTTGCCTTTTGGGCAGAGATGATTTTGTCGGTCTCTTCAATAAGCGTAGGGATAAACCGCAGAGCAATACACATCATCATCGCCAGTTCATGCACCGGAAGGCGCAGTTTCTTTAAGGGCCCGAGCAAGGACTCCAGGCCGTCTGTCAGGCTGATGGGAGATGTGGTATAGGTGAGCAAAAACGTGCCGGAGATCAGCATAAGTATCCGCAGGATCATAAATACTGCCCGCAAGACGCCCTCTAAGGTTATGGTAATCACCCAAAAGGACAGCAGTTCTGTTTCGCCGTCTGTTAAAAAAAGGTTTAACAGGCCGGTAAAAATGAGCACAAACACCAGGGGCTTCATACCGTTTAAAAGCGCTTTTACCGGAATTTTTGACAGGGCAACGCTTGCTGCCAAAAAGGCAAATACAATACCGTAGGACAGCCAGTTTTCCGCCACAAACAGAGAGACGATATACGCAACCAGTGCAATCAGCTTACTGCGTGGGTCTAAGCGGTGTATGGGAGAATTTCCCGGGAAATACTGACCCAGCGTAATGTCTTTAAGCATGGGCCTTTCCCTCCTTTAACCGGCACAGCTGTAAAGCGGCCTGCTCCTGGGTATAGACAGGCTCTACCGGAAGCCCCATCTGCTGCAATTTCAAAAACAGCTTTGTAACCTCCGGAATATCCAGGCCCATATCCAAAAGCTCCTGGGCACGCTGGAAAACCTGATCTGGCGTTCCATCCATTACGAGGGATGCTTCGTGCATAACCAGCAGCCGGTCTGCAAGCCGTGCCACGTCGTTCATCGCGTGGCTGACCATTAAAATGGCGGCATTCTTCTCTTTGCGGTACGCCTGGATATTGCGAAGGATCTCTTCTCTTCCCTCCGGATCCAGGCCAGCAGTAGGCTCGTCCAGGATCAAGACCTCCGGTTCCATCGCGATCACACCGGCAATGGCTACCCGCTGCTTCTG
>JAZUSG010000058.1:0-20444 GCA_045606605.1 Faecousia sp.
CCTTCAAATGCCGATGACGGAGGATACTACCGGTGCAATCCGTGTGGGTATCGCTGCAATGAAAAAGATTATAGCGATGGATAAGGCATAAGAAAAAGAGGTGTCATATAGGGCTTCACTCTAAAGGACAGTTTTACCCACCGACAGAAAAAGCAGAAACCGCAGATTGATTTTCTGCGGTTTTTGTGCTATAATAGTGGTGTGAGCTTAGACCTATGCAAAAAGTAAAATTCAAATGACAATAAGATTCTAAAGAGATTACATAAACAATGAAACTTTTATGGCAAAACAAGTTTGATGGTTTTGATTTGGTCAGAACCTCTCCTTTGTATTATATAGGAATGGTTGAACGAGAGAAAGATACTCTAAATTGTTGGTTCTTTGACCGCAGTGTGGGTATGAAATTGGTTTCTTTTGATGCTCAAAACGGTCAGATTATTGATTATAGAAAAGACGGAAAAATCAACAAGAAATCTTCTACAGAAAAACACAATTCACATGATTTAACATTGGATGATTTCATTTTTGGGGAGTACACTATCTCCCATTACGGTGAGTGGGGATATATGTGTAAGAAAAATGGGCAGTTATTATGGAAAAAATCTTTAAAAGGATATCTCTACACTGAAATAGTATTAAATCAAGACAATATTGTTTTCGGTACAGCGGGTCAAGGAGGGCACTTTTACTCTTTGAATATCGATACGGGTGACATAATATTTGATTTTAATACCAAAGGTACATCGAAATATTTCGATGCAAACAACAGCTATTATTTTTGTTCCGTTGATAATAGAAGCACACAAATTTTTAGAATAGACTACAATGGCAAAATCTTAGAAAATATCGAGGTAGACGGCGTATATCACGAGGGTTATTGTATGTTCGATCTTTTCGAGAATTTATTGTGTGTTATGACGTTAAAGAAGAAACGAAAAGGAAATATAGAATTATTCTCACCGATTTTTCATTGTATTCAACTATAAAAGCATAAAAAATTCCAAGTTGTCAAGAGATATATAGGCGCTGAACGTTAAAAACCTCCCTTGTGTAAAGGGAGGAGGCACGCGAAGCGTGACGGAGGGATTGTAAAAATTAGATTTGAATAAAACAATCCCTCACCGCCTGCGGCGGAGCTCCCTTTACACAAGGGAGCCTTTTTTGTGTTCACCTATAACTTGTCAATTTTCCTGACAAGCACTGCATTTGTGTCCACAAATGCAAAAATACGGCAAACCTCTTTCGAGATATGCCGTATTTTGAAAAACCGTCCTTAAGAGTACCGCTCTATTGACACCTCTTTTTTTCTTGTCTTAATTGTGATTTGTGATAAGATAACGGCGGCAAAGACGAGTACGCATCCGATAGCCTCAGAACCGGTCAAGCGTTCCTTTAAGATCAGCCAGCCACTCAGCACCGCAAATACCGATTCCAAACTCATAATCAACGACGCAGCAGAAGGCTCCAAGTGTTTTTGGCCGATGATCTGCAGGGAATAGGCAACACCCATAGATAGTACACCGGCATAGCACAAGGGCAGCCAGCAGTCCAGCAGCGTCTTTATGGTAACAGTCTCTCTGAGCAGCATAACGATGCCGGACAGAATACAGCACACCAGCGCTTGAATTAAATTCAGCCGCAGAGCATCCACAGAACTGACATAGTGATCCACAACCGTGATCTGCACCGCAAACATAAATGCACAAGCAAGAAGCAAAATATCACCCTTTGTAATCTGCGGTACGCCGGCAAAACTTAAAAAGTAAAGACCGGCAACTGCCATCATTACGCTGATTGGAATCATCACAGAAGGCTTCTTTTTTAGAAAAATGCCAATAATCGGTACGATCACAATGTACATAGCTGTCAAGAAACCGGATTTTCCTGCGTCGGTATCGACAATTCCCATTTGCTGCAAATTGCATGCTAAAAATAGGGGAATACCACATAAAATGCCGGATTTCCATAACTTTTTATCATTCCAGCGAGAGAAGAATGTCTTGTTATCCGATTTGAATCGATCACTTATAAAAATCATTGGCAGCATACTCACTACACCAATGCCGCAGCGCACGGCCTGGAATGTAAAAGGTCCGATATGATCCATTCCCACGCTTTGCGCAACAAAAGTGGAGCCCCAAAACAGGGTAGCAATCAGTATGGAAAAAATACCTGTTAAACGTCTTTTCATAACATCACCGTTTGCTAATGTAGCATATTTTGTTAAAATTTGCAACAATTAAGTAGCATTGATTGCAATTTCATCAGAGTGTGGTATAATAAACAAAAATGTGTTTTAGGAGGAGCTATGGAACATAATAAATTATATAAAAACCGCTCTGAAATTCCCACGGAGTATACGTGGGCAACCGAAGATATGTACGCAAGTGACGAAGCGTGGGAACAGGAACTTGCCACCATTAATGAGGATCAGGCAGTACTAACCCAATTTGCCGGTCGACTGTCTGAAAGCGGCGAAGTATTGTACGATTACCTTTGCAAAATGGAATCGACCGATGCGAAAGCATCGCTTCTGGCTAATTATTGTATGCGAAAGAGCGACGAAGATACACGTGATGCAGAGTATCAGGCAATGACCGGTAAATTTATGAGTGTTGTTGTTGGGTTAGGCGCAGCGGTTAGTTTTGAGACACCGGAGATTATGGCCATTTCCGATGATCGCTTAGATGAATTTTATGCTAAGTGTCCCAAACTGGAGCGCTACCGCAGATATTTGACGAATCTGCGCAGAAAAAAAGCCCACGTGCTTTCTCCCGCAGAAGAGAAATTGTTGGCCTCTGCAGGTGAGCTGTCTCAAGCACCGGACACAATCTACGGAATGTTTGCAGATGCGGACATCCGTTTTGATGATGCATTGGATGCAAACGGGGAAGCCCACACGGTTAGCCAGGCAACATTCGTTCCAATTCAGACCGGTGCAGACCGTGTCCTGCGTAAAAATGCCTATGAGAGTCTCTACAGCGGTTTTGCAAATTTTAAAAATACCGCAGCAGCACTCTTAAATGCCCAAAACAAGCAACTGAAATTCTTTGCGGAAGCGCGCCGTTATAAAAATGCTTTTGAAGCATCCCTCAATAATACCAATGTGCCGACAGAGGTCTATTTGAACCTTATTGAAACTGTCCACAAAAATGTAGATAAGATGCACCGGTATATCCGACTAAGAAAGAAAATGCTGGGTGTGGAAGAGCTGCATTTTTACGATATCTATACACCGCTGTTGGCGGATGTGGATGCAAAGATTCCTTTTGAGGATGCAAAGAAGACGGTATATGAATCCTTAGCGCCTTTGGGTGAAGATTACCGTAAGATCCTGAAAGAGGGATTTGAAAATCGGTGGATCGATGTATATCAAAATGAGGGTAAGCGCAGCGGTGCTTATTCAGCCGGCGCTGCAGTGCACCCCTATGTGCTGCTGAATTATTCCGGCACTCTGGACAGTCAGTTTACCCTTGCCCATGAAATGGGTCATGCGCTCCATTCCTACCTGTCCAACAAGCACCAGAACCATATTGACGCGGATTATGTGATTTTTGTTGCTGAAGTTGCATCTACCTGCAACGAGGCACTGCTGATGGAGCATTTGCTGAGCAAAACTACGGATAAAAAGCAGCGGATGTATTTGATTAACCACTTCCTGGAGCAGTTTAAGGGAACACTCTACCGCCAGACAATGTTTGCGGAATTTGAACTTAACATAGGCAAAATGGCAGAACAGGGCCAGACACTGACTGCAGACGTTCTGTGTGCGGAATACCGCAGACTGAACGAAATGTACTATGGCCCTGATATTGTGGTAGATGACCATATTGCGATGGAATGGGCAAGAATCCCGCACTTCTACTATAATTACTATGTATTCCAGTATGCTACCGGCTATTCAGCCGCAATTGCGCTATCCAAGCGAATCCTGTCTGAAGGCAGTGCTGCAGTTAAGGATTATCTGTCTTTCCTGTCCGGCGGATGCTCCAAGAGTCCCATTGACCTGTTAAAGGGTGCCGGTGTGGATATGACCGGACCGGAGCCTGTGGAAGCTGCAATTGAACTGTTCGGTAAACTCCTGGACGAGATGGAAGAATTGGCAGGTGTCTAAAGTGGCCGATATTTTTCTTCCGACCTTGCATACTTTTGCAATGGAGAATGTCTTTACCGGGTCTTGTGGGAATTTGCGCTTTAAGATCGTTCCAAAGGTAGAAAAACGCACGCAAAAAGAAGTGGATATGGATAAAAGTGAGATCTTTGCAGAGTACTGGTACGGCACCCTGTGCTATGAGAAAAGCGTGGTGGAGGGAAGTGCGACCTTTCCTATGTCGGAAGAAGGTCGGACTGCACTGAAGCAATGGCTCGGGAGCAAAGCTTGATACGCTTTGCGATATAATGATTTTAGTTGACACTTTGTGCCGAAAGTGATATACTCCCCAATAGCGTTTGTTAGGAGATTATATTTATGAAAAGAGAGAGAATCTGGACAATTCTTCAGATCATTGCCCTGTGTGTAATGACAATTTCTGAATGTCTTGTGTTAGCGCTGATTATTCAGCTCAATGTTCTGCCGGAAAAGTTCCTGGCGGTCCTGATCGCTGCATTAATAGTGGTTTTAATGTATTTGACATTGTTTATGTTCGTCAGAATTCGGGCATATGTTGCGATGTGGCGGAAAATCGTCTCCTTTATTTTGGCTATTGTTATTGCTTGTGGATGTATTCTGGCTTCTAAAGTAGCGTTGGATGCTTATCAGCTGGTAAACGGAATGACAAATGACGTTGCAAATGTGCGAAACACATATGTGCTCGTGCTAAATGATGATTCCGCCCAAGATCTTTCGGACACAAAAGATTACCGGTATGCAGCGCTGGAAAACTATGATGTTGTCCATACCGAGCAGATGATTGCGCTTATTGAGGGTGAGACAAAGAAGGATGTCTCTATAAAGTACTTCAGTAACGCTTCTGCTTTGGCGGATGCGCTGTATAGTAATCAGGTAGATGCACTTATAATGAACGGTGCAAGCATATCCTTGCTGACGGAGCAGGACGGGTATAAAGATTTTCTGATTCGTGTGCGTTTCCTGTATACGTTGCCATATGAAACAGAGCCCGAAAACAATACTGTTGATTTTTCTACGAAAAAACCCTTTGCGGTTTACATTAGCGGTTCGGATACCCGTAGCAGCAAGCTGGAGATCGGTCGTAGCGACGTAAATATCCTGGTGGTTGTAAATCCGGTTACCAAGCAGATCCTCTTAGTCAATACCCCCAGAGATTACTATGTTCCCAACCCTGCTGGTAACGGTGTTTTGGATAAACTGACTCACTGCAGTAATTACGGTGTTGATTGTACCATGGAGGCTCTGGAAGACCTGTATGAGTTGGATATTTCCTACTATGCAAGAATCAATTTTGTCGGTTTCGAGGCGCTCATCGACGCGATTGACGGCGTAACGATCTACTCGGAAGAGAGATTTATGGCAAATGGCAGATCCTTCATTGATTATGGTGAAAACCACTTGATGGGTCAGGCTGCGCTGGATTTCTCCCGAGATCGTTACCACGTAAGTGGTGGTGACCGTACCCGTGGCAAAAACCAAATGAAGGTGCTGACGGCGGTTATTAATAAGATGACCTCCAGTTCTACGCTGATTTCTAACTACGGCCCGATTATGAAGAGCCTGGAAGGTATGTTTGCTACCAACTTCCAAAATGATGAGATCAGCGAGATCGTGAAAATGCAGCTGAGTGAGATGCCAAAGTGGAATATTCAAAGTTATGCAGTATCCGGTTCAGGCGATATGCAGGAAACCTACTCCTGGCCTGGAGAAAAGCTTTGGGTAATGCAGCCTGATATGAAAACCGTTGCGTATGCACGGGAATTGGTACAGCGGGCATTGGATGGTGAGATTCTTACTGCAGAAGATATGAAAATGCCAAATTAAGTATAAAAAATCAGCCGGGAAATTACCCGGCTGATTTTTTATTTATCTTCCACAAGTCGCGTTTTTGTTAAAGATACTTTGTGATAGTAGATTCCTGTCAGTAAGCTGCAGAGCAGCCAGCCGGCCGGATAACTCATAGCTATAGGAATGATTTCGTTGCATATGCGAGCCATACAGAAAAGGTATAGCTGCCGGAACAGAACAAAGGAAGATAGCATAATAAACATAGGCGCTTTGCTGTTTCCTGCACCACGGAGGGCGCTGGCATAGATCTGATTAATACAGCATAGCAAATAAAACGGTGTTAGATAATGAAGAAACATCGTTCCATTTTGGATCACTTCCGGTTTGTTGTTTAAAAATCCTACGATGTGCGGCGCGAAAATTAGTACCGGGATCATCATAACGGCAGTTGTGGACATAGAGATCATTAACGCACGAGACACACCTTGCCGAGCTCTTTCCGGTTGGTTCTTTCCCAGATTCTGTCCCACAAAGGTGGTTGTGGCCAAAGAAATAGATTGCATTGGCAAAAACAGAAGCTGGTCGATTTTTAAATACGCGGTCCAGCCGGACATATAATCCGGCGAGAGAGAATTTTGGTCAAAATAATTGATGTAGGTCTGTACAAAAACATTGGAAAATGCGGTAACCGCCATTTGCAGCGCCGCAGGAATTCCTACGAACAGCATTTTCTTTAAAATTGGAATGTTTAGACATAACTTTTTAAAGCTGAGTTTTATGCAAGTGTTGGTGCGCAATAGTGTAATCAGAACCAAAACAGCAGACATACCCTGTGAAATGACGGTGGCCAGTGCAACGCCCTCGACACCCATCTTAAATACCAATACAAATACAAGGTCTAAAACCGTATTCATAACGGCGCAGGCAACTAAAAAGTAGAATGGCCGCTGAGAATCGCCGATGGCGCGCAGAATTCCTGCACCCATATTGTAGATCATAAGTCCGATCAAGCCGGAGATATAGATGGTAAGATAGGTAGTAGCTTCGTCGACAGCGCTTTCGTGCAAATTCATAAACCCAATCATATAAGGGGTAATGATAAGACCGATTGCTGTAAAGAATACGGTGAGGATCAGTGTCATAGATATCGCCGTGTGTGCGGATTGCTGCACCTTGTCGGCACGACCTGCGCCATAATACTGACTAATGACGACACCTGCGCCGGAAGCGAGGCCCATAAAGGATCCGACTAACATATTAACAATCGGTGCAACTGCGCCAACGGCAGTAAATGCTTCGTTGCTGACGTAGTTTCCAACGACCCAAGTATCGACAGTATTATATAGCTGCTGGAATAAATTACCCAGTAGCAGGGGAAAGGCAAAGCGGATAATGTGGAGGCTTACATTACCGACGGTCATATCCACATCCCGCTTTTTAGCAAGGCGGATTCTGCGGGAAGATTGCTGGGAAGACATAGTGTTACCTTCTCTCTGAATATAGCTATAAACTATCTGTTGAATGTAAAGCTGTCCCAAGGAATATTTACCGGGGACTTCTGAGAAATGATCTCATCAATATGCAGAAGCAATGGGAAATCCTTTTCGTCCAGATTGCCATCAGCGATATTTTTTCGAATAACCCTGGCAACACGCTCAGCAACGATAAGGGACTCCAGGGTAATGCCGTTTAGCTCCTGCTTTGCGCTATCAATATCCATACCCCGTCCCAGGAGGATACCAATCAGCCGTGTGCGGCCGCCATATACGGTGACATACAGATCGCCTGCCCCGATACTTAAATTCTCAAGTGCCGGTGCGCCCTGGAATTCCAGGAGCTTCGCCATTTCCCGCACCGCCTGTCCGAAAACGGCAGCCTGGGAGTTATAATGCAGCTCGCTATCAAGACCGAATTGTTTTTGGTTTAGGCCAACTGTCAAAGCGATGCCTAACGCATAACCGTTCTTCAGTGCAACTGCGCTTTCGACACCAATTACATCTCGAGAAAGACTGATGTGATAGTAGTCTGTTTCCATAACGGATTTCAGATATTTAAGCACGGTCATATCATTGCCACAGAAAGCCACATGCGTTTGATCGTGCTGTGCCAGTTCATAGCTGGTACAAGGCCCACCGACTGCATTCAACGAAATGTGTTTTCCGATGGCGTTTAGTTTCTTTTGCCAAATATCAGGGTAGGTAAGTAGGTGGCCATCTGCTGTATCCATAAGTCCTTTTGTGACAGTAAGCACAGGAATGCCGTCAGGAAGGATTGGCAATATGGTATCGGAAAACCAATCCACACCGAAGCTGCTCACACCACCAATTACCATATCAGCACCTGCTAAGGCGATTTTTACATCTTCAATCTGGAAATACTTTACACCCTCCGGAAAGGGAAGTGGTAGTTTAGGGTGCTTTCCGGTCCGGATACAAGTCTGAATAATTTCGCGGTCCAACGGTGTTCCTACAAGCCGGACTTCGTTCCCGTTTTCCCGTGCAGGAAAGGCCAGTGCAGAACCCATCATTCCTGCGCCAATAATCGTTACGGTTGCCATAAAAAAGCTCCTCTGCGTTTGACATTTTTACAATTTGATTGTATCATTATACTACAATTTGCTTAATAAATCAACGGCGGATGGAGGACGATATGCTGAACTATCTGAATGCATTTGGTTGCGCCTGTGGCAAGGAGCACCATACAGATGTAGAAGAAGTGCTTATTGGCTGCGGTGTGATCGGTAAGCTTGGTGGCGTGGTAAAACGTTTTGGCGCGAGGAAGGTTTTCTTGCTTGCAGACGAAAATACCTTTGCGGCAGCTGGTAAGCAGGTTTGCGCAACTTTATCGGATGAAGGCATTGCTTATAGCAGTTATGTATTTTCTGATCCCCATTTGGAGCCGGATGAAAAATCCGTAGGTTCTGCCGTTATGCACTTTGATACTTCTTGCGAAGTGATCGTTGGCATTGGCTCCGGCGTGATTAATGACATCGGAAAGATACTGAGTAATATTTCCGGGAAAAAGTATGTTATTGTAGCAACTGCACCATCTATGGACGGCTATGCGTCTGCAACATCGTCTATGTCCAGAGATGGCTTGAAGGTATCGCTCAACAGCCGCTGCGCCGATGTCATTATTGGTGATACAGATGTTCTAAAGAATGCGCCGGAACGGCTGTTAAAATCAGGCCTGGGGGATATGCTTGCAAAATACGTCTCTATTGCAGAGTGGCGGATTGCCCACATCATCACCGGTGAGTACTACTGTGAAGCGGTTGCTCAGCTGATCCGCAGCGCTCTTAAAAAATGCGTAGATAATGCAAGTGGCCTTTTAGCAAGAAAAGAAGAGGCCGTTGAGGCGGTCTTTGAGGGACTTGTTATTGGCGGAGTTGCGATGGCTTATGCGGGCGTATCCAGACCGGCATCCGGGGTGGAGCACTACTTTTCCCATATTTGGGATATGCGCGGCCTGGAATTTGACACTGCGGTTGAGCTGCATGGCATTCAATGTGCAATGGCTTCCTTGCAGGCGATTCGTCTCTATGAGAAGCTTATAACGGATGCTCCGGATCGGGAAACCGCAAACGCATATGTGGAAGCTTTTTCTTACGACGACTGGAAAACGCAACTGCGCACATTTTTAGGCAGTAGTGCGGAAACTATGATCGACCAGGAAAAACGGGAAAAGAAATACGATAAAGCTACCCACAAAGCGCGTTTTGCCAGGATTGCGCAGAACTGGGATGCAATTTTGCAGATTTTGCAGGATGAATTGCCTTCCAGTGAGAAATTGGGTGAAATTTTAGATACGGTTGGGATATCCCGGGATCTAAATACAATCGGTGTAGATAGCAGTATTGCAAAAATGACATTCAAAGCCACAAAAGATATCCGTGATAAATATGTGTTGTCAAGACTTGCCTGGGATCTGGGAGTCTTGGATAAATTATGCGAACTGTTATAGGGAGGCAAATATGGAAAAGAAAGAACTGCTGAAAAACATTGACCTATATTTATTTGATATGGACGGTACCTTGTATTTGGGTAAGAAGTTATTCCCGTTTACAAAGGAACTTTTGGAAACGATTCGCGCAGCCGGTAAGCGCTATATGTTTATGACCAATAATTCCTCCTTGAGCGTCAACGATTACGTTGCAAAGCTGGATAAATTAGGAATTGCAGCAACCAAGGACGATTTTATTACCTCCACCCAGGCAACTGCGCACTATCTGAAAGAAAATTACCCGGATTGCCGTCCTTTTGTATGCGGCACGAAGTCTTTTCGGAAAGAACTTTATGCAGAAGGTTTTTTTGTTACCAATGATACATCCCAGGCTACCTGTATTGTTATGGGCTTTGACAAGGAGCTGACCTACAAAAAGTTGGAAGATATTTGCTTTATGTTCAACTTTAAGGGTGATGTGCCTTACGTTGCTACAAATCCTGACTATGTATGTCCTACTGAGTACGGCAGCATTCCCGATTGCGGCAGTATCTGCGATATGATTTACAACGCCACCGGAAAACGGCCCTATGTGATCGGTAAACCTAATCCCTTGATGATTGAATTGGCGATAGCAAAGTGCGGCGCTGCCAAGGAAAAGACCGCGGTTATTGGCGACCGGATCTATACAGATATTAAGTCTGCTATTAATGCCGGTGTCAACGGGATTTTGGTTATGAGCGGTGAAACAACTCCGGAGATCCTTGCTGAGTCTGCTGATAAGCCGACCCTGGTTTTGCAGGATGCATCTGAAATTGTGGATGCTTTAAAATAAAACAAAAATGCATCTGCCTTAGGCAGATGCATTTTCTTGCGGTAAATTTACGATTGTTGGCTCGTGTCCCATTGCTGGAATAATAATTTCTATCAAATCGGAAGTTTTGACCCGCAAAGTGGAAGTGTTGATGCAAGGATGAAAACCTACATAGGTGTTTTCCAAAACCGGTGCATCAATCACAAGTTTCACCCGCTTATTGTGATCATTCATAAGACCTATCACGCTGAGAGATCCCGGTGTAATATCCAAAAACTCTTCCATAAATTCGCCGGAAGCAAAGGAGAGTCTGGACACACCCAGCTGCGCAGACAGATCCTTGGTCTTGAATACTTTGTCGCCCGGCATCAGCAAGAGATAAAAATCTGTTTGCTGGCGGTTGCAAAGGAGCAGGTTTTTGCAGGTATCAGCTTCCAAAACCTTATCGATCTCACTGCAAGCATCCATTGTCATAGCCGCATCGTGATCTACGCGCATATAGGAGACCTGTAAGTGGTCTAAAAGGTCATACACCCGAATTTCTTTATCCAGTCTGCCGTCAGTAGTTTCCGGTCTTCCACTTAAAAGTTCCATCGTATACCTCGTTTATTTTCTGCTTAAGACAGCCTGTACACCCTTGAGAATCCTTGTGGCAATCATTTCCATTCCGTAATCGCTGGGATGGAGGGAGACACCCTTGTGTTCATAAAGACCCAGTGCCATTTCCTTTTCGTCCTCATATCCCAGTTCTACGCAAACATCTCCACGGGCACCTGCATATTCTTTAATGATTTCGTCCAGTTCACATCTCCAGAAGCAGGTAGTGAACAGACAAGTGCTGCCTTCCGGGCAGATATGCTCAATATAGCGGATGAAGTGTTCTTTAAAGAGGGGGTATTCCTCGCAAAGTACATTTTCACCAAGGCGGAAGATCACGACGTCAGCGTGGAAATCCCGATCGCCATCATAGCGGGTTAATATGTCCTCTTGTTGGAAGTTGCGTTCCCAATGTGCAGCCTGTGAAATGCGCATAAAGGCATCTATACCGTTTTCTTGCAATTTGGCATACAGACGATGGACATAATCCCTTTCCGGTGCGCTGGCAGCCATACCCCAGTCCCGCTCCCAACCAATAGATTTGTTGGGACCGTGTCTTGTGATGGAATTGCCCACGATCAGAATTTTTAAGGGTGCATTTTCGTTGCCGATAAAACTAAGCTCAGAGGAATTGATCATCTGATTGACTGCAGAAACGGTATTTTCAATCTTAATCATAATAGAACTCCTTCTCTGTGTGGTGATAGATTTATAAGGAATATCAATCATTTACGCAAATATTTTAATATAGGTAATCGGGAAAGTCAAGCCGTCGCAAGCAACAGTTCAGAAGCCTGTAACATTGAATTGTTCAAATCCCTTAAAATAAAGAACTCCCATCCTTCTGGATGGGAGTTCTTTATGGCGGAGTGAGAGGGATTTGTTTGCATTTTGTCGTTGGCAAAATAAATGTTCCGCTCCGCAGTGGCGTCGCGGGCAACGCTCATCCGCGTTGCATTTGATTGTTCAAATCCCTCTCTCATAAATACCAAAGCCAAATAAAAAGCCACCCAATAGGGTGGCTTTTTATTTGGCGGAGTGAGAGGGATTTGTACCCTCGCGCGCTGTTTACACGCCTACTCCCTTAGCAGGGGAGCCCCTTCGGCCTCTTGGGTATCACTCCGAATATAAAGATAATATTCTGTTACGCCAAGTCATTCTATCACGGCGCATTGTGTTTGTCAAGTCTATTTGCAAAAGAATGGCGCTTCTCAACCGCCCGGTTCTTAACAGATTTTTTGTACATACACTGGTTATGTACATTGGAATTTGAGGTGGTACTATGGAACAAAAAACCAACGAAATCATTCTGCGGGGTAGCTTGCGGGAATTGCCTGTTTTTTCTCACGAAAATCACGGAAAAAGATTTATGCGCTTTTATCTGAATGTATCCCGTCTCTCGGGAGTTGTGGACACCCTTCCTGTGGTAGTGGAAGAGAAGGTGATAGGGCAGCTTGATCCCAGTGGGGGAGATATGGTGCGTGTGACCGGACAGATTCGCTCTCACAATCAGCGTAGTGCCGGCGCAAGGCATTTGCTGATTTTTGTATTTGCGACCTCCGTCATAGCCGAGGATGGGGAACCTGTCAATGATGTTTACTTAGAAGGGCCGCTCTGTCGAGATCCAACCTACCGACTGACACCGTTAGGCCGGGAGATTTGTGATGCTATGCTGGCAGTGCCTCGCGCTTTTCATCGCGCGGATTATTTGCCCTGTATTCTGTGGGGCAGAATTGCCCAGGAGATATCACGATGTCATACCCGGGATGTTATTGCGATTCGCGGTAGACTACAAAGCAGAATTTACACGAAGCAAACTGAAGACGGGTTTGAAGAACGGACAGCCTATGAGATCTCTGCGCTGACCGCTGATATCATCGAAGACGATCTGTATTAAACAAAGCCGGGCGGCGGCAAGATACCGCCGCACCAAAGCCACGCAGGTCCAAGGACCCAGCGGATACATCATCATATCCAAAGCAAGTTTGTCTTGTTCCTTGCAATTTCCTCTTTTCATAGGGAAAAATCTGTGATAAGATTTAAGAAAAAGAGGATGTGATGGTATGCATGAAAAGGTAAATGGAATTATTGAACTTTTAAAGATTCGGTATCCGGATGCGCCCTGTGCGCTACATTATCGAAAAGACTATGAACTTATGATCGCAGTTCGGCTTTCTGCGCAATGCACAGATGCGCGGGTAAATTTGGTTACACCGGCGCTCTTTGCAGCTTATCCTACACTGGAAGCTCTCGCAAACGCAGAGATTGCAGATGTGGAGAATTACATACACGCTTGCGGATTCTTCAGACAAAAAGCCAAGGACATTGTGCTATCTTGTCAAATGCTGATTGCAGATTATGACAGTAAAGTCCCGGATACAATGGAGAAGCTATTGAAGATCCCCGGTGTGGGCAGAAAGACTGCAAACCTCTTATTGGGAGATCTGTACGGTGAACCGGGCAGTGTGGTCTGCGACACCCACTGTATGCGGATTTGTGAGCGTTTAGGACTTTCAAAAGGCAGAGAGCCGGAAAAGGTTGAAAAGCAGCTCAGGGCGATCCTGCCGCCTGAGGAGAGCAGCGATTTTTGCCATCGCATTGTGCTGTTTGGCAGGGAAGTGTGTACCGCCCGGGCACCCAAGTGCACAGAATGTCCCTTATCACCGTTTTGTGAGCATATCAATAAAGGCTAATATATCCCCCTTTGTCCGAATACACTTGGGACAAGGGGGGATTATTTTGAGCCGAAGACTTCCGATCTTCTATAACGCCTTGATTTTAACCGGAGTAAACTTATTGCTTCGTTTTGTATCTACAGGCTTTCAGGTATATTTGTCCGGCAAAATTGGTGCGGCTGGGATTGGCCTGTTGCAGCTTGTTTTATCTGTTGGAGGGCTGGCTATGACGGCAGGTATTGCCGGTATCCGTACGGGGACGATGTACTTAACTGCTGAGGAACTGGGAAAGCGCCGTCCGGAGAACGTAAGCTGGGTGATATCCGGATGTATGAAATATAGTTTATTATGCAGCGGGTTTGTAGCAGCGCTGTTACTGATCTTTGCACCGATAATCGCGCAAAGGTGGATAGGCGAGAGCGGTGTTTGCGGGATTATTCGGATATTTGCCTTTTTTCTGCCGGCGAATTGCTTATGCGGTGTGATGGTTGGTTATTTTACAGGTGCAAACCGTATCAGTACCTTGGCGGCAGTAGAAGTAGCCGAGCAGACCTGCACGATGATTATAACAGTGCTTTTACTGTTGCTTTTTGCAGATAGCGATCCCGTGCGTGCGTGCGCTGCGGTTGTAATCGGTAGTGGTATGGGTGCATGTTTTACCCTTGTTTGTCTGTTGCTTTTAAAGAGAAGAGATCATACGATACCGGGCGGTCGTATTATTATGCGGCAAAGACTTTTACAGACGGCCGTTCCTTTGGCAATAGCGGACGATTTAAAAGCCGGAATATCCACAACTGAGAATTTAATGGTTCCCAAGCGTCTGGCGCTCTATCAGAAAATTGGTGACCCGCTGGCAGCATTTGGAATGGTGTGCGGTATGGTGTTCCCGATCTTTATGTTTCCGATGGCCATATTATTTGCACTGGCAGAGTTGTTGATTCCGGAGCTTGCACGATGCGCTGCGGCAGGAAGTGGGCAGCGAATCCGGTATCTTGCCCGCAGAAGTTTGCGCCTTTCTCTGCTATATGGGTGTTTCTTCTGCGGTGTTTTGTATCTGCTTAGCGATGAATTATGCGTGTGGCTATATGGTAATTTAGAGGCGGGGATGTATTTGCGGTGGTTTTCCTTGCTTGTGCCGATGTTATACAGTGATGCAATTACCGATGCGATGATAAAAGGTCTTGGTCAGCAGACCGCTTGTGTACGCTATAATATCTTTACATCGACTATGGATGTGATCCTCCTGTTCTTACTCCTGCCAATTTACGGTATGAAGGGATATTTCTTCAGTTTTGTTGTAACACATCTAATTAATTTCTTGCTGAGTCTACGGCGCTTGCTGAAGATGACCGGAAAATTATTGCCGGTATTGACACCATTTTTGACCCTTGGAGGGACAGCACTGGCGATCATACTGGCTGATTTTCTCACACAGCCGATCATAAAAGTTATCGCTTTCATATTCTCATTTGGTAGCCTTCTGACGCTGTTTCGGGTGGTGAGCAGAGAGGATGTATATTGGGTAAAAGGCCTCGTATGCAGGAAATAAACACACTGGATTACATGTGAAACAATAAATATAGTCCATAAATTTTCACTGTAAAAATTTTAATTGACAAAGTTTGCTATAAATGGTATATTGACTAAAGAAAAGAGTTAGCATATGCTAACTGGGTGTGGAGGAATAGAAATGACGATTGATGATTTAAAGGTTGGCCAATGGGGAGAGATTGCAGCTGTTGGCGGTGAAGGCGCATTAAGACTGCGTTTTTTGGATATGGGCCTGATTCCCGGCACTAAGGTTTTGCTGCAGAAGGTCGCACCTATGGGAGATCCGATTCAGATCCGCGTGCGGGGATATGAGCTGACGATTCGCAGAGCAGATGCGAGAATGATAGAGATACAGGAGGCTGCGGAATGATATTTGCATTAGCTGGCAATCAGAATTGCGGCAAAACGACACTTTTCAACGCACTCACCGGTGCCAACCAGCACGTGGGCAATTTCCCTGGTGTTACGGTAGACCAGAAAATAGGTGTGATCCGCAATACAGAGCATCAGGTAGTTGACATGCCCGGTATTTATTCAGTTCGTCCTTATTCGCAGGAAGAGATCGTAACCCGTGACTTCATTTTAAGACAGCAACCGGATGTAGTGATTAATATCGTGGATGCCACGAATATTGAACGAAACCTTTACTTGACGCTCCAGCTTCTGACGCTACGGATACCCACTGTAATTGCGCTCAATATGATGGATGAACTCCACGGAAATGGCGGCAGTGTGGATGTAAAGCGAATGAGTGAACTGCTGGGCGTCCCGGTTGTGCCCATCAGCGCTGTAAAAAAGCAGGGCATTTCAGAACTTGTGGACACCATTGTTCAAACAGGAAAGGAGAAAATGATTCCGCAAGTCCTGGACTTTTGTCCGGGCGGTCCGGTTCACCGCTGTATTCATGCAGTCAGCCATATTATTGAAGACCACGCATCTCGACTGGGTATTTCCCGCCGCTTTTGCGCGATGCGACTCATTGAAGGGGAACGGGAGTTTTTTGACGCTTTGCAGCTGAGCCAAAACGAAAAGGAACTCATAGAACACTCTGTCATTGAAATGGAAACAGATCGGGGTCTTGACCGCAACGCCGCGTTGGCAGATATGCGGTATAATTTTATTGAATCCGTATGCAGCGAATGTGTAGTTAAGGCGCAAGAGAGTAAAGAACATCGCCGCAGTATGCAAATTGACAAAGTTCTTACAAACCGCTATTTGGCGATTCCGTTGTTTGCTGCGATTATGGGTTTGGTATTTTTCTTTACATTCCATTTGTTTGGCGCGTGGCTCTCTGACTTGCTTGCCTATGCGATTGACGGACTTACGATGCTCGCGGATGATCTGCTGACCAAATACGGCATCAATCCTGTTGTACATAGTCTCCTTATTGACGGTATTTTTTCCGGTGTTGGCAGTGTGCTAAGCTTCTTGCCGTTGATCGTTGTGTTGTTTTTCTTTTTGTCTATTTTGGAAGACTCCGGCTATATGGCGCGGGTCGCCTTTGTTATGGATAAACTGTTGCGGAAGATCGGGCTTTCCGGTAGAAGCTTTGTTCCGATGCTCATTGGATTCGGTTGCAGTGTGCCCGGCATTATGGCGACACGGACCCTATCCTCAAACCGGGACAGAAAGATGACGATTTTATTGACTCCCTATATGAGCTGCTCTGCAAAAATCCCCATTTACTCAATGTTTGCTGCAGCATTTTTCCCGGGCAGAGAATTGCCGGTTATGATCATTTTGTATTTTGGTGGTATGGTTGTTGGTGTGCTGGTGGCGCTGCTGCTGAAAAAGACCGCGTTTCGCGGTGAGCCGATTCCCTTTGTGATGGAACTGCCGAATTACCGCTTCCCGTCAGCAAGAAGTGTGTTGCTATTGATGTGGGAGAAAGCAAAGGATTTCCTGCAAAGGGCTTTCACGGTTATTTTTGTGGCGACCGTTCTTATTTGGTTCCTGCAAACGTTCGATATCCGTTTTAATGTAGTGTCTGATAGCGCAAACAGTATTTTAGCGACCTTAGGTCGCTTGGTTGCGCCAATTTTCACACCTTTGGGTTTCGGTGATTGGCGTATGGTTACAGCGCTGGTTTCCGGATTTACGGCTAAGGAAGCGGTAGTAAGTACCTTTGGCGTTATTTTGGGTGTTGGTACAGAGCAATTGGGCGCTGCACTGCACAGTATATTTACAACTGCGTCTGCCTGCAGCTTCTTAACCTTCTGTTTGCTGTATACACCCTGTGTGGCTGCAGTAGCGACCATTCGCAGAGAATTAAACTCTGGTGTAAAAACCGTATTCGTTGTGGTTATGCAGTGTGTAATCGCTTGGATTGCGGCATTTTTAGTTTACCGTTTGGGGGTGCTGCTATGAATTTTTTGGATATTTCGATTTTAGTTATCGTTGTCGGTTACTTAGCATATATTATATTTACGAGAAAGGCACGCGGCTGCTGCGGTAACTGTAAAAACTGCAAAGGGTGTGCGTATAAACAGAAATAACGGGAGGAGGCCGCCGGATGAAACTTAGAATTGATGAATGTGAAATCGTTGCCAATCCGGGCCAAACTCTGCTGGAATTGGTTCAGAGTCTAAACTTGGATGGTGATTTACTGTCTAAACGCCCTTTGGCGGCGAAAATTGCAGGTGAAGTGTTCAACCTGAATTATGTCCCGGTGCGTGTTACAGAATTATCCCAGGACCGTTCGTCCATTCGTCGCGCCATGGCAGCTTCCGACGGCAAGATAAGCCTCTTGTATTATCAGGATCCTACCGGCAGAGATCTATACGAAAGGACCGTTCGTTTTTTGCTGTTTCTCGCCTTGGAGAACTGCTATCCCAATGTCAGCGCCAAAATGGGTGCCACGGTGGGTTCTGCGCTGATGATTCACTCATCCGGTGAGGAGGCTGTGGATCTGTCGGTTTTACGGTCGGAGATGATTCGGCTGGTAAAGATGGATATTCCGCTGATCCGTCGCCGTATTCCAAAGGATATGGCAATTAAGAAGTTTGAGATGGCGGGAAAGACAGATAAGGCCCAGCTTCTTCGATACCGCACGGTAGATTATTTTGATGAGTATGCGTACGAAGATTTTTCAGACTACTATTACGGTGAATTGGCTCCATCCACGGGTTATTTACAGGTTTGGGATCTGATGCCGGCTGACGGTGGATTCTTGTTGGTCTACCCTGATGATAAAGATCCTGATCGCGTTGCGGCATATGTGGATATGCCCCAGTTCCTTGCAGTAACCAATGAAAGCGCCAGGTGGTGCGCGTTAATGGAATGTGAGACAGTTGCGGATCTGAATGAAATGGTGCATTCCGGTAAAATCCGGGAACTGATTCGTGTCAATGAAGCGCTCCACGAAAAGCGATATGCGCAAATTGCGGATGAGGTTTGTAAGCGCGGCGCAAAAGCGGTTATGCTTGCAGGTCCCAGTTCCTCCGGCAAGACAACATCGGCAAATCGCTTGGCAACACAACTGCGTGTTCACGGCAAAAAACCCATCCTTATAAGTCTGGACGATTATTATATTGACCGGCATAAGATTCTACCCGGCCCAGATGGGAAATTGGATTTGGAGCATATTAACACAATAGATACGGATCTGTTCCGTAGTCACTTGACGAGCCTTTTGAAAGGAGAATCGATTGAACTGCCATATTTTAACTTCCTTACGGGAAAAAGGGAGTATCGCGGCCATATATTGCAGCTACACGCGGATTCGGTTATCCTTGTGGAAGGACTCCACGCGCTAAATCCTGTTCTGCTGCCGGATGAAATTCACCATAAGCTTGTTTTTAAGCTCTATGTCAGCGCGCTGCTGCCGCTAAACTTAGATGACCATAATCGCATCCCATCAAGCTATCTGCGCTTGCTGCGCAGAACGGTGCGGGATTACGAAACCCGAGGTTCCAGCGTAGAGAGAACGCTCTCGATGTGGGATTCTGTTCGCAGGGGCGAGCAGCGTTGGATTTTCCCATTTCAAGAAAATGCGGATATGATTTTCAACAGCTCTACACTTTATGAACTTGCGGTTCTGAAAAGTCATATTTACCCTTTGCTGATGGCAATTGAACCAGAAAACAGCTGCTATGAGGCTGTTCGGGCAATGGTCAAGGTGCTAAACTATATAGAGCCTGCGGATGTGGAGGATGAAATTCCGCCCACCAGTTTGGTGCGGGAATTTATCGGTGGCAACAGTTATTACAAATAAAAACGGTGGAGTGCTGGGCACTCCACCGTTTTCTTATAGAATTTGGTTGACCGTAAACGCAGTCTCTGTATTTACAACTTTATATTTGTTGGGGCTGGGGAAGTTAAGCAGTAGGGAAAACAGGAGACAAATAGCGATGGCCGCAGCACCAACCGTCATCCATAAGCTGCGCTGTTTTAAAAGTTCGTTCGTGCAGTATAGGGACCAAAGAATATAGGCAGATAGGGCAAGGCACATAAGGGTTAAAATTACCTTCAGCCAGCCAATGCCGTTGCCGGCAGCGATCATATAAAAAATGAAGATCAGCGCATCAATACACAGGGAATAGGTCATATTGCGTTCAAAGATTTTGTAACGGTTCGGTTTGCTTGCCATGGTAAACCCTCCATTCGTTTTCGTTATCTTAGCACATTTTGTCGAAAAATGCAATCCTTTTTGAAATATGCGAAATTTGGTATAAATGCTTGCAGGATTGTGGATTATTTGGTATAATAATGCCAATATTATCGATGTGTATGCACAAGGAGCTGCTATGGTAGAACCAAAGTACCGACTTGAGGGTATCGTCCGCACAAAAAGTGAGTTTATGGAGGACTTTGAAGGTCCTTTGGACGTAATATTCTTATTGCTAAGTAAAAACAAAATAGAAATTCAGGATGTTTCCATTACAGCCATTCTGGAACAGTATTTGGCATACCTGGAAGAGATGAAGCGACTGGATATTGAGCTTGCCAG
>JAZUSG010000059.1:0-4453 GCA_045606605.1 Faecousia sp.
CACCGGTCTGTTCCTTTCCTGCAAGTACGCTGCTATGATTATGGAAGCACAGCACGAGGCTGACCCCACCGCTATGTTCGACATCATTGCGATGTCCTCTAAGTCCGGCCTGGAAGGCTCCAACAAGAACTTTGCATACGCAGGTTCTAAGTTCGGTGCCATCGGCCTGGTTCAGTCTTGGGCTCTGGAACTGGCTGCTTACAACATTAAGGTCAATGCCATCTGCCCCGGCAACTACCTGGATGGTCCCCTGTGGTCCGACCCCGAGCGCGGTCTGTTTGTTCAGTACCTGCAGGCCGGCAAGGTTCCCGGCGCAAAGACCGTAGAAGACGTTCGTCGTTTCTATGAGGCAAAGGTTCCCATGAACCGCGGCTGCCTGCCCATCGACGTTGCCCGCGCAGTTATGTACTGCGTAGAGCAGAAGTATGAGACCGGCCAGGCAATTCCTGTTACCGGCGGCCAGGTTATGCTGAACTGATAAAGAGGGTTTTTACATGATCGATATTGCAATTCTGAATAAACTCAATGCTCCTACCAAGGAAGAGCGCCTTGCCAATCTGGCAGAGGTGTTGAAGACCACCGTCTTCCCTCCCATGGTGCCTCAGTACATCAATAACCATATCCACACCACCTATTCCTTCTCTCCTTACTCTCCCACCGCTGCGGTTTACGCTGCCCGGATGGAGGGCCTGTGCACCGCCGGTATCATCGACCACGATTCCATTTCCGGCGCTGAGGAGTTCTTGGAGGCTGCAAAGCTGGTGGATATGCCCGTTACCATCGGCATGGAGGCGCGCATCTCTATGGACGGCACTCGTCTGGAGGGTCGCCGCACAAATAACCCTGACCAGGTTGGCGTAAGCTATATGACCATTCAGGGTGTTCCCCACAATCAGATCGGCCGTTTGACCGAGTTCTTTAAGCCTTATCAGGCTGCCCGTCATACCCGCAACCGCAAGATGATCGAGAAGATCAATGCTTTGGTTGGTGTTTCCCTGGATTACGACCGGGACGTGCTGCCCCTGTCTATGGCAGCGGAAAACGGCGGTGTTACCGAGCGGCATCTGATGTATGCGCTGGCCATCGAGCTGGTAAAGCAGGTGGGAAAGGGCCAGGGTATGATCGATAAGCTCACCTCCCTGGGTATGAACCTGTCTGAAAAGCAGAAGAGCATGCTGCTGGATACGGAGTACCCCTTCTATGAGTACGATGTACTGGGTATGCTGAAGGGCACATTCGTTCCTAAGGTCTTCATTGACGCAACCGATGAATGTCCCAAGCTGAAGGATATGGTAAAGCTCTGCCGTGAGGTGGATGCTTACCTGTGCTACGCTTACTTAGGCGACGTGGGTGACAGCGTTACCGGTGATAAGAAGGCCCAGAAGTTTGAAGACGATTACCTGGATGACGTGTTTGAATGTCTGAAGGAAGAGGGCGTAAAGGCCGTTACCTATATGCCCACCCGGAACACACCCGCCCAGTTGGAGCGTCTGAGAGGTCTGTGCGACCAGTACGGTATGTTCCAAATTTCCGGCGAGGATATTAACTCTCCCCGTCAGATCTTTGTGATCAAGGCAATGGAGAATCCTCTGTTCCAAAATCTGATCGACGCAACCTGGAAGCTGATCGAGCATGAAAAAGGAACTGACTAAGGCGGTTTTGGGGTTGGAGCTGGGCTCTACCCGCATAAAGGCCGTTTTGATCGACGAAAACCATCTGCCCATCGCCTCGGGAAGCTTTTCCTGGGAGAATACCCTGGCAGATGGGGTTTGGACCTATTCTTTAGAAGATGCAGTGGCCGGTGTACGGGCTTGCTACCGGGATCTTTGCGCAGATGTGCAGGCAAAATTTGGCCAGCCGCTGCGCCGGGTGGCAGCCATCGGTATTTCCGGTATGATGCACGGCTATTTGTGCTTCGATAAGGACGGTAAGCAGCTGGTGCCTTTCCGTACCTGGCGCAATACCATCACAGGTCCGGCGGCAGCAAAGCTGACAGAGCTGTTTCAATTTAACATCCCCCAGCGCTGGAGCATTGCTCATCTGTATCAGGCGATTCTAAGTGGGGAATCCCACGTAGGGCAGATCGCCCGGCTGACCACCTTGAGCGGTTATATCCATTACTTGCTCACCGGCAATCCTGTGATCGGTGTGGGCGAAGCCTCGGGAATGTTTCCCTATGACGATGCAGCCGGCAGCTTTGATGCGACCTGCGTTGCTAAGTTTGATGAACTGGTTAAAGGCTGCGGCTATCCCTGGAAACTACTGGATATCCTACCCCGGGTGTTGCCTGCAGGTGCAAGCGCAGGTGTGTTAACCGTAGATGGCGCAGCGCTACTGGATGAAACCGGTGTTTTGGAGGCCGGCATCCCCCTGTGTCCGCCGGAAGGTGACGCAGGAACAGGTATGGTGGCAACCGGCGCGGTGCTCCCCCGAACCGGCAGCATTTCCGCCGGCACTTCCGCATTCTCTATGCAGGTGCTGGAAAAGCCGCTTAAGAATTACTATCCGGAGATCGATGTGGTGGCAACCCCCTCCGGCAAGCCGGTAGCCATGGCCCACACCAACACCTGCACCTCGGAGATCGATGCGTGGGTAGGTCTTATCGCCGATGCGGCCCGGGCAATGGACTGGCCGGTGGATAGAAATCAGCTATATACTACGCTGTTCCAAAAGGCGCTGTCCGGCAAGCCAGATTGCGACGGCACCATCGCCTTTAACTACTTTGCAGGAGAGCCGCTGACGGCCACTGAAACAGGCAGACCTATGGTGGTGCGCCTGCCGGAGAGCCGCTTGGATATTTGTAATTTTATGCGCGCTCAGCTCTACGGCGCCATCGCGACCCTCAAGATCGGTATGGATATGCTGTATCGGGAAGAGCAGGTGGAGTCCGATAAGCTGCTGGGACACGGCGGTTTCTTCAAGACCCCCGGCGTGGGACAACAGATTTTGGCGGATGCGCTGAATGTGCCCATCACCACAATGGAGACTGCCGGTGAGGGCGGTCCTTGGGGTATGGCGCTGCTGGCGGCCTATATGCTGCGCAAAGAACCGGACCAGTCCATGGAACAGTACCTGTATACGCAGGTATTTAGTGATGCACTCAGCAGTGAGATCCAGCCGGATCCTGCAGGCGCCGCGGGCTTTGCGGCCTATCTTACCCGGTATAAGGCATGTCTTGCCGCAGAAAAAGCAGCGGCGCAGCTTAACTGATGTACGGGAAAATAGATGTTGCATACTGCGGTGTCCTGTGCTAAAATATAATGTGGCAAAAATAGTTTTCCGATTTATGTACAAAAGGAAATGAAACTTTAGGAGGAATATATTATGATTACGAAAGCAGTTCGAATCCACGGCAAGATGGATCTGCGGCTGGATGAAGTAGATCTGCCCGAGATCGGTCCGGATGGCGTTCGCGTTCGCGTCGTGTCCGACAGTCTGTGTATGTCTACTTACAAGGCCTCTATCGAAGGTCCTGACCATAAGCGCGTTCCCGACAACTGTGATGTGAACCCCACTGTTGTTGGTCACGAATTCTGCGGTGATATCGTAGAAGTCGGCGAAAACTGGAAGCATAAGTATAAGGTTGGCGACAAGTTCGTTATTCAGCCCGCTCACTTCCACAACGGCTCTCAGGAAGCTCCCGGCTATTCCTACGGCTACTGCGGCGGCAACTCCCAGTACGGCAACATCCCCATCGAGACCCTGCTGGAAAACTGCCTGCTGCCCTACAACTCCGATACCTACTACTTCGGTTCTCTGGCTGAGCCTCTGAGCTGTGTTATCGGTACTTTCCACGCTATGTATCACACCAAGGCCGGTTCCTATGTCCACGAAATGGGCATCAAGGAAGGCGGCAAGATGGCTTTGCTTGCCTCCGTTGGCCCCATGGGTCTGGCTGCCATCGACTACGCTATCCACTGTGACCGTAAGCCCAGCCTGCTGGTCGTTACCGATATCGACGAGGCAAGACTGGAGCGCGCTGCTTCCATCTACACCGTAGAGGAAGCAAAGGCAAACGGCATTGAGCTGCACTACGTCAACACCCGTATGGAGAACGCTACCGAGTACCTGCGGTCTCTCACCGGCGGCACCGGCTACGACGATGTTGTGTGCTTCGCACCTGTAAAGCCCGTTATCGAGCAGGCTGACGACATCCTGGGCTTCGACGGCTGTCTGAACTTCTTCGCCGGCCCCACCGACACCAAGTTCAAGGCTCCCTTCAACTGGTACAATGTCCACTACCTGTATACCCACGTTGTGGGCACCTCCGGCGGCAATACCCACGATATGCAGGAAGCCATCGAGATGATGAACGCAGGCAAGCTGAATCCCTCCGCTCTGGTCACCCACATCGGCGGTCTGAACGCTGCCATCGACACCACTCTGAACCTGCCCAAGATCCCCGGCGGCAAGAAGCTGATCTACAACCACATTGAGCTGCCTCTGACCGCCA
>JAZUSG010000060.1:0-11817 GCA_045606605.1 Faecousia sp.
ACTATAAGAAGCTATCATCCCCGGCCCAGGGCCAGATAAGGCGCATTATCGAGGACGGACGGGCGAAGGGTGTAAGTGATAGTGATGTTCTAGCTTATGCGAAGGTTGCGGCTCACTCGGGACTTGATATTGTGTTTGATAAGGAATCAACGAGATTATCACACAATAGCGATGGAAAACAGTATGCGATTGTTGCGCTTGATAACGGTAATACATACGTTACTGCTACGAGAAATGTCATAAAGAGTGAAACCAAAAGCCAACAACGTAAGGAAATCAGCAACTTCTTTAACATTTTGTTGGATAACAAGCCGTCGCTTGATATTCATACAATAGAGGGTGACGTGCTTACCATAACAAAATCAGAAACTGCTAAAAAAGCTCGAGACAATTATAAAACTGTTAATGGTAACCCCGTTCCTATGACTGATGATGAATTTAGAGTTAAGCTAAATGCGGAAGCACATATTGACGAGCTTGCCGAAATTTCAAAGTCTAAAAATAAAAAAGCCTCTGATACGAAAAATCATCCTTTTGCAAAAGACGGTTTTACTTACAGAACAGCATACTTTGAGGATTACGACGGTAAATATTATCAAATTACGTTGAGTGTTGGACACAACGGAACTGTTGCAACTGTTTATAATGTTGGAGAAATAACAAAAAGCGTTCCATCTTCAGCAAAAATAATTGCCGTAACGGGCTCTAAGGCCCTTGATGAAACGCTTTCTGGTAATATTATATACCAAAAAGGCGGAAAAGTCAACACTAATAGCGAAAAAAATAATGCTCTTGGTGAAAATTCGGAGTATGCAGACGGGTATTATGACGCGAGTAGGAATCTTGTTGTAATTAACCCGGAGGCGACGAGAACACATGAGAGGCTGCTTATTCATGAGCTGGACCATGCGATTACTACCTCCTACGGAGGAAATTCGAAATTCGGAATTCGAAATTCGAAAATTAGAGGAATGTACAAGGCGGCTCTTGAGGGTGTGAGCGATGAGGTAAAAATAAGTATTGCAAAAAAATATGGTATGGATCCTGCAACTATTCTTAATGAAACCAACGCTTACTACGGTGAGCAGTATGCTCTAAACAATTCAACGCAGTCCTTGAAATCGGACAGTAAAAATGATATAATAAGTAAAGACAATTTATACACTGCGACAGACGAGTTTGTTCGTGAGGTTGCTCCAAACGACCGTAAGGCGTTTGCTAGAAGCCTCGCTAATAAGACAGCTACTATGGCAGAAAATGAGACTAGAACTATTTATGTCACTGGTTATATTTTTGAAGCAGATGGGTATATGCATGGGCGCATACTTGCACCGTATAATAATCAAACAAAAAAACTTTTGGAGGTTAAAAAGAGCAGATATGACGAAATCAACCAAGACAGAGAGATTGCTTCTGTATGGACTGAAGCAGTTCGAGATGCCGAGCGAGGAAGCGGCAGCAATAGCGGTGTATCTCGAAGAGGACGATCAAGTTCTGATGATAGATTACTTGGTGAAACATCAGAACGCTACGCATCAGGAGATAATGAACGAATTTGGGAGAATCCTCGAACAGAGGAAGAGATTAACGAAATAGTAAATAAAGTCCGTGTAATGTACGGGCTTGAGCCTGTTGATTATAGTCAAAAATCTAACAGGCAATATGCTTTGCCGCTTGATGAGGACAGTTTTGTTGCTAACGGTGAGGAGTTTGCGACACCGACGTTATCCACTGTCGGTAAGGAGCGAATGACTTATAAGGAGAAGGCTTTCAGTAAAGACTGGGTATTTACCAAAAAGACAAGCGCTTATATACATGCGGTTGACATTTTGATTACTTTATAGTAAAATATATTTTAGCACATACAAGTTTTTTGAGGTATTGATATGAAAATTGTTATACTTGACAGAGCTTCTCTCGGGCCTGACACTCCGGTTGAAAAACTAAAGCAGTTTGGCGAGCTTATAATGTACGATAGCTCGTCACACGAAGAGGTAAATCTGAGAGTAGCCGATGCAGATGTTATCGTTATAAATAAAATCAAAATTACTCCGGGAGTCCTAGACTCTGCGAAGAAATTAAAGCTCATTTGCGTATTTGCAACGGGATATGATAATATAGACGTTAAGGCAGCCGCGAAGTGCGGTGTTGCCGTCTGTAACGTGCCTGGATATTCCTCGGACAGTGTTGCGCTTTTCACAGCGGCAAAGGTTACGGCGCTATATACCCATCTTTTTGAATACCGCAACTTTGTAAGCTCGGGGAAATATACAGAGTCGGGAATACCAAACAGGCTTGTACCCGTATATCACGAGATAGCAGGCAAGACCTGGGGCATTATCGGCTATGGCGGAATAGGTAAGGCGGTTGCCAGAATAGCCGAGGGCTTTGGCGCTAAAATCCTCGTGAACAAAAGAGCGCCCATCGACGAGGTGCGCTGCGTTGACGTCGACACACTCTGCCGCGAGAGCGATATAATAACGATACACTGTCCTCTAAACGAAGAAACCAGGGGACTGATATCAGCAGAGAAAATAGCCATGATGAAAGACGGTGTAGTAATAGTAAACGAGGCTCGAGGAGCTGTTGTCGTGGAGTCCGACGTTTGCGAGGCTGTTCTTTCGGGCAAAATAGGCGGCTTTGGCTGCGACGTTTATACAAGCGAGCCTTTCCCAAAGGAGCATCCGTATTCGGGGATTATGAATCTCGAAAACGTGATTTTCACCCCTCACGCAGCCTGGGGAGCCTATGAAGCAAGAGAGCGCTGCCTTGATATAATAATAGAAAATATCAAGTCGTTCTTCAGTGGAAAAACTCTGAATAGAGTAGATAATTAAGGGCAGAAGATAAAAAGAGCTTTTCAATCACGAAAAGCTCTTCGTTTTTTTATTCTCTGTCAACTGTAATAATGCAGTAAAAATTGTGTCTCTTTTTTTCAACAGCCTCACAAACGAGATTAATAGCCTCATCGTCGCTAATTTTTTCTTCATAGGGAAGAACCAGGTCGAAAATGAGCTTTGTATGAGTGTTTCCAAAAACAACTCTGAAATCGTGAATTTTATAGTCAAGTCCGACCTCTTTTAGCGTTTCGGATAAAAATTCTTTGATTTCGGCAGTGTTTTCGTCGTTTGTAGCGATGGGGTCCAGGTGAATCGTACAGGAAATATTAAGATTTTTCTTTATTTCTCTCTCTAGGGTGTCTATTACGTCGTGCAAAAGATAAATGTCCTTTGAGCCGTCTACCTCTGCATGAAAGGAGGCAATAAATTGCCCGGGGCCGTAGTTATGCACGAGCAGGTCGTGGATTCCGATTATTTCGGGGTATTTTTCAGCGATTTTTCGAATATTGTCAAGCGTTTCCTTGACGGGCGCCTCGCCAAGAAGCGCGTTTTTTGTATCATTTAGTATTTTTGCGCCCGCTGCGATAATTATAATCGAAACGCCTACACCCACAATCGAGTCGAATATCACAAGTCCGGTTAATTTTACGATTACCGAAGAGATAAGCACCGAGCCTGTTGAAATAGAATCGGTGAGCGAGTCCAGAGAGGCGGCTAAAATGACCTTGGAATCTATTTTTTTGCCGATTTTGCGATAAAAAAGTCCAAGCCAGAGCTTTAGAATGATAGAAATTATAAGAATAATAAAGGTTATAGTGTTTATCTGCGAGAGGCCCTCGGGATTTGGATAAAAAATGCTTTTTGTCGAGCTTATGAGCAGCTCAATTCCGACAAGCAGAATCAAAAACGACACTATCATAGATGATATATATTCAAACCTTGCATGTCCAAAGGGGTGCTCCTTGTCAGCAGGCTTTGCCGAGAGCTTGAAGCTGATTAATGTAATTAATGAAGCGCCAGCGTCAGAAAAATTGTTGAAGGCGTCGGCAATTATCGCAAGAGAGGAGCAGAAAAGTCCTACGCCGAGCTTGAGGGACGCGAGCAAAAGGTTTGTTATAATACCGACAGCTCCCGCAAGAGTGCCGAAGCCTTTTCTTGCTCTTTGGTCGGAGGGGTTATTCTGCCCTAAAAAAAGCTTTAATAATATTTCGGTCATGTTTTATTTCCTTCGGGTATTTACTTTTTGTTTTGTGTGTGATAAAATGTTATTAGCAAAAAGACGAGGTAATAAAATGAATTTTAAGATAATTGAAATTGACAGCGGTGCGCAGGACCCCTCGGTAGAGCTTCGGTTTGCGGTAGCAAGCCACAGGGCAGGGGGAGATGAGCTTTTGCGCATCGATATTCCTAAAATTGAAAACGAAAAGGATTATAATAAATTCGTCTCGTCGGTTATTCGAACACTAAAGGTTATGAAGGAAGAGCGACTTATACAGTTCTTTGCGACAAAGGATAGCTTTCTTGGCTTAACGACTGAGGCTGAGTTTTTGCTTAATAAATATCCTTCCGTTTTTGCCGATGGGTTAACCGATAAAACCGACTGTGATTTCGTCTATATTAAAATATGAAAAGGTAAGATAAAGGTTGCTTTGAGAAAAATCAAAGCAACCTTTATCCCATAAAATATACTGCAAAATTAAACCTTGGACTCGATATAACGAACAACGTCGCCAACGGTAACGAAGTTGTGAAGGTCATCGTCGGCAATTTCAACGCCGAACTTTTCTTCGCAAGCATAAACAAGGTCGGCAAGTTCGAGAGAGTTGATGCCAAGATCGCCGGTAAGCTCTGCTTCCATGGTGATAGAATCGGCGTTAACATTGAGTTCTTCAACCATAAAATTTTTCAAAGTTTCAAACATAACAGTTCCTCCTTTGTTATTTTAATCTGTCGACGCTTAAATAATAATACTATAAGTTTAACAATTTGTCAAGAGTTTTTTTACTAAATCTTAACTTTGTGTGAAAAAACGACGAAAAAAGAGGATTAAATAGAAAAGAGTAGCCGTTTATTGACATTTGTGGTAGAATGTGCTATTATATATAATAAATATTTTTGGAGGTGGGCTATGACGTACGGTTGGTACTTTATTGCCGTAATTATATTAGCTATTATTATAGAGCTGCTTACCGAACAGCATGTTTCAATCTGGTTTGTTCCTGCTGCTATTCTGGTAACGGTTATCGACCTTTTCTATCCGGATATTGTTCTTGAGCTAATAGTGTTCCTCGTTTTGTCTGCGGCGGGCATTATTGCTGCTAAATTCATTTTTAATAAAACCAAAGGTGACACAAGAACGAATATCGACGCCATAATAGGTGAAAAATGTGTAGTAACAGAAAAAATAGATAACTTCGCAGGCTGCGGTCAGGCGCGTGTTGGCGGACAGATTTGGTCTGCGCGCGGCGCTTCGGAGACAGACGCTTTTGAGGTAGGCGAGGTGCTTAATATCGTTGCAATAGAGGGCGTAAAGCTTATTTGTAAGAAGTAGCTTTTAGTCTAAAGAGGCGGTTTTGCAAATCACACCGCCTTGTATAGACTTTATTTGTATTTTTCTGAAAAAAATAAATAAAATCTATTGACAAACCCAAAATGTTCTGTTATAATAATGAGCGTTGTCGAGCATGTGCCTTTAGCTCAGCTGGATAGAGCAACTGCCTTCTAAGCAGTAGGTCGGGGGTTCGAGTCCCTCCTGGCGTGCCAAATTCATTTGGCAGGGAGAGGGCGAGAAAGATTAAATGCAACGCGGATGAGCGTTGCTCGCGAGGGCTCGACCGAGCGACTCCTTCATTTCACGAGTCCCTCCTGCCGTGCCAAATTCATTTGGCAGGACAGGATTTCAGCACAAAAGAATATGGTGGATATAGCACAGTTGGTTAGCGCGTCAGATTGTGGCTCTGAAGGTCGTGGGTTCGAATCCCATTATCCACCCCATAAAAAGAAGAGATATCCTTTCGGATATCTCTTCTTTATATCTTGTAATGGGATTCGAATGATCAGATGCCACAGTCCGGTGGACTGTGACTCATCCCCGGCTCGACGGGGATGACACCATAATTGGCTCCTTCCGGAGCCAATGAAACGAATCCCATTATCCACCCCATAAAAAATAAGGGTACCCTTTCGGGTATCCTTTTTTTATATGATAACGTGATTCGAAGGGCCGTTAAGAAAACATGCCAGTGGCATGTTTTTAGGCCGTGGGAGCATCCATGGAACGCGGGCCACGGCACCAAAGAGCCGTAGGCAGGTCCTTTTTTGTGCTTTCATCCCGCCTGTTTCAGCCGGTTCTCCATCTTCGTTGCGGCCCGCTCCGGAAATTCCACGGTTTCCCCGGACAGGGCGATCATGAACGGCCGGCTTGCTCGGAATTGTTTTTTTGCTTTGCGGCATTATTCTGCATCACTTTCTTTTGAAGAAAGGCACGGGTTTCCATATCGTCATCAGGCAGATCCAATAACGCGAGGATTGCCGAAAAGAGGATGTGGTTGATCTGATCCAAAGAAAAATTGGAAATGTCGTCCCGCAAAAAGGATAAGTACAGCGCTGTCCGGGCAGCGGCATAGATCCGTGCCTCCGCTTTTGCGGTGGCGCTGTTATGTTTGTCAAGATACTGCATCCGATGCCCTTCCATAATCGCTTTTGTAAAATTAACTCTGTCTGTATGGACAGAGATCAGCGCCTCTGCGTATTCCCGGTTTTTCCAAAACGAAGACCGGATGATTTCGTGGAAGGAATCGGAAGTAGTATCCAGGATTTTTCCTCTGGACGCACCGTGTCCCTGCAGAAACTGATCGAGCATTCTTTCCACCACATCATACTTGTCGTGGTAATGGGCGTAAAAGGTCGCCCGGGTCACCGGGGTTTCGTCCAAAATATCCTGAACCGTGATCTTTTCAAAGGATTTCTTTTTCAGCAGGGAAATCATCGCCTGTATGATTGCCTTGTCGGTTCGCAGAAACTGGGTATTCTCTGACATAAATCCTCCCTCTTTGTATAATCTGCATTCTTTTCTGTCTTTATTAGGAAATAAAATGGGAACAATATCAAATCAACTATATAATGATTATACACAATGTATGGTTACAAAATCAACTGTTTTTATTGTATGTTTTTTAAATAGGGGAACTGTTTTATAATACAGAAAAAATTGAAAGACAGGATCCCCATACCTGCGGCGGCTTTAACCGGTGTAATCTGGAGCTTGCTCCACTTACAAATAATACACAAAGAAAATGAGGAGGAAACAATATGTCCAAACCCAAGAAGGGTTCCGGTGTGAAACTCTGGACAGTGATGACCACCGTCACGGTCATTCTTCTGGTAGTTTCCATTCTCGGTACCAACTTTGCCTTAGGTGCATCCCAGGCAATCAACATTTTCCTGAAAACGGAAACCTATAAGTTGGAATCTACCGGGGAATCCGACGGAGACAACATCTACTTCGCCAGAGATTACGAATCCCGTGAAGACCTGGAGGCTGCAGGCAAAGCCGTTGCAGAACAGGTAGCAGCCGAAGGCATTGTGATGCTGCTGAATAACGGCGCGCTTCCCCTTGCGTCTGACGCGAAGGTCAGCACCGTCAGCCATTCCAGTGTTGACATCATTACCTGCGGCACAGGTTCCGCGGACATCGACACTTCCGGGGCACCTTCCTTAAAAGAAGCCCTGGAAGAAGTGGGCCTGACCGTCAATCCCACCCTGTGGGACTTCTACAAGCAGCTGGATACCCAGCTGAATGCGGATGGCAAGCCCATTTATGCCCGCGCTCCCGGTAAGCTGGCAAACCAGACTTCCACCGGAACCCGTGATACCTTTGCCATCAACGAGGTCCCCGTCAGCGAGTACACCGATGCTGTCATGTCCAGCTTCGCCAGCTACAACGACGCTGCCATCATTACGATTTCCAGAATTGCCGGTGAAGGTGCGGATCTGGCAAACGACGGATTTGTGGACGGTGTCAACATCCTGCAGCTGACCGCAGAGGAAGAGGCCATGTTTGAGATGGTTCAGGACCAGTTCGATACCGTCATTGTCCTGATCAACTCCACCAACGCAATGGACTGCTCCTTCCTGTATGAATATGAAATCGATGCGGCTCTGTGGATTGGCTACACCGGTGAGTGGGGCCTGAATGCTGTCGCGGACATTCTGGTGGGCAATGTGAACCCCTCCGGCTCTCTGGTGGATACTTACACCTTCGACAACGATTCCGCGCCTGCTGTTGTCGGTTTGTATGCCGCTCCCTACTCCAATTTCGACGCCGATGACCCCTCCCGCTGGTACGATGTGGGCGGCGGCCGTCTCGATGGCAACCGTTATTACATCACTTACCAGGAAGGCATCTATGTGGGCTACCGCTACTACGAGACCCGCTACGAGGATGTCATCATGGGCACCGGTAATGCCGGCGACTTCCAGTATGACGAGATCGTTGCCTTCCCCTTTGGCTACGGTCTGAGCTATACCACTTTCCAGTGGAGCGACTACACCGCTTCCTATGATAAGGACAATGATCTGTTCACCATCAAGGTTACGGTTACCAACACCGGTGATGTGGCCGGCAAGGATACGGTTCAGGTCTACTTCCAGAGCCCCTACACCGACTACGATAAGCAGAACGGAATTGAAAAGGCCGCTGTGGAGCTGTGTGGCTTTGCCAAGACGGATCTGCTGGCCCCCAATGAGTCTCAGGAACTGACTGTCACCGTCAAGGGCGAGGAACTGGCTGCCTACGATTACAAGAACGCCAAGACCTACATTCTGGATGCCGGCGATTACTATCTGACCGCAGCCTCCGATGCGCACAAGGCCGTCAATAATGTGCTGAAGGCCAAGGGCTACGACGTGGACGGCGACGAAGCCTTTACTTACAAGCATACCGTCAACGAGCTGGATACGGAAACCTATTCTGTTTCCTCTGCCACCGGGTACGGCATTACCAATCATTTCGACGCCACCGACCTGAATTATTACGGTATTGATGTAACTTATCTGTCCCGTTCTGACTGGCAGGGCACCTGGCCCAAGGCGATCAGCATTGCGGCTACCGATAAAATGTTTGAAGACGGCCTGTATATGTACCAGACCTACAAGGGCATTGAGAATTCCACCACGGAAATGCCCACCATGGGCGCGAAGAATGGCCTGACGCTGGCTATGTTTATTGGCAAGGACTATGATGATCCCGCCTGGGAGGATCTGCTGGACCAGCTGACATTTGAAGAAATGGCTGTCATGACCGGACAGGGCTACCATAATACCGCTGCCTGTCCTTCCGTCGGCAAGCCTGCGACCCTGGACGACAACGGTCCTCAGGGCTTCACGCAGAATCTTACCGGCGTTGCCGAGGCTGTTACCGCCTATACCGACGAGAACATCATGGCTGCCACCTTCAACACCGAGCTGATGTATGAAATGGGTAGAATTCTGGGCGAGGACTGCATGGAAATGGGCGCATCCGGCCTGTACGGCCCTGCCATGAACCTGCACCGCAACGCCTATGCCGGCCGTAATTTCGAATACTATTCCGAGGATCCCTTCCTGTCCGGTGCCATTGCCGCTGCCGAGACCAAGGGTATCCAGTCCAAGGGTGTCTATGTTTATCTGAAGCATTTCGCCATGAATGACAACGAGACCTCCTGCCGCTGCATCTCCACCTGGGCCAATGAGCAGTCCATCCGTGAGCTTTACCTGAAGCCCTTCGAGATGGCTGTGGTGGATGGCAACGCACACGCAGTGATGGGTTCCTTCGCCCGTATCGGTGTTGTCTGGTCCGGTGCCCACCACGGTCTGATGACAGAGGTCCAGCGTAACGAATGGGGCTTCGACGGCTTCAACCTGACCGACTTCTCCGGTAACGCCGCCTTTGCCGCCCGGGGTATGAAGATGCGCTCCTATGATGTGGCTTGGGGTCTGTTGGCCGGCTCCGACTCCTGGGACTCTTCCGCGACCCAGTGGACCGATGAACTGATGGAGCTGTACCGCGACGATCCTGACATCTGCCAGGCTCTGCGTCAGGCAGCCCATCGGATTCTGTACACGGTGGCAAATTCCAACGCCATGAACGGTATTGACTCCAATGTTCGTATCGTTACTGTGACTCCCTGGTGGCAGACCGCGCTGTACTGTCTGATCGGTCTGTGCGCTGTGGCTGTCATTTTCAGCGGCTACCGTCTGTTTTCTGCAATTAAGAAGTCTAAAAAAGCTTGATTTTTAGTCCCATCGGTTCCTTCCTGTCTGCTTTTTTCTTTTCCCTCCTTTCCGGGCAGGGAGGACGATGAAAACAGGGTATGATCCAAAAAGCTTACCGTCACAGGTGCCCAGGCGCCTGTGGCGGTAAGTCCGTTTTTCAGCAGCTGCCTATTTCTGAAACAATCTGTAAACATTAAACATTTGCAGTTGAAATCCTTATATTTTGCACTATAATGTATTCATACTCCAATGTGCAAGGTGATTCCTATGTTGAAACAATTTATGGCGAATCTGGGTCAGAGCCTGCGCCGGTTTATGGCAGGGCGCTACGGCACCGACCGCCTGAATATGGTCATCCTGATTACCGGCGTGATTATCTCTCTGATCGGCGCCTTTATCCGCCTCCCCGTGCTGAATCTGCTGACCACCTTTGTGTCCTACGGCCTGATGTTCTGGGCCATTTTCCGTTCTTTCTCCCGCAATACCTACCGCCGTTATGAGGAAAACCGGAAATTTATGCAGCTTTTCGATGCGCTCAAAGACCGGGAACACCGGTATTTCGACTGCCCCAAGTGCCGCCAGCGGGTCCGGGTACCCCGGGGCAAGGGCAAGATCGCCATTACCTGTCCCAAGTGCCGGGAAAAATTTGTCCGAAAAACCTGATTAAAAAGAGAACAGCCGCACCTATCGGTGCGGCTGTATTTTTTCGAAAACTTACTTGCCGAATAGCTTGCCCAGGCCTTCCAGTACATCGCCAACCTGTTCCAGGCTGATCTTGGCCTTGATACCGTCGATGAGCTTGTTGATCAGCTCATCGGGCAGGTCAATGCCCACCAGTTCCTCAATAACCTTGACGGGATTCTTCTCGAATTTAGCCATCAGGTTCTTATCCTTCAGCAGTTTCTTGGCTACTTCCTCGATTTTTTCCTTGATATCCATGGTGTTTTCCTCTCTTTTTTCGGTTTTTGACGATTATAGTCTAGCACAGGATGAAAATAATGTCAAATTACAGTTTGCCGGCAGTGCCCGGTGACAAAGCGTGCTCGGTGCGGTGCTAATCCGAGCGACAAATACCAATGTGGTTAACTTTTTAATATGTCACATTATCTCCACATGGTAAAGGGCCGCTTGTGAAAAGCGCGAAAAGATGCTATGATAGGGAAAAGGTGGGATTCGTAATGAATTATGTAAACTGTACACTTTGTCCCAGAATGTGCGGCATCGACCGCAGCGCCGGACAGATTGGATTTTGCCGCTGTCCGGACACCGCAATGGTTGCCAAAACCATGATCCACAAATGGGAGGAGCCTGCCCTGGCAGGCCACGGCGGCAGCGGCGCCATTTTCTTCGGCGGCTGCACGCTCCAATGCCGCTACTGCCAGAACCGGGCCATTTCCTGCCACCCAGCCGGAAAACCCACGGATTCCGCCGGACTGCGGCGCATAATGGAAACACTGATTGAGGAAGGCGCGGAAAATATTGATCTGGTGACCCCGACCCAGTATCTGCCCACGATTCTACCCGCCCTGGAGCCGAAATTGCCGGTGCCGGTGGTCTACAACTGCGGCGGCTACGAGCGGGTGGAAACCCTGAAGCAACTGGAAGGGAAGATCGACATTTATCTTCCCGATCTGAAATATGCCGACAACCGCTTGGCTCGGGTTCTCTCCGGTGCCGGGGACTATTTTGAAACCGCCCCCGCCGCCATCCGGGAAATGGTCCG
>JAZUSG010000061.1:0-2443 GCA_045606605.1 Faecousia sp.
CTGATGGAGCGCACCGTTGCCATTGAAGGCACTCTGGAGAGCGCAAATTTGGTAGATGGCTATGTGGTCATCAAGGAAACCATCCCTGCATAAACACCGGGAAGGCATCGGAAACGATGCCTTCCTTTTCTTCGTTTCTAAATATATAAAAAGTTTATACTTTCCCCGTTACCTGTGTAAAATTTATAATTTTCTGGTTAAAAATTTTTGTAGACAAATTCAAAAAAATGCGTATAATTTTATCTGTAGAGAACCCCTCTACCTATTCCAATTAGGAGCGTGAGCTTACATGAAACTGATTATCCGAGACAACTACGAAGAAATGTGCGCCTGGGCTGCCCAGCACATTGCCGATGCGATTAACAATCACAAAGAAGATCGTCCCTTCGTATTAGGCCTCCCCACCGGCTCTTCCCCCCTGGGCGTATACAGACGTCTGGTGGAGATGAACAAGGCCGGCACACTGACTTTCAAAAATGTTGTTACTTTCAATATGGACGAGTATGTAGGTCTGCCCCGTGAGCACGATCAGAGCTACTGGTACTTTATGCACGACAATCTCTTCAACCACATTGACATCCCCGCTGAGAACGTGAACATCCTCAACGGTATGGCTGAGGACCTGGAGGCAGAGTGCCGCCGCTACGAAGAGAAGATCGCCTCCTACGGCGGAATTGACCTGTTCCTGGGCGGCAGCGGCGTGGATGGCCACATCGCATTCAACGAACCCTTCACCAGCCTTTCCTCCCGCACCGGCGTGCGCGCGCTGACGGAAGACACCTTGATCGTCAACTCCCGGTTCTTTGGGGGTGACCCCAACAAGGTTCCCAAGACCGCGCTGTCTGTGGGTGTTGGCACTGTGTGCGACTCCAAGCAGGTACTGCTGCTGATCTCCGGCCACAACAAGGCCCGCGCCCTGCGCCACTGCGTGGAAGGCGGCGTTGACCACGCCTGGACCATCAGCGCTCTGCAGCTGCATCCCGATGGCATCGTTGCCTGCGACGAAGCTGCCTGCGGCGAACTGAAGGTAGACACCTACAAGTACTTTAAGGAAGTCTGCAAAAACGAAAAATAAGCCAAAAGAACCGTCCGGTAGTTTGTACCGGACGGCTCTTTTTTATACTTTCATTTCCACGCCGCCCTGGGGACGGATGCTCAGCACATGGCAAGCGCCCTCACCCAAAACCGCATCGATTCCGTTTTTAAATTGCGGCAAAATCTCATTAGGCACAAAGGCCTGCACCGTTCCGGCAAAACCACCGCCGTGAACCCGGTATGCGCCCTTGCCCTGCAGGAATCGCTCGCATAGCGCCAGTGCTACCGCCACATCCTGATGCGCCTTGTAGCCTGCGGGAATTACATTCTGCAGGTACATATAAGAAGACCGGCCGCTTTCTTTTACCAGCTCCAAAAAGCCCGCAAAATCTCCGCTTTCCAGGGCGGCGACCTGCTTTCCGACCCGGGCATTGTCCTGATAGAAATGCACAGCCCGGAGCACCGCCCGATCGCCGCAAGCCTTTCGCAGCGCAGGGATATGGGCATAAAACTCCGCCTCATCGATCTGGGACAGCACTTCTTTCCCGAAATAGGCGCTCACCGACCGGATCTCGTTGGGGATGGCCGCATATTCATCAGTCAAATCCGCGTGGCTCGCCCGGGTGTCAATAATGCACAGGGCGTGGCCGCAGGCAGAAAAATCGAATTCCACTTTCCGGATAACCGGATTCTCTTTGCGGAAAAAGTCGATGGTAACCAAATTGCCCACTGCAGATGCCGTCTGATCCATCAGTCCGCAGGGTTTTCCGAAAAATACATTCTCCGCATACTGACCGATCTGAGCCACCTCTGCCTGGGATACCTTGCCTGCAAAGAAGAGGTGATTGATAATCGTACCCATCAGAACCTCAAATGCCGCAGAAGAGCTCAGGCCACTGCCGGGCAAAACGGTAGACTGGCAGTAGGCATCAAAGCCACCCACCCGGCAGCCCAGCTGGCTAAATCTTGCAGCCACACCCCGCACCAGCGCCGGTGTGGTGTTGATTTCTTCTGCCTTGGGTGTCAGTTCTGCCACATCCACCTGGCACATAGGATAGCCTTCCGAAAGGATCCGGATGATGCCGGTATCATTGGGTCGAACCGCCGCAACCGTATCCAAATTCACCGCTGCCGCCAGTACGCAGCCCCGCTGATGATCTGTGTGGTTGCCGCCGATTTCTGTGCGGCCCGGCGCGGAAAAGTACCGTTGGGGCGCTGCCCCAAAGGCAGCTGCGAATCCTGCATCCAATGCAGTCTTCATTTCTTTTACCATATAAAGTTCCGGTGCAGCCATAATGATCTCCTCATTTTCTTGGTATTTTCCACCATTTTACCACGGCATATACGCAATTACAATTGTTTTTCCGCAATTACTGCGGGCAATCGTCAAAAAAGCCGGCAGACAGGG
>JAZUSG010000062.1:0-10501 GCA_045606605.1 Faecousia sp.
GGCGATCTGTCGGCACAGCTGGATGATACCCAAATCCTGCACGATAAAGGCATCCACACCGGCGGAGGCGGCATGGCGGATCAGCTCCTTGGCTTCCTCCGTCTCCTTGTCGGATACCAGGGTATTTAAGGTCAAATGGACAGCGACACCCCGGATATGGCAGTACTTAACGGCCTCAGCAAGGGCCTGAGGCGTGAAGTTTTTGGCGCTTTGCCGGGCATTAAATTGTCCGCAGCCCAGATACACGGCGTTAGCGCCGTTTTGTACCGCTGCGCGCAGGGCATCCATAGACCCGGCGGGGGCTAAAAGTTCCAACATAATTATCTCTCTCCAAGTGGTATACTTACAAGACATTATAGCATAATGCGTCGGTAACTTCTACCCCATCTATGAGAAATTTAAGAAAAATTCATTCCTTTGTAAAGGATTTCCAGGTATCCTGTCCGGCGGCGGTCAGAGCGGCTGCCAGCATAGGGGAAAAGAGCATTCCCCAAATGCCCCAAAAGCGGTAGCCCAGGTACAAAAACACCAGCGTTACCAGAGGGTCTAACCCCAAATGCCGCCCAACCAGCCGGGGTTCTAATACCGTGCGGGTAATGAGGGCGCAGCCGTAAATGCACAGTAGTCCCACGGAGCGCAAATGCTGATGCTGGAACAGACACACCACCGCCCAGGGAATGAGGATGGTGCCGGTGCCAAGCAATGGGACGGCATCCACGATGGCAACCACCGCCGCCCACAGGGGCGCTAAGGGAATGCCCAGCAGGAGAAACCCTACCAGCACCACGCCGAATGTGATACCGCAAAGCTTCAGTTGGGCTTTCAGCCAACCAAGGAGAGCACTTTTTGACCGCTTTAAGGCGGGAAGCAGCTGGTTTTTGATTTTGTCCGGCATTTTTTGCCCAATGCGTACTTTTAATTTCGGCAGACGGGCGGAGAGCATAAAGCCGGAGATCACGCCGGTGCCCACGCTCAGCGCGCCGTTGGGAATCCGCCCCAAAAAGGCAGTGATCGCGCCGGGTACGCGCACAGTTGCCTGCTCCAGCAAGGCATCACCGGAGGAGAACAGGCGGTTTACAGACCGGTCGATCAGAGGACGGATGCCTTCGGGGGCACGCTTAGCCGTGTTTTCCAAAATTGCCCGTAGCCGCTGGGAGGTCTGCTGGGCGGCGCTTTGCAAATCGGGAAGCTTTCCTGCCAGTACGCTTAGTTCCTTTACAAAAATCGCGCCCACCACCCAAATCAGCGTGATCAGCAGTATGAGGGTAAGGCTCACACCCAGTCCGGTAGCCGCCCAGCGGGGCAGCTTTGCCCGGGTGAGCAGCCTCACCGCAGGCTCTGCGGACAGGGCAAGCAGAAACCCGATGCCGAAGGGTAAAAAGACAGGCAGCAGATACCGCAAAAACAGCCAAGCCGCCAAAAATCCTCCGGCTAAAAAGGCAATACGGGTAACGGTCGAGCGTTGCATACAGGACTCCTCTCCTTGGAAAACGGGTGAATTACAGGGTTGCATTTTTGGAAAAATGTGTTACAATAAGCCGTGAGAACAGGACGTTCGTCCGGCGCTGGAGGACATTATGGATAATGCTTCTAAATATTATGTGATTGAGGCATCTGCTTTGCCGGAGGTTTTTTTGAAGGTGGCAGAGGCAAAAAGACTGCTTTCTACCGGCGAGGTGGCAACAGTAAACGATGCTACCCGTGTTACCGGCATCAGCCGCAGTGCCTTTTATAAGTATCGGGATGCGATTATGCCCTTTCGGAATATTATGCACGGCAGGGTCATTACCATTCAGCTGCTGCTGCAGGATGAGGTAGGCGCGCTGTATAAGCTGCTGCCCATCTTTGTGGAGCATAAGGCCAATATTCAGACCATCAATTCCATCGTACCCACCAACGGCTGCGCCGTGGTTACGATCTCAGCAGAGACCATCGATATGACCATCTCGGCAGAGGAGCTTCTGCAGCTTCTGCGCAGTACAAAGGGGATCGTAAAGGCAGATATTCTGGCAGGTTAATAGGATAAAGGCTGCTGCACAAGCTCTGCAGCAGCCTTTTTATAGCTTACCCGGAAAACGCAGATTTATACCGGAAATTCCCGTCTTGTCAAGGGAAAATCCCTGTGTTATACTACAGAAAAACAAGGAGCAGCAGTATGCCGACAAAGATAAAAGAGTTATACAGATCTCCCGTGTTTTGGGCGGCGGCAGCGGGTGTGCTGATCGTAGTGTGCGCGGTGATTTTTATCATTGCAGAGTTGGGAAGAGCCCGTCCGGATATGTCCGGAAGCGACGAGACCGGCACATCCGAAACGGTGGAGAGTACCCAGGAAAGCACCCTGCCCCCGCCGGAGGCAAATCCCATTGGCTTGGGAGATTTCGAACTGCAGGAAGGGTATCTTACCTGCCTTACTACCCCCTCGGTGCTGGGCATTGACGTGTCGGAGTGGCAGGGGGAGATCGACTGGCAGCAGGTACGGGATGCAGGTGTAGAATTTACGATGATCCGCGCCGGTTGGCGGGGTTCCGAGCAGGGCGTGCTGGCAGAGGATGCGTGCGCCCAGAAAAACTATACCGGCGCCAATGCAGCCGGTATTAAAGTGGGTGCCTATTTCTTCTCCCAGGCGATTTCCGTGGATGAAGCGGTGGAGGAAGCCAATTACTTACTTTCGATCATCCGGGATTGGAATGTGGAAATGCCCATCGTTTACGACTGGGAGTTTATCAGCAGCGATTCCCGTACAGGAAATGTGGACGGCCGGACGCTGACGGAGTGCGCCAAGGCCTTTTGCAATACGATAAAGGCGGCCGGATATGAGCCGATGATCTATTTTAACAAGGATCTGTCCTTTGAGCGGCTATACTTAAGGGAATTGACGGACTATAAGTTCTGGCTTGCGCATTACGATACGGTGTTAAACTATCCCTATAAGGTGGATATGTGGCAGTACTCGGAAACCGGCACGGTTGCCGGTATTACCGGGAATGTGGATATTAACCTGTACTTCCCCTGGGAAGAATAAAACAATAAAAAAGACCCGCCTGTCTCACCGGAGACAGGCGGGTAATTTTGTAGATTAGTCAGCTACGTAGGGCAGCAGAGCGATCTGACGAGCGCGCTTGATAGCGGTGGTCAGGTTGCGCTGATGGGCTGCGCAAGTGCCGGTGGTACGGCGGGGCAGAATCTTGCCGCGCTCGGACAGGTAACGGCGAAGCTTGGCAGTGTCCTTGTAGTCGATAGCGGTCACCTTATCAACGCAGAAAGCACATACCTTCTTGCGCTTGCGGGGACGCATACGCTGTTCGTTAGCCATGAGAAAAACCTCCTTTGTAAGCAGTTGTGAAAAAGTTCAAATTAGAAGGGCAGCTGTGCGTCATCATCAGAGAGCATCGCAAAATCGGATGCAGGAGCAGCTGCCGGAGCGGCGTAACCGTTGAAGCTGGGAGCGGAGTAGGCGCTGTTGTCGTAAGAGCCGCCCTCGTTGGAGCGCTTGCTCTCGCCGAAGTAGACATTGTCTGCCACAACCTCAGCGCTGCGACGCTTGTTGCCATCCTTATCGTTCCAGTTGCGGATCTGCAGACGGCCGGAAACCACGATCATAGAACCCTTGGTGAAATACTTGGAGACGAATTCTCCGGTCTGACGCCAAGCGACACAATCGATAAAATCAGTTTCCCGTTCGCCACCGTCCCGACCGCCGAAATCGCGGTCTACGGCTACAGTAAAGCTTGCTACGGCGGTACCGGTGCCGGTACGGCGCAGCTCGGGGTCACGGGTCAGACGACCCATAATTACAATGTGGTTGAGCATAGCATTACTCCTCCACAGCGGTGGTCAGGCAGCGCATAACGCCGTCGGTGATCTTCATCACACGCTCCAGCTCTGCGGGGAACTCGGGCTTGGACTCGAAGTTCATCAGAACGTAGTAGCCTTCAGCCATGTCGTTGACGAGATAAGCCAAGCGACGCTTGCCCCATTCATCAATGTTAGACAGAGTACCCTCCGCCTCCACCATTGCCTTGAACTTGTTCACAAGTGCAGCGATACCTTCTTCACCGAGAGTTGCATCGATGATGTAGAGTACCTCGTACTTACCGGTTGTCTTAGCCATGTTGTTTGCACCTCCTTTTGGACTTTTGGCCCACGGTCGCGCCGTGAGCAAGGATTGTCTGCTGTGCAGACCAAAACATTATATCGGTGTAATTTGGAAAAGTCAAGTATTTTTGCCGAAAAAATTCCGCATATCCACAGAAAAAGGGGGAAAACTCCTTCTTAAGAGGTGATTGGTTTGATTTTATCCTATGTTCGCACGATCGCGCTGTATTTGGTGCTCATTGCCGTTGTGCGGATGATGGGCAAGCGGCAGATCGGACAGATGGAGCCGTCAGAATTTGTGGTGACTATGTTGGTGGCCAATTTGGCGGCGATTCCCATGCAGGACGGGGGCATCCCTCTGTTTTCCGGCTTTCTTCCCATTGTAACGGTGCTGGGTGTGGAACTGGTGCTGTCGGCGCTGTCTATGAAAAATATCCGCCTGCGGCGGATCTTGTGCGGAAAACCGGTGATTCTCATTGAAAACGGCAATATATTACAGAAAAACTTAAAAAAGACCCGGATCACCCTGGATGAGCTCACCGGCCATTTGCGGGAAAAGGATGTGTTGGATCTGCAAAGTGTCCAGTATGCCATTTTGGAGACCAACGGAAACCTGTCGGTATTTCCCTTCCCGGAGGCGCGGCCGGCCTCCGCCAAAGAAGCGGGGGTCAGTACCCAAAAGCAGTCTTTGCCCATCACGGTGATTTCGGATGGGGCGCTCATAGAAAAGAACCTTTCGATCGCGGGAAAAGATAAAAAATGGGTCAGAAAGATTTTGGGTAAGTATCAGGCCGGGGTGGAAGATACCTGGCTTCTGACCGTGGACGGAAACGATAAAACGGTGTTCTTCAGAAAGGAAGCGGAAAAATGATACGTGGCTGGTTGGGCGCGGGAATTTTGGTGGTGTTTTTGATTTTGGGCTTTGCGGTGTCTGCTGTGATTAGCAACGCCCAGCTGCCCTCCTGCGCGCTTTTGGAAGAGGCTGTGGAGAAAACCCTGGCGGGGGATTTTGAAAAAGCTACTGAGCTGGGTATGGCGGCAAAGAGCCGGTGGGAAAAAACCTGGGATGGTACGGCGGTGATTGCCGACCATAGCCCTATGGAGGATGTGGATGCCCTGTTTGCAGAGATGGAGATCTATGCGAAAACCGGGGAAGAACCCCATTTTGCCGCCTGCTGCAAGGAACTGGCGCAGCGGCTGCAAGCGGTGGCGGATGCCCATAAATTCAGCTGGTGGAACGTGCTTTAAATAGGGTTGGGACGGGTCTTGCGATCCGTCCCATTTGTATATTTGGAAAAAATTGACAAAAACCTGTGGGGCAGGATTGTGCAAAGCTACAAATACAAACAAATGTTTAGAAATAATGTTGACAAGTACGCGTTCGTGTACTACTATTGGGGCACAAACAGTACTTGAACAAGTACAGATGGAGGTGGATATGTGTGTATGCTACCTAAGGCCGCGAAATGTGCGGCCGGTATGGATCGGTCCGCGGCTGGGGCAGGTGGACTGGCAGGGTGTGATCCCGCGGGGCTGGTGCAGCAGCTGCGGCAGCGAGGTGTTTTTGCGGGGAGATATGCTATGCCCCCGGTGCAAAAAGGAGGAAATGAGAAATGGATGCAAAGAAAAAAGTAAGTCCCTGTGAAAGCTGCTATCGGGTATTAGATCCCCATAGCTGCGAGAATAAACACTGTAAGGTCTGGAAAGCGTGGTTTTTAAGCCGCTGGGCGGCCATATACGGGTTTGGCCGCCGGTGCGGTGTGGGAAGAAAGGGGTAATACATATGCGGTGGAAAGAGGAAGCAATGGAAAAACTGCGACGCTACGACACTATGCGGCAGGCGCTGAAAAATATTCCCGAGGAGATCCGGCATTTAAAGGATGAGGCAGAGGTGATTCGCCGGGCATCTTTAGACTGGGTATCTGCCCGGGGAAGCAGAGACCGGAAGGATGAGGCGCTTCTCAATAACATTGCCCAGCGGCAGGAGCTGGAATGGACCTTAAAGCTGGTGCGGCATTGGCTTGCCATTACCGACCGGGGACTATTGGCCCTGCCGGAGGATGAACGGCTGATTCTGCAGCGATTTTACCTGTATCCGGAAAAGGGCGCGATAGGGCGGCTTTGCGCGGAGCTGGGTGTGGAGCAGTCTACCATTTACCGCAAACGGGATCAGGCCTTGGCGCGATTTACCGCATCTATGTATGGGTTCAGTGAAACATAAGGATAGCCGGGACAAAAAACTGTCCCGGCTAAATTATTGTGTGCCGTGGGCAAGGGTCAAAATACCCTCTGCCAAAATCTTTGCTGACCGCAGCGCCTCCTGCCGGGAATTTCCCGATGCACCCACCTCTACCAAAAGTGCCCCCGCAGACAGATCCTGATTAAACCGCTGGGAGCGGAGATTGATGTTGCGGCAGATCCCGGGGCAGAGGGACTCCATCTGCACCTGCAGTTTCAGCGCCAATGCTAAATTTTCCTGCCAGTTAGGGTGTTCCAATCCCCCGTAGCTTGTACCCACCACCAGCATCAGCGGCGCCAGTGTTGTACCCTCTGAAAAAACCGTTTGCACGATCTGATTGCCGTCCTCATCCTCAAAGGAATCCCGGTGCAAGTCCAAAACCAGCCGAATGGAGGGATATTGCGCCAAATAGCTTTGGATGCTTTTGCGGCTGTTGTTGTAGGAGGCGTTGTAGGACGGATCATCGTGGAGAGAGGTGTCGTGGAGCACAGGGATGCCACCTGCCTCCAAAAGCTGGGCAACATAATTGCCAATGGAGATCATATTGTGGCTTTTGTCCAGAGTGTGGTAGGGGGTAGTCTCCTGATACTCCCCGGTGGGGGCAAAGCTTTCCGAGCCGTGAGAGTGAACGATCAGCACCGTAGGCGCATCTGAGGTCAGCTCCCAGTTCAGGGGCTTTGTCAAAAGAGCAGATAAATCTGCCGAGTAGGAAAAGCCGCTGGTGATGGTGAGCGTTTGGGCATCCTCCGGGGAGAAGACCGGGAGAATGGGCGCAGGTTCGGTGGGGAGGGTAGCTTCCGGCTGAGTGGGGTCCGTGGGGTCGGGTTTCGTGTCCTCGGTAGATTCAGGGGAAAAGGAGATATTGACCGGCCGCATCAGCCGGCCGGTTTGTAAAAATACGATCCAGGAGGAGACCTGAGGGGAGAGGGTTAAGTTTAACAGGCTGCCAAACACCCCGGTACTAATGAGCCGCAGCACCAAAGCGCCAACCAGCACCACAGTGCTCACCCGCAATACCTTTTGTTCCATAGTATCCTCCTTCTTGGCGGTAAAAGAAAAGAGAGCGTTCCGAAACGCTCTCTTTCTCGCATTTATTCAGGTTTTTTCCATTTTGGCCGATCTTTCAGCTTTTCCCGCAGATCCCGGAAAAATTCCGTAAGGAGCTGCTGGGACTCTTGCTCCATCAGACCGAATTCGGCCTGCGGGTGATGATTGAATTCCATATGGAACAGATCGCACACAGAGCCGCACGCGCCGCATTTTTCGTCCTTTGCGCCGATAAACACTTGGGGAATCCGGGCGTTGATAATGGCGCCGGCGCACATAGGACAGGGCTCCAAGGTGACATACATACTGCATTCCCAAAGCCGCCAGCCGCCTAAATTCTTACAGGCATCGGCTATGGCCTCGATCTCCGCGTGGCCTAAGGCATTTTTGGCAGTTTCCCGCCGGTTGCGGCCGCGGCCAACGATCGCTCCCTTGCAAACGATCACGCAGCCTACCGGGACTTCTCCCTCCGCTGCAGCTTCCGCAGCCAATATAAGCGCTTGCTGCATATAATACCGGTCATCCATAGTGCGCACCCCCTTTAAACGAATACTATCATACTCAATCCGGCGGTGCCCGTCAAGTATACCATGCTATGCACACGAAACAAACAGAATACTGGACCGGAAATGTACTTGCAATCTTGTGGTTTTTGGCAGGGTGTGCTATAATAAAGAAAAATGTTCCTAAAACAAGGAGAAACGGATGAAAACATTATTGCACATTTGCTGCGCCCCCTGCGCCAATCAGTGCGTGGCGGCTCTGCGGGATGAAAATATTGATGTTACCGGATTTTGGTACAATCCCAATATCCACCCCTTTACCGAGTATCGCGCCCGGCGCAACTGCCTGCGGGAGTATGCCGCAAGTATCGAACTGCCCCTCATCGAGCAGGATCAGTACGCTCTGCGGCCCTTTGTGCGGGAGGTGGCGGAGGACATAGAAAACCGCTGCGTAAAATGCTATGAAATGCGTCTGTTTGAGACCGCAAAGACCGCTAAGGAACAGGGCTTTGACAGCTTTACTTCCTCTTTATTTATCAGCCCCTATCAGAATCACGAGCTGATGAAGGCGGTGGCGGAACGGGCAGCGGATGCCTATGGAGTAGCGTTTCTCTACCGGGATTTCCGGCCGGTATTTAAGGCTGGACAGGAATTTGCCCGGGAGCACGACTTTTATATGCAAAAATACTGCGGCTGCGTGTTCTCCGAGGAGGAGCGCTACTTAAAACGCAGCAAAATTATCCCGTAGGAGGATGGCTATGGAACTGATCGTACCCTGCTTATTCGGCTTGGAGGGCCTTGCCGGAGATGAGCTGAAACGGATGAAAATGGAAAATGTCCGGGTAGAGGACCGCAGAGTGTTCTTTACCGGTGACGAAAATGCCCTTGCCAAGGCAAATATTTGCCTGCGGACCGGCGAACGGGTGATGGTGGTGCTGGCCCAGTTTCCGGCGAAAACCTTTGAGGAACTGTTCCAGGGGGTACTCCGGGCAGAATTGGAGCGCTATATCCCCAGAGACGGCCAGTTCCCGGTGAAAGGCCACTGCTTAAACAGTCAGATGATGAGCGTATCCGACTGTCAGGCCATCATCAAAAAGGCAGCCTCCCGCCGCTTGGGTGAAAAGTACGGGATCAGCTGGCTGCCGGAGACCGGTGTAAAATACCAGCTGCATTTTACCGTCTTAAACGACCAGGTCACCCTGTCCCTGGATACCTCCGGACCGGGTCTGCACAAGCGCGGCTACCGGGCCATCGGCAATGATGCCCCCCTGCACGAGACCTTGGCAGCGGGTATGATCCAGCTGGCCCGGTATCGGGGCAAGGAGTTTTTCTGGGATCCTTTCTGCGGCTCCGGTACCATTCCCATTGAGGCGGCGCTGATTGCCAAGAACCGGGCGCCGGGCTTAAACCGCGCCTTTGCGGCGGAGCAGTACCCCTGGATGCCGGCAGAAGCCTGGGAACAGGCCCGCCGGGAGGCAAAGGATTTGGAATTTGCCGGAAAATACCGGATTATGGGCTCGGATAATGACCCCACCTGCGTGTCCCTGGCCTTTGCAAACGCCCGGAAAGCGGGAGTTGCGGACTGTGTTACCTTTCAGGATGGAGATGCCACCAAGATGAATCTGCCTGCGGAGAGTGGCATTTTGGTATGCAATCCCCCCTACGGCGAGCGGATGATGGAGCAGTCCTCTGCCCAAAGACTTTATAGCGCTCTGGGTAAGCACCTGCGCTATGCTAACCACTGGAAGCAGTATGTGATCACCTCCGAGCCGGAATTTGAACATTATTTCGGCAGACGGGCGGATAAAAAGAGAAAGTTCTACAACGGCAAAATCAAGTGCGACTACTATATGTTTACGGATAATTCCCGGAGGAAGAAATAAGTATGAAGCATCTGTTTATCATTAATCCTGCCGCAGGCAGCCGCAATCAGACGGAAAGCTACCGGAAAAGAATCGCCGAGGCCTGCGAGGCAAGGGGAATTGACTATGCCATCGAAGTCTCCGGCGCGCCCGGTCAATGCCGGAAGATCGCCAATCGGGCGGCAAAAACAGGAGAAAACTACCGGATCTATTCCTGCGGCGGCGACGGTACGATGAACGAGATCGTTGGCGGTGTGGCGGGCTATGACAATGTGGCGGTTACGATGTTTGCCGGCGGCAGTGGCAACGATTTCATCCGGATCTTTAACGAACCGGAGGCATTCCGGGATTTGAGCCGTCTGCTGGATGCGGAGGAAGTGGAGCTGGATCTTATTCGGGTAAACGATGATTACAGCTTAAATATCTGCTCCGTAGGCCTGGATGCCCGGATCGCTGCGGATGTTGCCAGCTATAAGCGCTTGCCCCTACTCAGCGGTTTTCGCGCCTATGCCGCATCTACGGTGATCAATTTGTTGAAGGGCATCAGTGAGCATTACATAATTGAGATCGACGGCCAGCGGATCGACGGAAAAAAGACCCTCATCTGCGCCTGTAACGGCAGATTTTACGGCGGCGGCTTCAATCCGGTACCGGATGCCGATCCCACAGACGGAAAGTTAGAGGTGTTGGTGATTGAGGCGGTGAATCTCCTGCAGGTTCCCGGGGTCATCGGCAAGTATAAAAACGGTCAGTAC
>JAZUSG010000063.1:0-6050 GCA_045606605.1 Faecousia sp.
GTTTTTATGGAAGAGCAATCCTTATAACAACCATATAAAACAAAAACCCGGAATGCCAAGCAAATGCCAAGCATTCCGGGTTTCTTAATTATATACTTATTTTAAAATCTCGTCAAAACGGAAATATTTCAGGGTATTGTAATAGCTGATATTTTCCACCAGTTTTCCAAGCTGCTTCATATCCGCAGGATATTCTCCATCTTCAGCAAGCTGTCCAAAAAGATTGCAAAGAATGCGACGGAAATACTCATGCCGAGTGTAGCTGAGGAAGCTGCGAGAGTCTGTGAGCATACCGTTAAATGTACCCATCGCTCCCAAGCTCATCAGGCTCTTCATCTGTTCCTCCATACCCACTTTGTGGTCATTAAACCACCAGGCAGAGCCCTGCTGAATCATACCGGGAATGGTGGCATCTGTCTGGAATGCGCCCATAATGGTGCCGATCGCAGCATTATCCGCGGGATTGAGAGAATACAGGATTGTCTTACCCAGAGCATCTTCTTCCTGCAGGGTATTTAGCAACGCAGAAAGGCTCTGCGCATTAGGCTGGTCGTTAATGCTGTCAAAACCGGTGTCCGGGCCAAGTCGGCGGAACAGCTTTTGGGAGTTATCCCGCAGGCAGGCAAAGTGGAACTGACACACCCAGTCAAGCTTCTTGTATTCCTTACAAACCGCGATCAGCATGGCGGTGTGGAATGCAAGTTGCTCGTTTAACGTGATTTTCTCACCACTTTTCGCCTTCGCAAGGATACGATCCAATTCCGGTTCATCTGCCAGTACGCAGAAGCAGAAATCTAAGCCATGATCCGAAATACGGCAACCACGCTTTGCAAAGTATTCGATTCGATCACGCAGTGCGCGCCGCATATCCTCAGCCGTACGAATCTCGTAGCCCACAACCTGCTCAAGCTTTTTAACATATTCCGGGAAGTTTTCCTTATCCGCCCGCATTGCCTTATCCGGACGAAATGCCGGGAGCACCACTGCGGGAGCAGACGGATCTGCCGCTAACTTCTCGTGAGCATTTAAATCATCGATGGGATCATCCGTAGTGCAAATCAGCTTAACGTTAGACTTGCGGATAATACCACGGGCAGACATCTCCGGCTGTGCTAAAATGCGGTTGCACTTCTCGTAGATTTCCATAGCATTTTCGCCGTTTAGCGGCTCAGTAATGCCGAAATAACGCTGCAGTTCCAAATGAGACCAGTGATACAAGGGGTTTCCGATCAAATTCGGCATACACTCTGCCCATTTTTGGAACTTTTCTGCCGGTGTGGCTTCGCCGGTGATATAATACTCCGGTACGCCGCAGGAACGCATAGCGCGCCATTTATAATGATCTCCGCCCAGCCAAACTTCCGTAATGGTTTCAAAGCGCTTATCATCGTAAATCTCCTGGGGGTTAATGTGGCAGTGGTAATCGATGATGGGCATTTTCTGTGCGTATTTGTGATACAATGTTTTGGCCGTTTTGGTCTTTAATAAAAAATCCTTATTCATAAATTTTGTCATATTGTACCTCCATCGCAGCAAAACTTTGCTGCCGTGTATAGCGCAGCCAAAATTTAAGTAATTCCACCTTTATGCGTTTAAAGCACTCTGTCTCAAAGTATCTGCCAGGTCGGTCTGCTCCCAGGGCAGCGCAGCAACACCGAAATGTCCGTTTCTGGCTGTCTGGCTGTAAATAGGCTGACGCAGCTGCAGCTTCCGGATGATACCACCGGGGGTAAGATCGCAGTATTTTCTCAGCAGTGCAGTCATTTCCTCATCTGCAATTTTACCGGTTCCATAGCTATTGACCCGTACAGAAACCGGCTCGGCAACGCCGATGGCATAGGCAAGCTGCACTTCCACCTGCTCTGCAAGTCCGGCAGCTACCAGGTTCTTTGCCATATAACGGGCCATATATGCACCACTTCTGTCCACCTTCGTGGGGTCTTTACCGGAGAATGCGCCACCACCGTGAGAGAAATAACCACCGTAAGTATCCACAATGATCTTTCTGCCGCTGAGGCCTGTATCGCCGTTAGGGCCGCCAATTACAAAATTGCCGGTAGGATTGATATGAATATGCGAAACCTGGTCAATGCTGAAGCCATACTGCTTCAGAACCGGTGCGATTACACCTTCCCGGATATACCGGCGCAGCTCGCTCATTTCAAAATCTGCACTGTGCATAATGGATATAACAACAGTATCGATACCAACAACTTTTCCCTGCTCGTCCAGTTCCACAGATACCTGGGTCTTTCCGTCAGGACGGAGCAGATCGTTACTCTCCACGCACGCAGTCAAGCGGTTTGCCAGGGCTCTTGCCAGTGCCACCGGCAGGGGCATCAGCTCCGGTGTGTGGGTGCAGGCACCGCCAAACATCATACCCTGGTCGCCGGCTCCGCCTACCTCATCATTTGTGCCCAGCGCGATATCTGCAGACTGGGTGTGAACTCTGCACAGGATCTCTACAGTGTCAGCATCAAAGCCATCATCCGGATTTGTATATCCGATGGAGCGGATCACTTCACGGGCGATCGCAGCATAATCCACCTGGGCCTTTGTAGTGATCTCACCGCAGATCAGGCAGAAATTTGTGGTTACGGTCGTTTCACAGGCTACTCGGGAATTGGGATCCTGGGCAAGACAGGCATCCAAAATACCGTCAGAAATGGCGTCTGCCACTTTGTCCGGATGGCCGCAGGTAACACATTCAGATGTAAATAATCTCTTTTCCATATTTTTTCCTTTCTAAACAAAAACACACATCGAGCATTCGATGTGCGTCTATCGAATCCTCATCTCTCGTTGCCGTCGGATTTGGCACCTTGAATTAACAGGTTGCCGGGTTTCATCGGGCCGTTCCCTCCACCACTCTTGATAAGGCTTATATGCAGTTGTCACTATTCTACACCAAAAATGCCGAAAGTCAAGGGTTTTTCCAATTTTTTTGCATACAAATCTTTACAATTTGGATATGGACATTTTATAGCAAAGATGATATTATGTTACCATTAACCCAAGGAGTTGATCGTCTTGAAAAATCTTCGCAATCGATTTGAGCGCTTTTGCTTCAGAAATAGAAATAAAGGCATTCCCAATCTCATGCTTTATATCATTTTAGGAAACGCGCTTGTATATCTTATGAGCAATGTTGCGCAGAACTATATTCTATATAACGTCCTCTGTTTTGACAGAAATGCAATCTTGCAAGGACAGGTTTGGCGCTTATTTTCCTATGTATTTACTTCATTTTCCTCCGGTTCCAGTATTATTATGATCGCCATCAGTTACCTTTGCTACTATTCCATTGGCAGGGCAATTGAAAATGCATGGGGTACTTTCCGCTTTAATCTGTTTTACCTTTCCGGTGTACTGATGATGGATATTTTTGCCATGTGCTTTGGCGGTATTATGATCAACGCGTACGGCACTACACTGGAATTTTCTATGATTTACCGTTCAATGGGTTCCAACCTGAATCTCACACTGTTTTTAAGTTACGCCACGCTGTATCCCAATAATCACTTCCTGCTTTTCTTTATTATTCCGGTAAAGGCCTGGATCTTTGCGCTAATTGATTTAATCATTACTGCATACGATATTTTTTCTCTTTCCTTCCCGGTGCTTTGCTTCCCTCACAATCTTTTCCCCTTGGTTTGCATTGCTAACTACCTTCTTTTCTTTGGAAAAGATGTTTGCAATCTACTGCCCGCAACATGGAGCGTCAATGCGCGCAGACTGTTTCAGAAAAAGAAAGGAAAAAAGACCGGAACGATCCCCTTCCCCTCTGCCGGGTCCTACCAGGCAACTGTTGCTACACCCACTGCTCCCCATAATCACAAATGTACCGTTTGCGGACGCACAGATGTAAGCGATCCGGATCTGGAATTCCGGTATTGCTCCCGCTGCAACGGCTATTACTGCTACTGCGAAGATCACATCAGAAATCACGAGCACATTGAGTAAACAAATATCGCCGGGAACTGATGTTCCCGGCGATTCATATTTAGTTGCTAATGCCGTGATGGCAGGTGGGGCTATCAAAAGTAAGGGGTTGGAAAGTATAGCCATTGCACAATCCCCAGGCAATGATCGCCTCTACCGCGTCGACACTAAATCCCTGGGTATCGTGCTGCAGAACCACGGAGTTGGTCCTTTTAGCAACGCCATTGGTCACATTCTTAAATACTTCCTCAGAAGTTTTTGCGCCGCCGGCATCTTTACTGTCCACATTCCAGTCAAAGTACTGGAATCCTCTTGCCTCCAACTCCTTGGCAAGGCGAGTCATAATGCCCTTATTATAGGCGCTGCTGACCGTATTGGAGCTGCCACCCGGGAACCGACACAGGACAGTTTTTTGACCGGTATGCTGATAGATCACGTCCTGCATAGCATAGAAATCATTGAAAAACGCCTCATCGCTTGCATAAATTTCATTATAGTTATGCCTATAGGCGTGGATCGCGATTGAATGCCCCTCATTTGCCGCCCGTGTAACCATAGACATATCACTTTTATTGACCACAAAGAAGGTTGCCTTTACACCGTATTTCGCAAGAACATCTAAAAGACGGCTGGTATGGGAGCTGGGACCGTCATCAAAAGTAAGGTAAATGGTCTTTCCGTTGGGAATGATGGTCGTGCCGCCGGTGGGAATATCAATTTCCGGAATGTTATCCGTATCCGTTCCTCCCGTATCCGGTGCTTCCTCTTCCTCTTGTCGGGGAATCACATAGACCGTTCTCTCCTTGGTGGCAGTACTACCAAGGCTATTGGAAACTACGTAATTAAGTGTATATACACCAGATGTTAAATTATCCACCGCTCCGGTTACAACAACAGAAGCGGTAATATCGCCATCAATCGTATCGATTGCGGTATAGCCGGGCTCTTCATAAATATCACCGGCCATAATGAAGGCCAACTGTCCTCCGACGAGCTGTATATTGGGAATACCGGGATCGATGTAGTTGATCGTACGAACGACGCTTGCCGTATTGCCATAGGAATCCGTTACGGTATAGGTTACGACTCCGTCTGCCTCTCTACGAATCACTTGGCTCGTCAAATCCCCGTCATAATTATCCGTGGCCGTAAAGCCTTCTTCAATATAAGGCTCATTGACCAAGGTGAAGGAACCGGGATTCTCTTTTAATGTGATAACCGGCATTTGTGTATCAACCACATATACGTTGCGGTATACCGTGCTGACACGATCGCCGGATTTTGCGGTATATTTGATGCGATACAGGCCAATGCGGTTTGTGTCGACGCTACCCTGGATTTCCACGGGGATATCGACTGTTTTATTGCTATTGCGCAGCAAAACCTTTGCGCCCGGCTCAACATAGGTCTCACCATACTCCACATAGACCTTTTGATCACCGTTGAGTTGCACAGTCATACGGTCTGCGCCATCAATTGCCTGGTATGCTGCTACACCTAAGGTAACCACCATTACCGCTATCACAGCAATCAATATAATTCGAATTGCTTTAATCATTGAAGTCTCTCTCATTTCTTTCACACTCTACAGCTATTATATACTACATATTCATCCGTATGAAAGGTTATCAAAAAACAAATATTGCAATTTATACACGCTCATACAGAAGCATTTCATAAGAAATGCCGTTTTCCTCGCCGGACTGGAGGGTACAAATTTGTTTCCACGCAGGATCGGTATCTAAATTTGGAAAATAGGTATCTGACTCCGGTTGTGTGTGTACCTTTGTAACATAGGCGGTATCGCAAAACGGGAGCATCTGCCGATAAATACTGCCGCCGCCAATCACCATTGCGCGCTCCGCATTTTTGGAAATCGCTACCGCTTCTTCAGGACTATGGCAGATTACCACATCCTCCAGCGCAATATCCTGCCGGGTCAGAACCACATTTACCCGATTGGGCAGCGGTCTGCCCCCGGGAAAGTCTGCAAGCGTCTTTCTGCCTACGATCACCATTGCCCCGCGGGTAGTTTCCCGGAAGAATTTCCGGTCAGCAGACAGCGCCACAGGTTGTGTGCCGTCTTTTCCGATTCCCCAATCATCATA
>JAZUSG010000064.1:0-3944 GCA_045606605.1 Faecousia sp.
GTGAGCATTGCCATCAGGTCGCCGTAGACTCTACCGGTTTTGCCCCGCACCAGTTCTGCAATATCCGGATTCTTCTTTTGGGGCATAATGGAAGATCCGGTGGTGTAGCTGTCGTCCAGTTCGATGAACTTAAATTCCCAGCTTGCCCAGAGGATGATCTCCTCGGAGAAACGGGACAGGTGCATCATCACCGTAGCAAAGGCAGAGAGCAGTTCCACACAGAAATCCCGGTCGGACACGCCGTCGATACTGTTGAGGGTAATGCCGTCAAAGCCAAGCTTATCCGCGGTCATATACCGGTCGGTATCGTAGGTCGTACCTGCCAATGCGCAGGAACCTAAGGGGTTTACATTCATCCGCTTCACCGCATCGGCGATCCGGCTGATGTCCCGTGTGAACATCATTCCGTAAGCCAACAGGTGGTGGGCAAAGGTGATGGGCTGCGCCCGCTGCAGGTGAGTGTATCCGGGCATAATGGTGGATTTGTGCTGCTTTGCCTGGTGGAGGATGGCCGCCAAGAGAGTCTTCAGCATATCCGTGATCTGCCCGGCTTCCTCCCGCAGGTATAGGCGGATATCCACCGCCACCTGATCGTTGCGGCTGCGGGCGGTGTGGAGCTTCTTGCCCACATCTCCCAGGCGCTTCGTCAGCTCCGCCTCCACAAACATATGGATGTCTTCCGCGGTCATATCTACAGGAAGCGCGCCGCTTTCCATATCACCCAGGATATTTTCCAGCTCTGCAATGATAATGTCTGCATCGGCCTGCCCGATAATACCCTTGGCGGCTAACATCGCCGCGTGGGCCATAGAGCCCTGGATGTCCTGCCGGTACATACGGCTGTCGAAATGGATCGAGGAATTAAAATCGTCGGCCTGTTGATCCAGCGCTTTGCTGAACCGGCCCTCCCACATCTTAGCCATTGTTCAGCTTACCCTGTTCCATCAGCGCCTGCACCTGGGTGGGCAGACCCCAAAGGTTAATAAAGCCGGTAGCCTGTGCCTGATCGTAATCACTTTCACCAAAGGTACAGATGTCTTCGGAGTACAGGGAGAAGGGACTCTTCACACCGGCGTTGATCATATTGCCCTTGTAGAGCTTCAGCCGGACAGTACCGGTAACGGTCTTCTGTGTCTCAGTCACGAATGCGGACAGCGCCTCACGCAGGGGGGAGAACCACAGGCCGTTGTACAGAAGCTCAGCAAAGCATACCGACAGTTCCTGCTTCTTGTGGGCAGTCATCTTATCCAGACACAGGGTCTCCAGCACGCTGTGGGCCTTGTAGAGGATCGCGCCGCCGGGGGTCTCATAAACGCCTCTGCACTTCATACCAACCAGCCGGTTTTCTACGATGTCCAGAAGGCCAATGCCGTTTGCGCCGCCGATTTCATTCAGCTTCCAAATAATGTCGGTAGCGGTCATCTTCACGCCGTCCAGCGCTACGGGAACACCCTTTTCAAAATCCAGGGTGATGTATGTAGGTACGTCGGGAGCCTGCAGGGGAGAAACGCCCATTTCCAGGAAGCCGGGCTTCTCGTACTGAGGTTCATTCCAGGGATCTTCCAGATCCAAACCCTCGTGGCTCAAGTGCCACATATTCTTATCCTTGGAGTAATTGGTCTCCCGGTTGATCTTCAGAGGTACGTTGTGGGCCTCAGCGTAGTCGATCTCTTCTTCCCGGGACTTGATGTTCCACTCACGCCAGGGGGCGATGATGGTCATATCGGGAGCAAAGCGCTTGATAGCCAGTTCGAAACGGACCTGGTCGTTGCCCTTACCGGTGCAGCCGTGGGCGATGGCGTCAGCGCCTTCCTTCAGGGCGATTTCTACCAAAGCCTTGGCAATGATGGGACGGGCAAAGGCAGTACCCATCAGGTACTCTTCGTATATGGCACCGGCCTGGATGGAGGGAACGATCACATCGTTTACCATCTCATCGCACAGGTCTGCAGCGTAAAACTTGTCAGCGCCGGTCTTATAGGCCTTTTCTTCCAGGCCTTCCAGCTCATCTGCCTGACCCACGTTGCCGGCAACGGCAATGATATAAGGATTATTATAGTTTTCCTTCAGCCAGGGAATGATAATGGATGTATCCAATCCGCCGGAATAAGCCAGGACGATCTTTTTTACTTGCTTACTCATAATATGGTTTCCTCCTTAAGCATAGCGCTTTGTTCAGTAACCAGATTGTAGCACAGCTTGCATAAATATGCAAGTGTTTATTCATAGAAATTTGCAGTTTTATTTACCAAAAAACACACCGTTTTCCCGTTTGTATTTGTATACTTTTACAACTATCCCCCTATTTTATCCGTTTGCTTTCCGTTTTGCGGGAGAAAATGTATAAATAAGTCTGTATATACTGTATATTTTTTCATTTTGTGAATGCTGTGGTTTTTGGGAGGCGGAAAAACCGCTTGGGATTTCATCTGAGAATCGCCGGGTTTTTCTTGACACCGGGTCATTTTCCCGATACTATGGTATTAGAATGTTATAAAAAAGGACTTGCGCATTATGAAACACAAGATCTTACAATATGACAGCTACCTAAAACCCTACGCCGCAGACTTTGACCTGCGGGTAAATCGCTATGCCCAAAAGCTCTCCCAACTGACCGAAGACGGATCTCTGCTGGATTTTGCCAATGCACATGCCTATTTCGGCTTTCACAAAACCCCCGCCGGCTGGTACTACCGGGAGTGGGCGCCGGGCGCTGAAAAAATGTATCTCACCGGCGACCACTGCAATTGGGATCGGTACGCCTATCCTATGACGGCGCTGGAAAACGGGGTGTTTGAACTGTTCTTGCCGGGTAAAGATGCCCTGCGGGACGGTATGACCGTGATGACCGTGGTGGTGCACGATGGGCAGGAACTGGAGCGTATCCCCCTGTATGCCCGGTATGTGCGTCAGGATGCAGACGGCGCGTGGAATGCCGTGATCCACTGCCCGGAGACGGAATTTGCCTGGACCGATACCGGCTTTAAACCCCAAAGAACACCTTTTATATACGAGTGCCACATCGGTATGGCCCAGCAGGAGGGCAAGGTGGGTTCTTACGGGGAATTTACCGCCAATGTACTGCCCCGGGTCAAGGCCTTAGGCTACAACACCATCCAACTGATGGCCATTATGGAGCACCCCTACTATGCCTCCTTCGGCTACCAGGTCACAAACTTCTTTGCCCCCTCCTCCCGGTTCGGCAGGCCTGAAGAACTAAAAAAGCTCATTGACACCGCCCACCGGATGGGTATCGCGGTGCTTTTGGATGTGGTCCACTCCCACGCCTGCAGCAACACCCGGGAGGGTATCAACCAATTCGACGGAACGAATTACCAGTTTTTCCATGAAGGCCCCCGGGGCGATCATCCCGCCTGGGGCACAAAATGCTTCAACTACGGCAAAAACGAGGTGCTTCACTTCCTGCTGTCCAACCTGAAATACTGGCTGACGGAGTTCCACTTTGACGGCTTCCGGTTTGACGGCATCACTTCTATGCTCTACACCGATCATGGTCTGGGTGTTGCCTTTACCGATTATGGCAAATATTTCTCTATGAACACCGATGTGGAAGCAGTTACCTATCTGCAGCTGGCCGCCACATTGACCCGGCAGGTCAATCCCAACGCGATTCTGATCGCAGAGGATATGTCTGCTCTGCCCGGTCTGTGCGTTCCCATCAAGGACGGGGGTGTGGGCTTTGATTACCGGCTGGCTATGGGTGAGCCGGATATGTGGATCCGGCTGATCAAAGAAGTGCCGGACGAACACTGGGACTTAAACCATATCTATTACGAACTGACCTGCCGCCGACCCAAGGAAAAAGTCATTGGCTACTGTGAATCCCACGACCAGGCATTGGTGGGCGATAAAACCCTGATGTTCCGCCTTTGTGACAAGGAAATGTACTTCGGAATGGAGAAGGGTAGTCAAAATCTCACCAT
>JAZUSG010000065.1:0-2346 GCA_045606605.1 Faecousia sp.
TCCTTGGGTGTACAGGTCAGCTGCCAGCGGTCACCGGCCTCCATATTGGTGTCGTGACCCTGCTTAAAAAGGCGGAAGGAATCGTCCGGTTTGTAAATACGGAAATAGTAAAAGTATAATCCCGGCTCAGATATGGAAAAACTGCCGGAGAAAATGTCATAATCACCCTGGGTAGATTCTTTTTGCAGAAGCGCTATGCTCCCGGAAGCACCGCTGTCTGAGTCCAAAATGCATTCTGCCTTCACTGCGCCAACGGAGGTGGGGATATGAATGTGCAGTGTGCAGACCTGCTCTTGGCTCAGTGTGCCAAAGGGGTCTTTGTAGATTGGCTGCTGAGAATCAAAAAGAATACGCATAATTCTACTCCTAAAGTGGTAAATACCCTTACACAATATCTTATTTTTGCAAAAAGGTCAAGTAAAACCGGGGTAAGGATACCCCGGTTTGGCAGTTATTGTTCACACATTTTTTGGAACAGTTCCATATACCGCATAGCGGGTTTATCCCAGCTAAAGTCCTGCAGCATATCGGTTTTTTGTAGGGCGCGGAACTGGTTTGGCTCCTCACGGTACAGATTCAGACAACGTTTCAAAGATGCTAAGAAGTCGTCAGCATTGTAGCTTTGGAAGGTAAAGCCAAGACCGCCGTTACCGTTTGCATCCACGGAAGGTACGGTGTCCTTCAGACCGCCGGTCGCATGTACCACCGGCACAGTGCCGTAGCGCATCGCATTCATCTGACTTAGGCCGCAAGGCTCGCTCTTGGAGGGCATCAGATAGATGTCGCCGCCGGCATAGATCCGGGAGGCAAGTCCCAAATTAAAGGTGATCTTGGCCGCAGCCTTTTCCGGAAATTCCCGTTCCAGATTCCGGAAGAAGTCCTCGTAGTGGGCTTCGCCGGTGCCGAGGATCAGCAGCTGACAATCCTCCTTCCACAGAAGCTCCCGGGCAATGTGGCACAGAAGATCCAATCCCTTGTGACCGGCAAGCCGGGTAACCATCACCATCAGCGGTACATCCGGACGCACCGGCAGACCAACCTCATTTTGTAGGCTGGCTTTGCAGGCAGCTTTTCCTTCAATAAAGGTATCTGCATTGTAGTGAGCGGGCAGGGCAGGGTCCGTTTCCGGATTAAAAGTGTTGACATCGATGCCGTTGGTAATACCGGTCAGTTTCCCGGCGTTTCCGGCCAGTACAGAATCCAGGCCGTGGGCATAGTAGGGATACATCAGTTCCTTGGCATAGGTTTCAGAAACGGTGGTTACCAAGTCTGCAGTCTCAATTGCACCCTTCATAGTATTGACTGCACCGCCCATATCCAGACGCTCCCGGTACTCCCAGGGCAGTGCCAAAACATCGTCAAAGAAGTCGCCCTGCGCCCAACCCTGGTACTCAATATTATGAATGGTAAACATACACCGGGTGTGGGGGAAGAAGGGGTAGTACTGGGACTTTAGGAAAACCGGCACCAGGGAGGTTTGCCAGTCGTTGCACTGCAGCACGTCGGGAATGAATTTGATTGCCACCAGCGCGTCCAAACAGGCCTTGGAGAAATAGGCAAACCGCTCGCCGTCATCATTATCGCCATAGGCAGAGCCACATCTTCCGCCGAAATAATACAGGTTATCGATGAAATACACCTGCACACCGTCAGAACGGTTCTTTAGCCGGTAAATTCCGGCATACTGCTGCCGCCAACCCAGCGCCACATAAAACTGCGTAACCAGTTCTACCTCAAAAGCTGGATTATCCAATATCTTTTTATAGTAGGGCAGTACCAATACTACTTCGTTTCCGGGAATCCGGGCCAGTGCGGAGGGCAGCGCCTCCATTACATCGCCCAAACCGCCGGATTTGATATAGGGAGCGCCCTCAGATGCCAAAATGGCAATTTTCATACAGTTTCTCCTCGCTTGATAATAATGGGCTTAGCAGGTGTTCCAACCAATTCGGTGCCGGGCCGTACGGTAACATCCTTATCCAGAATCACATACTTCAGCCGGCAGTTTTCACCAACCACGGTGTCGTTCATAATCAGGCAGTCTTCGATCTGCGCACCCTCCTTTACCGTAACCTGGCGGAAGAGAACGCTGCATTTTACATTACCCTCCAGCACGCAGCCGTCGGGCAGGCGGATGGCCAGCACGCCGTCCTCGCGGCCGAAGCTGGTTTCCAGCTGGGTGGTGTGAAACTGACTGCCGCGCATGTGGTCGGCCAAAGCCGCGGCGCAGACCCTCGCGGTGGACTTCAGCCGTCGCTTTTCCGCGCCGGACACCGCGCTGTCGCCCAGCGGGCCGGATTCGCCCATGGCGTCCAGCAGCAAATCGGAAATGGCGTCCATGCGCTT
>JAZUSG010000066.1:0-23719 GCA_045606605.1 Faecousia sp.
CCGACAGTAAGTATGTGATCGACGGCCTGTCCAAGGGATGGGCCGCCGGATGGCAGAAAAACGGCTGGCGCAAGGCAGATAAAAAGCCTGCGCTGAACCCGGAGCTTTGGGAGCAGCTGCTGCGCCTCACCCAGCAGCACGAAATGCGCTACCATTGGGTCAAGGGCCACGCAGAGAACCCCAAGAACAACCGGTGCGATGCCCTGGCAGTCGCAGAAAGCAAGAAATTTAATTGACAATTGATAATTGACAATTGACAATTGTGGTGTCAGCTGTCGCTGACAAATAAAAAATATTATATTTTATCGCGAAGCGATACCTTAATTGTCAATTGTACATTGTCCATTGTCAATTCAAAAACCGGAGGATCGTTATGTACTTGAACATCGGTAACGATATGGCGGTGCGGGACACCTCTATCGTGGGTATTTTCGATATGGACAACACCTCCACCTCCAAGCGTACCCGGCAGTTTCTAAGCCGGGGGGAGAAGGCAGGAGAGGTGATCCCCTGCGACGATCTGCCCAAGGCCTATGTGGTCACGGCGGAATACGGATTCAACCGGGTGTACCTGACCTCCCTAAGCACCGCAACATTGGAAAAACGCTTAAAATAAGAAAAACCCCCTCCACCGGAGGGGATTTCTTTATTATGGGAATGTGTACGATAAAAACGCAAAAAAACAGGCAGCCTTTTGGCCGCCCAACATATTTAGTATACCAAAATCTATGGACAAATGTCAAGTAAATGTTAAATATAACATAAAATTCTGCATATTTCACAAATTCACCCCATTTTCTTTATGAAATCGGCCATCTTGCAAACCTGCCGCGGCTGTGCTATAGTAAAGACACAAAGAGGTGAGACCAATGTACAGGTAAACTTCAAAAGATGACCGCTCAGATCTTCCGTTTTATATAAACGACCTCAAACAAAAATTTGCCTACGGAAGCAAGAAAAAAGCGGCATCCAATCTGTAGAAAGCGAGGTTACCCAATGATAGAACCCAACAGCGTAGCGAAATAACCCCTGACTTGCCGTCGTGGTTAGACGAAAAAGTCAGGGGTTATTTCATGCCCTTTTCAGTCCGACGGAAGCAGCAGGAGCAGTCCATACAAAAGACTTGCCCGGGAGGAATTGATAGCCTGCCAATCGCCATCATCCTGCCGCAGAAACTGCTGACCCTGCTGCAGGTATATCCGGTCCGGGCCTTGGGAATACTGCAGTGTGATCTGACAGAATGTGTCGGCATTTCCCACCGGCTTTACCGGCCCAAAGGGGTCCAAGATTCGCAGATAATTTAAAATGGAACGGATGCTGGCGGATTTGGTGTATGTGCGCTCCATAACCCGGTCTTGCTGCTGGTAGCGCACCTGCACCCCCGTAACCACCCGATGACCGGCGTGGGGCTTTCCACCGGCGCAGCCGCAAAGCATCAGGCTAATCACTGCCACACAAAAAAGTCGTTTCACGCTACCCACCTCTTATATTCAGTATGGCAGAAATTTGCCCAATTATAAAAAAGCTGCTGCGGAAACTTGTTCCGCAGCAGTTTATTTTTGGAAAATCAGCCGGTGTAAACGTACCAAATCAGGGGCATATCCCCGGGATAAGCCTGCAGGATGGTTGCCGGCACAGAGCTTGTGCGGGCATAGCTGTTTTTGTCGTAAAACCGCACGGCCCGGGCATTTGCGGGGCTGACGCACCAGTAAATGGCGGGAAGACCCAGTTCAGCCACTCCCATTTTCAGGATGCTCTCCATACCAAACCGGGAGAAACCCTTGCCCATAGCACAGGCCCGGACGGTGATGGCAAATTCAGCCGTACCGGCGGCCCGGTCGATGTGCTTAAGGCTCACCGTACCCATATAGGTGTCAGCATCGTCGGCAATCGCCAAATGGAGGTTCTCCGGATCCCCTTGGCTGGCAGCGATAAAATTCTGACAATCGGCCAAGGTCTTAGCGGCAAAATTTGCCGCCAGCTTGGCAACCACGCTTTCATCGTGCATCCACTCTAACATCAGCGGGGCGTCTTTTTCTTGTAATTTCCTAAGTTTCATAGGCGCCTCCTTGGTTATGTCCGTTTTTTCAGGCTGCTCAGCTTCCGGGTGACGAACCCGAAGAAGTAGCGGCAGGGGTCAGTGCGGAAGAAGATGGCCAAAATGATGGCGTTAGGAGCGATGCCGGCCACCAGCACCTTGCCCACAAAGCCCAGCCAGGTATCCGGGAAGTGGACCAGCGCCAACTCACCGCCCAGGCACAGAAGACCCGTCAGCGCCAGCCATCCCAGCAGGGTCAGCCAGTATTCCCACTGGCCGGATTTGAAGAAATGCTTATACACCAGGTGGGGTTCCCGCCAGTAATAGGTGCAAATGCCGCTGACACAGGTGCCGATGAACACACCGGCAATGCCGATTGCCTTGGCCAGCCAAATGGACACCGCCAAATTGATGGCGCTTTCGATCAGCGGACGGATCCGGTCCTTCATAAACAGGCCGCAGCCGTTGATGAAATTGTTGGCGGTCAGCCGGGAGACCTGCAGAAAATGTTGCAGGCAGATCCAAACCACCACAAAGGGGGCAAGAAGGAAGCTTTCATCCAACCACAGGCGGATAAAGGGGTTCATCAGCAGGTACAGACACACGGTGGTAAAGCTGGCAAACCAAAGGTTGGCAAACAGCAGCCGCTTAAAGAGCCGGCGGCTCTCCTCCACGGTTTTCGTCAGCACATAGTTTGCAATAGAGGGGACAAGGCTGCCAAAGATCCGCACGGCAACGTTGGTAATGGACAAAATGATGATGGCATAGTTGGAGTAGATACCCACCGCTGCCAGGCTCACATATTTGGAAAGAACAATATTATCGGTGCTGGTAACGATGACGGAGCCGATCTTATGGCACAGAAGTCCGCCGGTGTCGGCGTAAATTTTCTGCTTTTCCTCCCGGCTCAGCTTATTTTTGCCCCGGAAAACAGAGCGGTATTTCCCGGAGATCCACAGGCTAAAGAGCCAGTTGATCAAAATACCGGCAACGATATCACAAAACAGCACCAGTTCGTAATGCTTTGTGATCAGCAGCGCGGTGATCTTGACGATAATACTCACCAGCTGCAGGCCGCAGTTAAACAGCGACACCATATGGGCGCGCTGATCTGCCATCAGCACCGACTGCTTATATACGAACAGGTAGCTGGATACGCTCTGGATCACAAACAGGAAGTACACCAGCGTCAGATTCACATCCGCCGGCACTTCCGACACATCCACCACCGTGTGGATAAAGGGGAACAGGGCAATGCCGATGGCCAAAACCGTTGCGCCAACAATGGTATAGACCCGACGATAGAACCCTACCAGGGCATTGATCTTGGGCACATCCTGCTGGGCAAATGGCTTGTACATACTGTATAAAATGGCGCTGCCCACGCCCAATTCTGCCAGGGAAAACAGCTGCAAAATGTTGGAAAACAGGCCGTTTATGCCCAAATATTCCTTGGACAGGATCATCAGGAAGATGGTACGGTAGACAAAATTACCCACCACCTGCACCACCTGCTGGATCAGACCCGAGGCAGAGGCCAAAGCGGCATTTAAATTGCGGGAACGGTTGTTAAATTCCATAAATTCTTCCTATCTGTGGGTAACAAGACGTTTGCATTTTCTCAAAGCGGCAGCGGCAAAGTAGCGCGCCATTACCATAAAAGGCCGTCCCTGGGCCATCAGTCGCAGGTAGCGATCCAAAGGTTTTGGAAAATGCTGGGGGTCAACATAGCGTATCGCGTGCTGAAAACGGGGATCCCGGGCGAGTTTTTTGAGATTGCGGTATCTTTCTCCCAGTCCAGCCCGGTGGGACAGTTCCTGTAAAATGTTACCTAAAAACAGGTTTACATAATTATAAGACAGGGGCGCTTCTGCGGTGTCAGCCGGCAGATCGCTGCGGATTTTTTTCAGTTCGTCATACAAAATGTTCAGATCCCGGGTGTAGTTGGGGTAATAGGCGTGGGAGATCGAACCGCCCCAGATCCGGTAATGGTAGCCGGTGAGGGCATTATCCACCACCACGCACCGGGCAAGGGCCAGGGCGGAATTGGTGCAAAGGGAGTCCTCACCGAAACGGATGGTGTCGTTGCGGGACAAAATACCCGCTGCCAGGGTTTCCCGGCGGAAGATCTTTGCCCAAAGGGCAGGGACGATGCCTTCTGCCATTTTCGGAACATAGAAAAGCGCGTTTTCCCGCAGCCACTGGCATTTTTCTCCGGTATAGATGCCGGAGGGACAGGCGTTAGCGCCGTTTTCCTGCCGATCGTCAAATTCCCGGATAAAGCCGGTGGCCACCAGGTCTGCGCCGTGCTGCTCTGCCAAAGCCACCATCGGAGGGAAGGTGGTGGGTTCGACCCAGTCATCGCTGTCCACGAAGGCCACATATTTGCCCGTTGCCAGCCGAAGACCGGCCTTGCGGGTAGCGGTCTGCCCCTCATTTTCCTTGTGGATCACCCGGATGGTGGGGTGTTTGCCCGCATAGGCATCGCAGATCGCGCCGCTTTGATCCCGGGAGCCGTCATTTACCAAAATGATCTCCGGGGTTTCCATATTTTGGGCCAACAGACTGTCAATACAGGCAGCAAGATAGGCCTCTGCATTGTAAACAGGCACCACGATGCTGAGAACTGGCATAGAAACACTCCTTAGGGATTCCTTTTCAGGGATTCGTACAGCGCCATATACTGGCGGCTCACATGGTCGATTTCAAAATTTTCCTCCGCATAGGCCCGGATGGCGGCGGCATCAAAGTCCGGCAGCCGTTTTGCCATCTGTTTGATACCGTCCACTAGCGCATGCACGCTGCCCTTGTCCACCACGATGGCCACATCGTCGTTGACTAAGGAGTTTGCGCCGCCGGAGCGGGTGACCAGCATAGGTTTTCCCAGCAGCAGCGCCTCTTCTACGGACACGCCGGAGCATTCAAACAGGCTGGCGGAGATGTTAAAGTCCATTTGGGACACGATGGAGTAGACCTTTGCCTTGGAGCAGTTGCCATAGAAGATCACGCAGTCTTCAATGTCCAGCTCTTTTGCGAGGTTTACATAATGTTCAAAATAGTCTCCCGCGCCACAAATATGCAGCACTACCGGGAAGCCTTCCTGCTTCAGCCGGGCGATGGCAGGCAGCAGGAACTGATAGCCTTTAATATCCAGGCTATAGAAGGCAGCCACAATGCAGCAGTTGACTGCACCCGGCCTTGCGTACACGGCATCTTCCATGGGCACGTTCTCCGGGGAGAGGATGCCGTTATAGATGACCCGGAAGCCGCAATCGGCAAAATGGGGCTGCAGCCGCTCCATAGAGTCCCGGGAGACGCATACATTGGCGCTGCTGCCGTTGTAAGCATAGTGCAGTTTCCGGCGGAAGGTTTCGTTTTCCACCGGCAGCTGCTCCATAGGGCAGTGCTCGGTGATCACCACCGGGTAGCCGTATTTTTTACCGAACTGCACCGCAATTCTGCCGGCGGGGATGCCGCAGTGGGCGTGGATCACGTCCGGCTGAAATTCTGCGCAGATCCGCTTCAGATCGCCCATGATCTGCCGTTTATGAAGAAGAGAGGACAGTTTGGGTACGGGGGATTTTGCCGGTTTTCTCCGGTAGGTCAGAAGTCCCCGCTCCTCTTTTTTCGAAAAGTCGGTGGGCAGCGTGGTATCATAGGGGTAGTATAGCGCCGTGTCGCAGTATTTCTGCAGGGCCATGGACTGCTCGTAGTGGAATACACCTGCGGTCATCACAGGGGCATCCTTGGGGAAATACCAACTGGCGATCATCAAAACCTTCATTGTGTTACCTCGTTTTCCCCGGTGGGGGATAGTAGGGCATCCAATTTGCCAAAATGCTTGGAAAATAGCTTATAAATGGGGCGGGTGATGGTTTCATAGACCCACCAGGCAGCGAAGCAGATAAGGAAAATGGCGCTGCAGGAGAGCAGCAAATGGGCAAACAGGATGCAGATATTTCCATTTACCACCCGGCCGATGCCAATGTGGGGCAGGAAGAAATCGTGGAGCAGGAAGCAGGTAAAGGCGCCCTTTGCCAGGGTATTTACCAGCCGGCTGGAGAAATCGATCCGGAGGAACAGGCGGAAAATAAACACCGCCAGACCGATCACAAAGGGATTGCAGTAGGCCCGGGCAACGGAGGGGTAGTAAAGCTGCCAAAGAAGCAAAACGGCAAAGCATACACCGGCGCCCAGAAAATCATAGGAGCATTTCCCCGGCTTGCACCGGCGCAAGTATGCGCCCAGCAGGTACATCAGCAAGAAGTTTAAGAAGCTGTAGCCAAACTGGCTGCCGCCGGAATTGGTGGGATACAGGCCGTTAAAGTTAAAGCCGGTGGTGGCGTAAACCATATCCAGCACAGTGGGCCAAAGGGCAAACAGTGTGCCGTAGAGAACCAGCAGCACTGTAAACTGCCGGTCGCTGAGTTTTTTCAGCAGGATATTCACATAGGGGGACAGCAGATACACCGCCACATACAGGGTCACATAGTAGTTATTGGGTACGGCGGAGACCATTAGCGTCAGCAGGGAGAACGGCGCCCGGCCAAGGATCACCGTTACCAGGTACTTTGCGACCCCAAAGGCCATCACCTGAATGACCAATTCCAGGGCCTTCAGGCCGCTGCGCTTTTGGGTTTGACAGAGGAAATAGCCGGAGATCAGCACAAACAGATTCACCGCGCAGATAAACAGGATCTCCAAGGTGAGCAGCAAATGGTGATTGACTGTTCCGGGATTTACAAGACCCAGCGCCACATTGCCGTTATAGTGGAGCACCACCACACCAAAGATGGTAAGGATCCGCAAAAGCTCAATATTGGAGGATCTGGGTTGTTTCGTCATCTTAGTTCTCCTGATAGGCGTTAATTGCGTCGATCACATACTGGATCTCTTCGTCGGTCATACCGTAGTACATGGGCAGGCTCAGCTGGGTGGCGCTGATCTCCTCGGCGATGGGGAGATCCCCTTCCCGCAGGCCTAAATCCTTGTAACACTCCTGCAGATGGATGGCGATGGGATAGTGCTTGTTGGTGCCGATGCCCTTTTCCTGCAGATAGGCGGCAAGGCGATCCCGATTTTGGCAGCGGACGGCAAAGATATGCCATACCGGCTGGGTAGATTCCATTACATAGGGCAGGGTGATGAGGGGATTTTTGATGCCGGAAAGGTACTTGTTTGCCGTTGCCCGGCGGTCGTCGTTTACCTTGTCCATAATCGGCAGCTTGGCTGCCAGGAATGCTGCCTGCAGCTCATCCAAACGGGAGTTGCAGCCCTTATAAATGTGGTGATACTTATAATCAGAGCCGTAATTGCCCAAGGCGCGGACCTTTTTGGCAATTTCCTCGTTTCCGGTGACCACCGCGCCGGCATCGCCCAGCGCGCCTAAGTTCTTGCCGGGGTAGAAGCTAAAGCCGGCAGCATCGCCAAAGGAGCCGACGCGCTTACCCTTGTAGGTAGCGCCGTGGGCCTGGGCGCAGTCCTCGATCACATACAGATTATGCTTTTTGGCAATTTCCAAAATGGGGTCCATATCACAGCTCTGACCGTACAGGTGGACGGGCATAATGGCCTTGGTCTTTTCGGTGATGTGGGATTCGATATTTGCCGGGTCTATGTTGTAGGTGCGGATGTCCGGTTCCACCAGTACCGGCGTTGCGCCCACATAGGTAACCGCCAAAGCGGTGGCAATGTAGGTGTTGGAGGGGACGATCACTTCGTCGCCTTCCCCGATCTCCAACGCCCGCAGTACCAGCATCAGAGCATCCAGGCCGTTGCCCACACCCACGCAGTAGTCTTGCTGGCAGTAGGCGGCAAAAGCCTTTTCAAATGCGGCATCTTCCTGGCCTTCAATGTACCAGCTTCTCTCAAACACCCGGTTAAATGCGCCCCGCAGCGGAGCATCCAGCTCCTTTTCCAGGGGCTTAAAACTGACAAAAGGAATGTTCATCAGGCGTTTTCCTTTCTTTCCTTGATCATTTGCATAAAGGCGTCATAATTGCGGATATAATCCGCTTCATCATAATGCTGGGATGCCAGCACCAGCAGCACCGCGCCCTCAGAGAAATCGTACATCTCCCGCCACATATCGTTAGCGATGTACAGACCCTTGGTGGGATCGTCCAGCACCACCTCTGCGGTGGAACTGCCGTCGTCCAAATGGATCTTGCAGCTGCCGCTGACGCAGATGAGGATCTGCTCTAAGTTCCGGTGGGCGTGGAAACCCCGGCGCACATCGGTCAGGGTATCGTAAATGTAGTATACCCGCCGGATGGGGAAGGGAATATCGTTTCCGGTCTCGATGGCCACCAACTGACCCCGGTCATCGCCGTGGGGCGGGAAGTTATAGATTTTCACATCCATATGGTTACCGCAGATGGGCGCGCCCACCTGATCCTTTCGCGTTATCTGTGACAGCGGTGGAAAAATTCCGCGCTGTAAGGGGTTACGGTCATTTTGCGTTTCTGAAGTCTTGCCCGGAGACTAAAGAGCAGGCGATCCGGCAGGAGCTTCAGAAGGAGATTTCGCGTTTTGCTGCCGTTTTTCCGGGCTTCCCAAATGCGGATGGCCCGCCGGGGATAGGGATCTTTGGGGAAAAGGGTGGCAAAATAGGGGTAGAACCGGTAGAAATCCTCCTCCACCCGGGTAAAACCCTTCTTTTTCTGGGTGGAGATGCCGCTGCCGTGTTCATACCATACGATGTGCCGGTCTATTTTGTAGATCCGCACACCCTGGGCGGCAAAAAGCTGAAAGACAATGTCTTCTGCAAACCGCACCGCAGGGGAAATGGTCTGCAGCGCCTGGAAAAAGGCTTCTTTTTCGTAAATACCCGCTGCGCCGCAGAGAAAATCGTTATAAACGGTCTGGTGCTTGGCGGCCCGGCGGTGGGAATAGGGGCGATCGGCCCGGTACAGGTGGGAAAGGCAGGGATTTGCTAAATTTTTCACCTGCAATTCCCCGTCGCAGCTATAATACAGCAGGCCGCCAAAGGCAGCCATAGCTTCGTGCTTTTCCATAAAGGCCACCGTATCCCGCAGGGTGTGTTCGTCGTAAAACAGGTCTCCCGGGGAGATGGGTTTTACATACTGACCCCGGGCGGCGGAAACACCGTCTAAAATGTTTTTCACCGTGCCCTGATTTTCCCTGTGGGCGAGGATCTGATAGCTGCAGCCGCAGCCGTCCAAAAAGGCCCGGACGTCCCCTTCGAAGAAGTCGGGAGAGCCGTCATCGCAGAGGAGGATCTCAAAATCGCAATCCTGCTGCCAAACGGCAGATTTCAGGGTGGCAAAAAGCGCCTCTTTTTGGGGATGGTAGGTCAGCACCAGCACCGAGATGCGCGGCCCGTTCATCGGCTGCTCCCGGAGATGTCCTGCAGGCAGGTCCACTTTTGGTCCTTTTCGCTTAAGTTTAGGGGTGTGCCGTCGGACAGGGTGTAGCCCTCTGCGCTGGCAGTACCGGCGTAATTGCCCACCACCTCCGGCCATTGAATCCCGATGGCCGGGTCATTCCAGGCAAGACCGCCTTCGTCATTTGCGTGATAGAAGTCATCGCACTTATAGCAGAACTCGGCGGTGTCGGTGAGCACCAAAAAACCGTGGGCAAAGCCCTTGGGGATGAGAAATTGCTTCTTGTTTTCCTCGGTCAGCAGTACGCCGTACCACTTGCCGTAGGTGGCAGAGCCGCTTCGCAGGTCAACTGCTACATCGAAAACGCTGCCGCGGATGGCCCGCACCAGCTTGGTCTGGGGGAAGTTCTTCTGAAAATGCAGACCCCGCAGTACGCCCTTCACGGACATAGACTGGTTGTCCTGCACAAATTGGATGCAGATACCGGCCTCCTCCATATCCCGCTGGGAATAGGTCTCCATAAAGTAGCCCCGGTTGTCGCCGTGGACAGCGGGCTGAATGACGCAAAGACCTTCAATCCCACCGACGTTTTTTTCTACTGTAATCTGTCCCATTATTCACTGATCTCCTTCAGATAGCGAGTTAAAGCGTCCTGCCAGGTGGGCAGGGGCGCAAAGCCGTTTTGGGTGAGTTTCTGCTTATCCAGCCGGCTGTTGTAGGGTCGGGCGGCCTTACTTAGGCCGTACTCTACGGTAGTTACCGGGTTTACCTTGGTGTCGTAACCGGCCTGGCGGAAAATCTCACAGGCAAAATCGTACCAGGAGATGAATCCTCCCTCGTTGGTGGCGTGGTAGTAGCCGTATTTTTCCGTCTCCACCATATCCACCAGCAGCCGGGACAGGTCTAAGGTATAGGTGGGTGTGCCGATCTGATCGCAGACAACCCGCAGCTCCGGATACTTCTTGCCGATGTTCAGCATAGTTTTAATGAAATTGTTGCCGTTGCGGCCAAAGACCCAGGCGATCCGCACGATAAAGTACTTCTCCAGGGTGTTTGCCACAGCCAGTTCCCCTTCCAGCTTGGTCTGGCCGTAGACATTTAAGGGCTTATAGTCCTTGCAATCCGGCTGCCAGGGGGTGTCGCCCTGTCCGTCGAACACATAGTCGGTGGAGATGTAGACCATTTTGCAGTCGAGTTTTTTGCAGACCGTGGCAATATTTTGGGTGCCACCGGCATTGATGGCCCGGACCTTTTCCTGCTTGTCCTCGTCCTCTGCCAGGTCCACTGCCGTCCAGGCGGCGCAGTGGATCACCACATCCGGGCGCACCGCTTCCAGCACCTGCTGCACCTGTGCGGCGTTGGTAATATCCATAGGCACATAGTCCATAGCGCACACGGCAGAGCCGTCCTGAACGCCACTGTAGGCGGGAGCAATATCACTGCCCACGCCCACATAACTCCGTTTATGCAGTTCGTTCATCACATCGTGGCCCAATTGGCCACCCACACCGGTTACAAATATTTTCATAGGGAAAACTCCTGACGGATAATTCATTTCGTAGGGGGCGGCGCCTTCGACGCCCCGCAAAGGGAACGATTTTAATAAAATCGTTTCGGGTCGACCACTGGGCGACCCCTACAATAAAGAGCAATTAACGGTTGCTGTACATCTTCTCGTAGTAGTTCTGGTACTCGCCGGAGATGATGGTCTGCCACCAATCCTTGTTGTCCAGATACCACTGGATGGTCTTTTTGATACCGTCTTCGAACTTGGTTTCCGGCAGCCAGCCCAGCTCCGTGTGGATCTTGGTGGGGTCGATGGCGTAGCGCATATCGTGACCCTTCCGGTCACCTACGTGGGTGATCAGGCTTTCGGGCTTACCCAGTTCCTTGCAGATGATCTTTACGATCTCAATGTTCTGCTTTTCGTTGTGGCCACCTACATTATATACTTCGCCTACGCGACCTTTGTGGATAATCAGGTCGATGGCCTTGCAGTGGTCTTCCACATACAGCCAGTCCCGGACATTCAGACCCTCGCCGTAAACGGGCAGGGGCTTGTCGGCCAGGGCGTTAGCGATCATCAGGGGGATCAGCTTTTCCGGGAAGTGGTAGGGGCCGTAGTTGTTGGAGCAGCGGGAGATGGTTACGGGCAGGCCGTAGGTGCGGTGGTAAGCCATAACCAGCAGGTCTGCTCCGGCCTTGGAGGAGGAGTAGGGGGAGCTGGTATGGATGGGAGTCTCCTCGGTAAAGAACAGGTCGGGACGGTCCAGGGGCAGATCGCCGTAGACTTCGTCGGTGGAGACCTGATGATAGCGCTGTATGCCGTACTTGCGGCAGGCGTCCATCAGCACCTGGGTGCCCAGGATGTTGGTCTGCAGGAAGATCTCGGGATTTTCGATAGAGCGGTCCACGTGGCTCTCGGCGGCGAAGTTCACCACCACATCGGGATGCTCTTCTTCAAACAGCTTGTAAACACCCTCCCGGTCGCAAATATCCAGCTTTACAAAGCGGAATTTGGGATTGTCCATCACAGGTGCCAGAGTGGACAGATTGCCTGCATAGGTCAATTTGTCCAGACATACGATGCGGTAGTCCGGGTACTTATCCAGCATATGGAACACGAAATTGGAGCCGATAAAGCCGGCGCCGCCGGTAACGATAATAGTCATAACAGTTTCTCCTTAATGTTTTTCAATAAAACGCAGCTTATCCTCTGCCACCCGGCGCAGATGTTCGCCGTAGGGGGATTTGCCGTAGGCTGCAGCGGCATCCAGCAGCTGCGCCTTGTTGATCCAGCCCTTTACATAGGCGATCTCTTCGGGAGCGGAGATCTGCACATTCTGCCGGCTCTGATTCATTTCCACAAATTCGGCAGCCTCCAGCAGGCTCTTAAATGTACCGGTGTCCAGCCAGGCAAAGCCGCGGCCTAAAAGCTCAACGCTAAGAGAGCCGTCCTGCAGGTACATATCGTTGAGGGTGGTGATCTCCAGCTCGCCCCGGGCAGAGGGTTTTACCTGCTCGGCTCGTGCAGAGACACCCTTGGGGTAGAAGTAGAGACCCGTAACCGCATAGTTGGACTTGGGCTGGGCAGGCTTTTCCTCGATGGAGATGGCCTTGCCGGTCTCGTCGAATTCCACCACGCCGAACCGCTCCGGATCGTGAACATGGTAGCCGAATACGGTGGCCCGGCCGTTTTCTGCGTTTTCACAGGCCCGGGCCAAAATGGCGCTGAAGCCGTTGCCGTAGAAAATGTTATCACCCAGCACCATCGCGCAGGTATCGTCGCCGACGAATTCCTTGCCGATGATAAAGGCCTGCGCCAGTCCGTCGGGAGAGGGCTGCACCGCATAACTTAAATTCACGCCGTACCGGCTGCCGTCGCCCAGCAGCTGCTGGAAACGGGGGGTGTCGGTGGGGGTGGAGATGATGAGAATGTCCCGGATGCCGGCCAGCATCAGCGTAGACATGGGGTAGTAGATCATAGGCTTGTCATAGACGGGCAGCAGCTGCTTGGAAGTGACCAGAGTCAGGGGGTAGAGACGGGTGCCGGAACCGCCGGCTAAGATAATACCTTTCATACGCTACCTTCTTTCTTTGTGATGCGCCGGATGGCTTCCAAGTATCCGTATCCGTGGTCGGTGTCCGGCTCCAGATAGGTACCTTCTGCCCATTCGTTCCAGGCATTGATAAAAACAAAACGCTTGCCCTCAGCATTTTGCTGAGCCTTTGCGTAAAGCTTTTGGAAGTTATCTTCGAACAGGGCGGGGGTGCAGCCATCGTAGATGGTTGCCTTGTTGCGGTACCGGGCGGTGTTATCCCAGGCCATAAAGCCCATTTGGAACACATCCTTATCCTTGTACCGGAAATTTTCACTGTGGATAATATCCCAGATCTTTTCGTAGTTGTAGATCTTGCAGCTTGTGCGGTTGCGGGTGCGCAGGGTGCGCAGCTTTTCCACCCACTTTTCCGGCAGATGGCGCAACAGATTTTCCAAATAGATCTGTGATCCCTTGGCCTTCTTGGAGTTGGTGGCGGCGTGGGGCTGGAACAGCAGAACACCGTCAAATTCGTCCAAAATGGCATTGTCCGGGAAGTCGAAGGATTTCACCGCCATAAAGTACATCTCGCCAATACCGGCATCCCGAGCCAGCTGTCGCCAGTACCGGAGCATATCACCCACCTGGTCGATCAGATGGGGGCGGTAGATCTGAAACAGGATCTTGCCGTCGATCCGGATGGCCCGGGCGTCCTGAAAATAGGGAAGCAAATAGTCAAAATGGGTCTTCCATTTTTCCTTGGTGGGGGTGTGGGTCTGCAGCAGGAGCACTTCCTTGTCGTTACCCTCCCAGCGGCGCGCCCAGGTCTCATTGGCCCAGGTCAGGCAGAAGGGGATATCGATCTCCTTGTGCTGCAGGATCATTTCCTTGGGTTTTTCCAGGATCTGCACGTGGTCGTCAAACCAGTAGTGGTAGATCGCCCAGCCGCCGATGCCATATTTCTTGGCAAGCTCCGCCTGCCAGCGGATCACGTCAATATCGGTCAGATCATAGTAATTGTCGTTTAAGGGAACCCGGGGCTGCCGGTGTCCTTCGTACTGGGGTGTACCCAGCCGTACATTGGTCCAGTCGGTAAATCCCTCACCCCACCAGGCATCGTTTTCCTTGGTGCGGTGGAATTGGGGGAAGTACAGGGCGATTACATTGGTATCCACGTTATCTGTCTCCTTTCCCCATAGCGGTTAAGTAGAAAAAGCTGTTTTGCAGCCGTCCGCCACGGGAAACGTCATATTTTTTCAAAGTTTTTACCGGGGAAAGGCCACCGGTTTTCCCGGCTTTTGCCAACTGACGCAGCATTTTGCGCTGGGCATCCGAGAGGGAATCTCCGTACCGGTCCAGCAGTAGCTGCGCCTGATGTAGCCGCAGGGCGGTGTTTTCTGCCTGCTTTTGGAAGTTTTGGGTCACCCGCCGCACCCGGGCGGCAAGGCTGTTCATACCGCTCCGACCGGTGGCATTGCTGCTATGGAAGCGGTGGTAGATGGTGCTTTGGGGGAGATACCGCACCGTTCCCAAAAGGGAGGCAACCAGCGCGATCCAGCAATCGTACATTTCAATTCCGGCCGGGGGGTCTTTCACCAGCTCCAGCAGCTCCCGGTTCAGTACCGATGCGCAGCCGAAGACATAGGGCTGGGCCAGCAGCTTGGGGAAAAAGTTCCCATCAGCGGGGATGCGCAGCTGGGCCATAGCGGTGTAGGAATCGCCGGTAACGCTGCCGCTGCCGTCGATCATGGCAAAATCGGAAAAGACCAGCGCCGGTCCGGCGGGGCATTTGCCCATTTCCACCAAAAGCCGTTCCAGCTTGTCCGGCATCCAAATGTCGTCCTGGTCACAGAAAAACACGAAATCTGCATTTTCCTGCCGGGCCGCCTCCAGCAGGGCAAAAAAGCTGCCCGCAGGTCCTAAATTTTCGCCCAGTATCAGCCGCACCCGGGGGTCAGTGAGTTCCCGGAGCAGATCCCCGGTTCCGTCAGAAGAGCCGTCATCCCGGATCAGCAGCAGAAAATCGGACACCGTCTGCTCCAATACACTGCGCAGCTGCTCCTGCAGATAGGCTTTTCCGTTGTAGGTGGACATTACGATCACATTCATAGTGTTAGCATTCCTCTTGTGTGCCGGTAAGATACAAAAGCAGGTATAGCATCAGGGAAATACCGGCGAAAGTAAACAGGAAGGGATTGGTCTGCACCGCCATAGCGTAGGCAAGGGCTGTGCCCAGCCAGCACCAGAAGCGAACAGGCTTCTTCCACATAGCTTTTACGGCAAAGATCACCAGCGCCAGTACAAAAAGTCCCCATCCCAGCATTCCCACAAGACCCAGCTTCATGAGCATTGCGGGCAGTAGGCTTTCATACATATAGGGGAAGCTTTCGTTGCGGATGCAATCTTCCGCATAAGCGCCGTAGCCATAGCCCAGCAGTTTGCTGCCGGACCATTTGTTCAGCAGCGCTCTTTGTTGCTGGGCGCGCTGAGCGTTGGCCTCCTGGGTGCCGGCGATGTCCTGCATTTGGTGCTGCAGCTTTTCGATCTGCTGGGCAAGATCCTCTGCCGCATCATTCCCGTTGGGATCGGAGGGGCCAGAAGGGTTGGACGGATCATCCGGCTGCAGCTGGTTCAGCTGCTGCTGCAGATCGGCAATTTGGGCATCCAAAGAAGACAGGGAGTCCGCCCGGGCCACATTGAAGGCGCGGGAGAGGACGGTGTTATCCAAACAAACGAAGTTAAACAGGCTAAACAGCAGCACCAACGCGCCGCCAAAGACAAGGACGCGCTTTCTCACAGCGGCAGCCTTGCAGCACAGTAAAATACCCAGCATCGCCAGGGCGATACCTGCCAAAATGCCGTACCAAATGGATTTGGTGTAGGTGATGAGTACCGCAAACAGGCTAAGCGCCAAAGCGGCGAAAGAGAAAATGCGCAGCTTGCCGGTAAAATCCTCCAAACTCAGCAGCATTGCCGGGATCAGGAAAACAGAGGTAACCTGAATGATCCGGGTAATGCCAAAGCCCAGCACCACATCGGTGCGCACGGCAGTGCCAAAGGAGATGTAGTCGATAAAATCGTAGTAGGATTCATAGAAACCGGGAGCGAGGATCTCACCGATGTACATCACACTGTGCCACAGGGAGAGGATCAGCAGCAGGGGGTACAGCCATTTTAGCAGACTGCGAAGCTTAAGTTCTCCGGTGCGTATCAAAAAGGCGCAGGGGAAGTACAGTACCAGCACCAGCAGGGTGCTGAAATCCTTGATACCAGCGCGCAAACTGCCGCCCTGCATCACCGGGATCACCGTTGCCCACAGGAAATTTAAGCATAAAAATCCGGCCACAACCCCATCGATGGGTTTGCAGTAACGGAGAAAATGGGTCTGTCCCGGCGTTTTCTTCGTTAGGCAGATCTTCTGGGCACGCACAGTGTAAATGCAGTATAGAAAAAGGGATACTGCACTCAGGCCGAACAGAAGGATCCGGATACCAATGCCAAACACAGTAAACTGATAGCCGTTAAGACCCAAAATATTATCGATTAAAAACAAAATAGGGAAGAGCCAAAATAGCTTTTTCATGCATTCACCGCCTGAAAAGTTATAGTAGTTTTGTCAGTTCCTCAGAAAAGATTTTTTGAGAGAAAAGGGTGTGGAAGGTCTGCAGGGTGTTTTGCCGCATGGTAAGCAGGGCTTCCGGAGAGACCGCGGCCGCCAAACGTGCGGTTTCTGCAAGGTTTTCCCGGCAGAGGTTGATACCCATCTGCTGCGTCTGTACCAGGCGCTCTGTATCACCGCCGATGGTATTTAGGATGGGCAGTCCGCCGGCAAAATAGTCCAAAGATTTCATCGTCAGGCCAACGCAAACAGAGTCTTTCATAATGTTCAGGCCGAAGCTGCACCGGTCGAAAATGGCCTGCTTTTCGGCGCCGTCGTAGATCTTGCCGTGGAAGATCACCTGGGCGCCGGCCGCTTCCACTGCGGCAATAAAGGCATCCCGGGATTCACCGTCGCCGATGATGTGCAAGGTGACGGGTAAAATTTTTCCGATTTCCCCAATTAAGGCAGAAATGGTGGGAATATCAATGATGTTATTGATCGAACCCAAATAGCAAAGGTGCATACCGCCCTGTTCCGGTACAACGGGGACGTTGCAGGTAGCCTTTTCCCGGCACAGGTACAAGGTGTGGGTGGGGGTGTCCTTTAAATGCTTTTGCAGCTTTTCCCGGAACAGGTCGCATTCTGTCAGCACCAGGTCTGCGCCGGGCAGACCGCAGTTGCGCACCCACGCCCATGCGCCAAAGGGCAGCTTCAAAAGCTTCTTCAGCCGGTTGCTGGGAAAACTTTCCGGCCACAGGTCGAAAATGTCCAGAATCAGCCGGGTATGGGGGTGCTTTTTCCGATACCGGGCAGCTTCCCGGCACAGGGAATTGGGCGGAACTTCCACATAGAGAAGATCCGGCTTTAATTTGCGCACCTGGCGGAAGGCGTCCCGGGCAAAGCGCATATGGGAGACGATCCGCTGAACGGAAATGTTTTTCTGATAGGGCAAGGTAGGGATCTGCATGCAGTGGGGCAGATCTACCTTGTGGGGTTTTTTAGAGGTGTGGTGAAAGTCCGAGGTAATGTAGGTGCAGGTGTAGCCTGCCGCCTGCAGCACTTGCTCTATGGGCGCTACCCGCTCCCCATAATGATGGGTGCAGCTGATACAAACCGCCGTTTTCATAGCAGGACCTCTTGCTCTTTTTCCTTCTGCCGCTCATCGTGCATCTGCTGGAGGGCTTCCTCGGTCATACGCTGGGCCTCTTCCGCCTTGTCAAAGCCTTCGGTACTCTCTTTCTTAAACAGAATACGGATGGTCATCAGAATCAGCTTGATGTCCAAAATAAAGGAATAATTTTCAATATACATCAGGTCCAGGCGGAGCTTATCGTAGGGAGAGGTGTTATATTTACCGTAGACCTGGGCATAGCCGGTAAGGCCGCCCTTTACCTTGGTGCGGAAAGCGAATTCGGGGATTTGCTTTCCGTACTTTTCCATATGCTCGACCCGCTCAGGGCGCGGACCTACGATGCTCATATCGCCCTTAATGATGTTGAGCAGCTGGGGCAGCTCATCCAGCCGGGTTGCCCGGGTGAAGCGACCCACCTTGGTGATCCGGGGATCCCGTTCGGTGGCGGGGATGGAACGGCCGTCCTTTTCCGCGTCCACGATCATACTGCGGAACTTGAGAATGTTGAAAACCTTGCCGTCTAAGGATGCCCGGGCCTGTTTATAGAACACAGGGCCGCCGTCCTCTAATTTGATGGCAATGGCGATCAGCAGCATAAAGGGTGCGGCAACCACCGCAACCGGCAGGCAGATCACAAGATCCATCAGGCGCTTAAAGAACCGCTGAGAGGGCAGCAGACCGTTGCCCTTTACCAGCAGCAGCGGGGTATCAAACAGGTTGATGCTGGTGCCGCCCCGGACGATGATGTCCGACAGCTTGGGGGCAACATAGGTGCGGATATGGTTCTCATAGCAGAATTTTAAAATATCGTTGCGGATCTGCGCGGGTACATCGTTAATAATGACTGCATCAAAATTTACCACCTGGCGGCAGATGCTCTCAAAGCCGTCTTCCACCGGGATCAGCTTTTTGATCTGATACTTGTCCGGGCGGGTCTCCATTTTAAATTTCAGAGTAACCGCATTGTCCCGGCCAAAGATCATGGCCATATTCTTGGGGATATAGATCTGATGGTACGTCCAGGTAAACACCAGCACGCAAACGGCGGCAATGCTTGCGCCCACCAACAGCATCATCAGCATAGGCACAGGGGTGATGAGGGTGTTTGCGATCAGGCACAGCTGCCAATAGGTGATAAAGTTCGTAAAGAACAGGGATATCCACTGGGAAAGCAGCACGTCAATGCCCTTTAAATAGCCGAATTTAAATCCGTCAAAGGCAAAGAACAGCACCAGTACGATCAGACCGTACACGCCCGCAAGGACGTATTTGCCAAGACCGAAATAGGTGGGGAACAGCTGGGCTTCGTACCCATAGCGCCAAACAAAATAATAGGCAATGGCCAGCAGCAAAATTTCCAAAGAACCCTCGGCGCTGCGGATCAGGCTTTTTACGCCGGATATTTGCTTTCTTTTCTGATTCATATTTTTATTCTCGCTCTCTTTATATTTGCGACACTGTTGTCGAAAAAGGCATACTTCAGCCGATTATAAATCCAGTGTATTATAGCATAAGAACGGAAGATATGCAACACCTTAAAAAATGTAAAAAAATTAAATAAAACCCAAAATGTGAGGAGAAATACAAACTTTCAACAGGGAAATGTGACCCTTTTCGACATATTTCCACTTGATTCCAGAAAAGCCGGAAACTGGCGTGATTTGCCGCGAAAAAACGGCGTTTTACAGACAGTGTGCCGCGAAAAACAAAAGAATTTACAAAAGGGTCATAAAAACAAAAAACGGGCGACCATCGGCCGCCCGCTTTGCCATTGTCATTTCGAGACCAGTCCGCAGACTGGTCGTGGGAAGCTATACTTCCTTCTTTAGATTGCCACACCAATGTGCACGCCACTGGCAATGACAAAAATTGTCAATTTTCAATTGTCAATTAAAAAAGCACCCCGGTGGGGTGCTTTTTAGTGGGGTGTTTTATCTTAGTACATTCCGCCGCCCTGGGCTGCGGCTGCCATAGCAGCAGCGTCAGCTTCGGGATTGGGCTTGTCGGCCACCAGGCTTTCGGTGGTCAGCACGCAAGCGGAGATGGAAGCGGCATTTTCTAAGGAAGAACGGGTAACCTTGGTGGGATCCACGATGCCGTTTTCGATCATATCCATATAGGTCTCGGTGTAAGCGTTGTAGCCGTAGCCGATTTTCTTGGAATTCTTGATCTTCTCAAAGACCACGCTGCCATCCACGCCGGCATTCTCAGCGATCTGACGGATGGGAGCCTGCAGAGCGGTAGCGATGATCTTAGCGCCGGTCTTTTCGTCGCCGGAGAGCTTGGCGATCAGCTTCTCAACTGCTGGGATGGCGTTGACCTGAGCAGTGCCGCCGCCGGCCACGATGCCTTCTTCCACGGCTGCGCGGGTAGCGTTCAGCGCGTCCTCAACACGCAGCTTCTTTTCCTTCATAGCCACTTCGGTCTGTGCGCCGACCTTGATAACGGCAACACCGCCGGAAAGCTTTGCCAGCCGCTCCTGCAGCTTTTCCCGATCGTAATCGGAGGTGGTGGTGGGGATGGAGGCGCGGATCTGCTGAGCCCGGGCAGCAATTGCCTCGGCAGTGCCGTCACCGTCCACGATGGTGGTGGAATCCTTGGTAACTACCAGCTGACGGCAGTGACCCAGATCGGTCAGCTGTGCCTCGGTCAGCTCCATATTCAGCTGGCTGGAGATCACAGTACCGCCGGTGAGAATGGCGATATCCTGCAGCATTTCCTTGCGACGGTCGCCAAAGCCGGGTGCCTTTACGCACACAACATTAAAGTTGCCCCGCAGACGGTTAACCAGCAGGGTAGCCAGTGCGTCGCCTTCCACATCCTCAGCAACGATCATCAGCTTCTTGCCGGATTTCACAACAGGCTCTAAAATGGGCAGGATCTCCTGAATGGAGGAGATCTTCTTATCGGTGATCAGCAGGTAAGCGTCATCCAAGACAGCTTCCATCTTGTCGGTATCGGTAACCATATAGGGGGAGATATAGCCCCGGTCAAACTGCATACCTTCCACGACATCCAGGCCGGTCTCGGCGGTCTTAGACTCTTCAATGGTGATCACGCCTTCGGTGCCGACCTTGTCCATAGCCTCTGCGATCAGCGCGCCGATGGACTCGTCACCGGAGGAAACGGTACCAACTCTTGCGATGTCAGCAGAGCCGTTCACGGGCACAGAGTGCTCACGGATGGCAGCGACGGCTGCTTCCACAGCCTTTTCGATGCCCTTGCGCATTACCATGGGGTTTGCGCCGGCAGACAGGTTCTTCAGACCCTCACGGGTGATGGCCTGGGCCAAAACAGTAGCGGTGGTGGTGCCGTCACCGGCAACATCGTTGGTCTTGGTAGCCACCTCGCGGGTCAGCTGCGCGCCCATATTTTCAAAGGGGTCTTCCAGCTCGACTTCCTTGGCGATGGTAACACCGTCATTGGTAACCAGGGGAGCGCCGAACTTCTTGCCCAGCACCACGTTGCGGCCCTTAGGGCCTAAGGTAACCTTTACGGTATCGGCCAGCTTGTCAATACCGCTCTGCAATTTCTTACGGGCGTCTTCTCCGTATACGATCAGTTTTGCCATGATAATTGCCTCCTAAATCAGTCAGTTACGATTGCCAGGATCTCGTCCTGCTTGACGAACTTATAGTCCTCGCCGTCCAGCTTAATGTCGCTGCCAACAAAATTGCCGACCACGACCTTGTCGCCGGGTTTTACGGTAACGGTTACGTCCTTGGTGCCGGGGCCAGCGGAAACGACCTCATAGATGCCGGGCTTTTCCTTGGTGGTGGTAGCCAAAATAATGCCGGAAGCGGTGGTTTCCTGGGCTTCGGCGGCCTTGAGCAGGATGTTATCTGCCATAGGTTTCAGTTTCATAGTAATGCCTCCATAATGGTATTTAGATTGCAGGAACACTGCATTTATCTACAGTTTTTAGTATTAGCACTCAAAACACAGGAGTGCTAACAGAGTGTATAATAGCAGAACAAAGATGAAAAAGCAAGGGGTATTTGCGTAATTTTCATGAAAATTTTGTAAATCCTGTTTTTTGACCGTACAAAAACATCCTCTTACACAACTCCCGCTGTATTTCCATATGGCATTGGATGATACATTCTACATCGGTATCTTCATCCTCTACACCCAATCTTTCACAAAGACGGTCGTAAGCATCCCACATCTGTCTATACTTCTGCATACAAAAGCTGTTGTCAGCAAAGGCATCTTCCACCCCCGGTATACGGTATTCCTCTGAGACGTGGCAAGTCATTGATTCGTACACTCGCTCTCAAAGCGCTGTTTCCATATACTACCTCCTTATATAGTGTTCTTATACGAACACTATTCCTTTTCTCATTTTACGGCAATAATAAGAGAAAAGCAAGGAGAAGGAGGGAAACGGAATGATAAAATATGACCGGCTTTGGAAAACGATGGAAGCCCGTAAAATCTCACAATATGATTTATACACACATTATAATGTCAACCGTTCCCAAATCAACAGATTACGAAAAAACAAAAATGTAGAAGTCAATACGATTGATAAGCTGTGTAATATTTTACAATGCTCCGTTGAGGAAATTATGGAACATTTTCCTGATGAGAACAAGTTTTAACCGCCCTGTAAAACGCAGGGCGGTTTTTGCGTAATTTCTATGAAAGTTTTAAAAACCTTCAGGCAGACCTGTCATCCCGAGCGGAGCGAAGCGCAGTCGAGGGATCTCTATGTTTTTCCAGACGGATACTCATTGGGAGCTTCCTCCACTTCACTGGAAATGGCTGTCGCGGTCTTTTTCAACCGATCAATTGCGAATACAAGTCTTTTCTTTCAGGATTCATAGTGTCTATTAACACATCTTTTTTCTTTCTGCTCCACTTTTTGAGTTGCTTCTCTCTTTCAATTGCAACTCTGATATCGTCTGTACCTTCATAGTAAATTAGCTTTGTAACATTATATTTTGCAGAAAAGCTATTCGGATCGGCGTGCTGCTTATGTTCATAAACTCTTTTGATCAAATTGCTTGTTACACCAATATACAAAACGGTATACGCAGGATTCGTTAATATGTAAACATAATTCATAACGCACCCCTTTAAACCCTTATCTTATGTTTCTTCCTGTAGTTATCTTCTGAGATTCCTCGACTTCGCTCGGAATGACTTACAGCTGATCCAAATTCTTTCGGAAGGGGTCTAAGCAGTTTTCAAGGAACCAGGTAAGCTCCGGCAGATCCGTTTTCCGCAGAGCCGCCAGGGTAGCCTCGGCGGCAGAGTCAAACTCTGTGTTGCCGGCCTTTTGCTCCTCAATGCACTTAATGTAAGCGGAGAGCTTGTCCGCAGCCTTCACCACGGGCTTGACCAATTCGTCGTCCTCAAAGATCAGCGGGGCGTAGCAGTCCTTCAGCTGCTGGGGCAGCAGTTCCAGCAGCCGCTCTCCGGCGATCCGCTCCACCTGCTTGTAGGCCAGCTTAATGTCCGGGTTATAGTACTTAATGGGCGTGGGCAGATCCCCGGTGAGGATCTCCGACGCATCGTGATACAATGCGGCAACGGCGCACTTGTCCGGATCCGGACCGGGCAGGTGCAGAATCTCCCGGCGGATCAGCGCCAATGCGTGGGCCAGCACCGCCACCTGATGGGAGTGCTCCTGTATATTCTCAGAAAAGGTGTTGCGCATCAGACCCCAGCGGGTGATGTAGCGCATCCGCCCCAGCAGGGCGTAAAACTCATTTGCCATAGTCGGTCATTTCCTTTAAAATACGCAGAAGATCCTTGGGATCTTCGCAAAAATGGGTAGCGCCGTGCTCTGTCAGGCAGGCCTTATCCCGGAAGCCCCACAGAACACTCAGGCAAGGTACATTGGCGTTTTTTGCCGTAATCACATCTACCTCGCTGTCACCTACATAAATGCAGCTTTCCACGTCAAGGGCTTTCATCGCCTTGAAAACCATATCCGGTGCCGGTTTCCGGGGACAGGCCGGCGTTTCGCCCAGCGCAAAAACGCCGGGAAAGAATTCCGCGCACAACTCCTTCACCGCACTGTCAGGTTTGTTGGAGACAATGGCAACGGGATAC
>JAZUSG010000067.1:0-6542 GCA_045606605.1 Faecousia sp.
GATTCATACCAGAAGTCATAGTTACCTACGTACATCTTGATCTTGCCGTAGTCGATGTCCACGGTGTGGGTGCAGACAGTATTTAAAAAGTGACGGTCGTGGGAGACCGCGATGACCATGCCGGGGAAGTCCAGCAGGAAATCCTCCAGCCAGTTGATGGCCTCAATATCCAAGTTGTTGGTAGGCTCGTCCAGCATAATGATGTCGGGGTTGCCAAACAGCGCCTGTGCCAGCAGCACCTTCACCTTAAGTCTCGGGTCGGTGTCTGCCATAATATCGTAGTGCAGATCGGTGGAAATGCCCAGACCCTGCAGCAGACGGGAGGCATCGGATTCGGCTTCCCAGCCGTCCATCTCGGCAAATTCAGCCTCCAGTTCAGCGGCGCGGATACCATCTTCATCGGAAAAATCCTCTTTTTCGTAGATGGCATCCTTTTCTTTCATCACATCGTACAGATGCTGGTTGCCCATAATAACCGTGTCCATAACGGAAAATTCGTCATAAGCGTTCTGATTCTGCTTCAGTACGGATACCCGCTTATCCGGGTCGATGGCAATGGCGCCGGTGGTGGAGTCCAGCTCACCGGTTAAAATTCTTAAAAAAGTGGATTTACCTGCGCCGTTGGCGCCGATAATGCCGTAGCAGTTGCCGGGCAGAAATTGCAGATCCACGTGCTGAAACAGCCACTGACCGCCGAACTGCATACCTAAATTGCTGACTGTGATCATATCTTACTCCTTGCAAGCACATAATTATACAGTCTAATCATAGCACATAATTGTGAATAATAAAAGAACTTTTTTCCAGGGGGTTGCATTTTTCTGCAGGGGTGGTATAATTTTAGCACTTACACAAAACGAGTGCTAAAAGGAGACGAAATTATGGCAAAGAAAAAGTTTAAAGCGGAGTCCCAGCGACTGCTGGATCTGATGATCAACTCCATTTATACCCATCAGGAGATCTTTCTGCGGGAGCTGCTCAGTAACGCCAGCGATGCCATCGACAAGCTGGCCTATACGGCGCTCACCGACGATAAGGTGGGTATCCAGCGGGATCAGTTCCAAATCACCATCACCCGGGACCAGAAGGCCGGTGTGCTGACGGTGTCCGATAACGGCATCGGTATGACCAAGGAGGAGATGGAGGAAAATTTGGGTACGATCTGCAAGTCCGGCTCTTTGGGCTTTAAGCAGCAGATGGAGAAAAACGAGGACATTGACATCATCGGCCAGTTTGGCGTAGGCTTCTACTCTGCTTTTATGGTGGCGCAGAAGGTTACGGTGATCTCCAAAAAGTACGGTGAGGACACTGCGTGGAAATGGGAATCCAATGGGGCAGATGGCTACAGTGTGGAGCAGACCCAACGGCAGACTCCCGGCACCGATGTGATCATGGTACTCAAGGCCGACACAGAGGAGGATACCTATTCCCGCTTCCTGCTGGAATATGAGATCCGCCAGCTGGTGAAGAAGTATTCCGATTATATCCGCTATCCCATCCGGATGGAGGTCTCCAAGTCCCGGAAAAAAGAGGATTCTCCCGAGGGAAGAGAAGAATATGAAAGCTATATGGAGGAAGAGACCCTCAACTCTATGATCCCCTTGTGGCAGCGCAACAAAAAGGATGTAACACAAGAGGAGTATACCCAGTTCTACCGAGAGCAGTTTATGGATTATACAAAACCTGCTCACACCATCCACTTTGCAACAGAGGGTACGGTTTCCTATAAGGCCCTTTTGTATATTCCCGAAAGAGCACCTTTTGATTTCTACTCCAAGGACTATAAGCGGGGTCTGCAGCTATACTCTTCCGGCGTGATGATTATGGATAGCTGCGAGGATCTGATCCCGGAATACTTCCAGTTTGTACGGGGTGTTGTGGATAGCCAGGATCTGTCCTTAAATATCAGCCGGGAAATGCTCCAGCATAATCGGCAGCTGACCATCATTGCCAAGAACATTGAAAAGAAAATCAAATCCGAGCTGAAAAATATCCTGGATAATGATCGCCAGGCTTATGAAAAGATCTTTGCAGCCTTTGGCAGACAGCTCAAGTACGGCACGGTGGCCGATTACGGCGCCCACAAGGATGCGACTCAGGACCTTTTGCTGTTTTACAGCCATAAGGCCGGCAAGATGATCACCCTAAAGGAATATGTGGAGGCGATGGCGGAAGGTCAGGATAAGATCTACTACATTTCCGGTGAGAGCATCGACCGGCTGGTAAAGATGCCCAAGGTGAAGCTGCTCAGCGATAAGGGCTATGATGTGCTTCTGTTCACCGATGAGGTGGATGAGTTTGTACCCCAGTCCCTGCGGAGCTATCAGGAAAAGCTGTTCTGCAATGCGGCTACCGAGGATTTGGGTCTGGAGAGCGAGGAAGACAAGAAAGAGCTGGAAGAAAAGGCCGCCCAAATGGAAGGCCTGCTGACCTTTGTAAAGCAGACTTTGGGCGAAGCGGTGCAGGAGGTAAAACTTTCCGGCGCATTGGGCGACAGCCCGGTGATTATGACTCCCGGCGCAGGTATGAGTTTTGAAATGGAAAAGTATATGCGTCGGGCAAATCCGGACATTCCCTTCCCCTCCCAGCGGATTTTGGAGCTCAATCCGGAGCATCCGGCGGTGCAGGCAATGCAGCAGGCTTTGGTGGGCGATACCCAGAAGGCAAAGCTTTACGCAGAGCTTCTCCACGCGCAGGCGCTGCTGATGGCAGATCTGCCCCTTGCAGATCCGGTTGCCTACACGGAACTGGTGTGCAAGCTGATGAAATAAGACTACAGGCGTACTGCTTACGGCGGTACGCCTGCTTACTTTGTAAATTCAGGATTTTTTTGAAAATAACTTGCTATTTTTTCAGATTTCTTATACAATAAGAAAAGTGTTTAACCGTGGAAAATGTGTAGAAAAGAGGACATGAACCATGAAACTCGGCTACGATAACGATAAATATATCCGCACCCAGTCTGCCCATATCCGGGAGAGGATCGCAAAATTCGGCGGCAAGCTCTATCTGGAGTTTGGCGGAAAGCTTTATGACGATAACCACGCCTCCCGGGTGCTGCCCGGTTTCCGGCCGGACAGCAAGCTGCAGATGCTGCTGCAGCTGAAGGATCAGGTGGAGATGGTCATTGCCATTAATGCGGATGACATTGAAAAGAATAAGATCCGGGGCGATTTAGGCATCACCTATGACAGGGAGGTCATTCGGCTGATCGATGTGTTCCGGGATTTTGGCCTGTATGTTTCCAGCGTGGTGCTTACCCGTTTCTCCGGACAGAGTATGGCGAAGGCCTTTTCGGACCGGCTGGAAGCGATGGATATTAAGGTATACCATCATTACGACATTCCCGGTTATCCTGCCAATATCACCCACATTGTCAGCGATGACGGTTACGGCAAGAATGATTTTATCGAGACCACCCGGTCCTTGGTGGTGGTAACGGCCCCCGGTCCCGGCAGCGGCAAGCTGGCAACCTGTATGAGTCAGTTGTATCACGAGCATAAGCGGGGCGTAAAGGCGGGTTATGCCAAGTTTGAGACCTTCCCGGTTTGGAATCTGCCCCTGAATCATCCGGTGAATCTGGCCTATGAGGCCGCAACGGCAGACCTTTCCGATGTGAATATGATCGACCCCTTCCATTTGGAAGCCTATGGGGAGACTACGGTCAACTATAACCGGGATGTGGAAGCGTTCCCGGTGCTGGTGGCGATGTTTGAACGAATCCTGGGAGAGTGTCCTTACAAGTCTCCTACGGATATGGGCGTCAATATGGTGGGCGCTTGCATTGTGGATGATGCAGTTTGCCGGGAAGCTTCCTGTCAGGAGATCCTGCGCCGGTATTACACCGCCCTGTGCGACCAAAAGCAGGGTAAAGCAGAGGACAGTCAGATCCTGAAGATAGAACTGCTGATGAAGAAGGCCGGTGTGGCGGTCAATGCCCGGAAGGTGGTAGCCCCTGCTCTGGAACGGGCGGAGCAGACCGGAAAGCCTGCCGCAGCGATGGAACTGCCCGACGGCAAGATCGTTACCGGCAAGACATCCAGCCTGCTGGGCGCATCGGCAGCGCTGCTGCTCAATGCCCTGAAGTCCCTGGCGGAGATCGATGATGATCTGCATCTGATCGCGCCGGAGGTTATCGACCCTATCCAGCATTTGAAGGTGGACCATTTGGGAAACCGCAACCCCAGATTGCACACCGATGAGGTGTTGATCGCCCTGTCCATCTGCGCAGCAACGGATCCGCTGGCGGAAAAGGCGATGGAGCAGCTGGATAAACTGCGGGGCTGCGAGGTCCATTCGTCGGTGATCCTGTCGGCGGTGGATGAGAAGATATTTAAGCGCTTGGGTGTGAATCTCACCTGTCAGCCCAGATATAAAGGATAAAAAACAGCGGCAGCCGGTTTTCGGCTGCCGTTTATACATTATATTATATATTACGGGTTTTGCGCAAATAGCTGATTGATAGAGGCAAAACGGTAACCCGCTTCCTCCCATTTGGTCAGCAGTTCATCCAAAATCTGCGCATTGGTAGTGGAGGTAGAGTGGAGCAGCACTACCGCGCCGTTGTGCATACGGGGCAGTAGCTTTTGGAAGGCTGCCTCCCGGGTGGGTTGGGCATCGTTATTCCAGTCTACATAGGCGAGGCTCCAAAATACAGTCTTGTAGCCGAGCTCTTTGGCCATTTGCAGATTTTCCTGACTGTAAATTCCCTGGGGCGGACGGTAGTATTTAGGCAGCTCCTTACCGGTGGTTTCCCGGAACAGAGTCTCCAGGTCCTGCAGTTCTTTGGCAAAGGCATCTTTCTGTGTAAGCTTTGACATATCCGGGTGATGCATTGTGTGGTTGCCCACGATGTGCCCTTCGTCCACCATCCGCCGCACAAGATCCGCATTCTTTTCTATGTAGTTGCCCACCAGGAAGAAGGCGGCGGGAGCGTTGTGCTTTTTCAGCACGTCTAAGATCTTTTCGGTGCAGCCGTTTTCATAGCCGGAGTCAAAGGTGAGATAGATCACCTTTTGGGACGTGTCTCCTAAGTAGGCGGCATCATATTGCTGCAGCTGCTTTGCCCCGGCAGGGCCGGTAGGGGGGAGTCCCTCTGTGCGAAAGTTAAGACCCCAAGCGCCGGTTTCCAAAGCAAGTCCCCAAAATTGTGTGATCGACAAAATGATCGCGGCGCACACTGCGCCCAGTGCGATCCAAAAATCTTTTTTTCCCATATTCGATCCCTCCTTGGGACAGTCTATGGGGAATTTTTCTCCAATATACGTTTGCTGAGCCGCCGCGCCAAAAAGAGTTTTACAATATCCGGCGGCAGATAAAGCAGCAGTGTCTGAATCAGAATTACGGTAATTGTGCCGGAGCCGCCGGCGGCCAGATAAAAGCGGTAATACCAAAGGCTGCCAAATACATAGCAGACCAAGAGGCCTGCGAGCAGTGCTAAGGTTTGCCGGGCAGGGAACAGGGAAGTGAGCAGCCAGTAGGTAAGGCCGCAGGTTAAAAAGCCGGTTAAATATCCCCCGGTGGGACCAAGCAGGGCGCCAAATCCGCCCCGAAAACCGGAGAATACCGGAATACCCACTGCGCCCAGCAGCAGATAGACCAAAACCGTCAGCGTCCCCAGCTTTCCGCCCAGTACACTTAGGCAGAGAAAAATAGCAAAGGTCTGCAAGGTGATGGCAACATCACCGATGGGGATCGATAGCCAGGCGCACAGAACGAAAAGCGCGGAAAACAGACCGCAAAGGGCCATATTCTTTATTTTCACGGTCTTATCCCCCTCCTTTTCCGGCATTTACAATAGCAAAAGCAGGGGAGAAAGTCAAATTCTTTTTTGGAAATGGCATCAGCGGACAGGAAAATGGAAAATCTGCGAAAGTGCTGAAAATTAAGGCAAAATTTTGTGATTTTTTCTAAAATTCCTATTGACAAGTGGGGATTATAGTGGTATCATAATCGGGCACGCGTAGGGAAACTATGCGCTGCACACTGCGATGATGCAGGAGATTGCGTCGAAAGACGGTAACTTCTGCGGAGTATGTCCGGTCATCGGGCGGCTGAACTGCTTCTGTTTAGCGTAGCGTATATCGCTGCGGCAGGGGAAAGGTCGGCCTTGTGTCGGCCATTTTTCTTGGCTCAGAGTGATACGCACGGTAGCGTTAACAAGAAAAAGTGGTTCACCGTACCCAGACACCACGCAAACTGAGTACGAAATTCAAGGAGGAAACAAAAACATGGCAAATCAGGAAATGATTCGCATCCGGCTGAAGGCATATGACCATCAGCTCATCGATTCCAGCGCGGCCAAGATCGTTGAGACCGCAAAGCGTAACGGAGCAGCTGTCTCCGGTCCCATTCCCCTGCCCACCAAGAAGGAAGTTATCACCATCCTTCGCGCTGTCCACAAGTATAAGGATAGCCGTGAGCAGTTCGAGCGCAGAACCCATAAGAGACTGATCGATATCCTCAACCCCAACCAGAAGACCGTTGAGGCTCTGATGAGCCTGGATCTTCCCGCTGGCGTTGAGATAGAGATAAAGCTGTAA
>JAZUSG010000068.1:0-3965 GCA_045606605.1 Faecousia sp.
TAAAAACAGGAACGCCAGATGCGTTCCTATTTTATTTTATTGGAGCGGGTGACGAGGCTCGAACTCGCTACCTCCACCTTGGCAAGGTGGCGCTCTACCGGATGAGCTACACCCGCATCGTGGTGCCTCCGGTCGGAATCGAACCAACGACACGTGGATTTTCAGTCCACTGCTCTACCGACTGAGCTACAGAGGCATATGAGGAGAATACTTCCTCCCCACGCACCACAAGATGCGTATTAAAATGGCGACCCGGAACGGACTCGAACCGTCGACCTCCAGCGTGACAGGCTGGCGTGCTAACCGACTGCACCACCGGGCCAAATATGGTGGGAACAACAGGGCTCGAACCTGTGACCTCCTGCTTGTAAGGCAGATGCTCTCCCAGCTGAGCTATGCTCCCGAATGCGAATTTGCCTTGCGCCGCTTACCTCGGCGACGTGGTTTATTATACACACTGCCCCCTGTTTTGTCAAGGGTTTTTTTCGTTTTTTTTATTCTTTTTTAGAAGCCCTGTCCGCCGGCATTTTCTGCCGCCCGGCAGTACACCGGACGGCAGTTTTTACCTTAATTTTCCTGTTCCAATTCCTCAACACGAGCGATCAGGGTATCTACCATATCCTTGAGGCCCCGCTTTGCCAGCACCTGGGGCAGATCAAAGCCGGAACCCCGGTTACCCTCGATCAGCAGCGGCCCGTTGGGGGTTACCGCCACGTCCCAGCCCACAAAGTGGATCTGATCATTTACAAGGGCTGCATCCAGGCAGAGCTTTTTGATCTCCTCCCAGAACGGCACCTGATAACCGTCGTAACGGATGCCAGTTGCGCTGCATTCATGCTCGTTGAGCTTTTTGTCGATACCATTTCCGGTCAGCTTGCCGGTCTCCATATCAATCAGCACCGCGCTGCCGCCCATATGGAAATTGTCCGCGACACTGGTACCGGAACCCACTCGGGTCGCTGCAAAAATCAGCCAGGACTGACCCTTTGCCGCGCCGGTGATCACGCGCATAGTGTTGACACAACCGGGGCACAAAGCTTCCCATGCCGGGTGCTGCACCACAAGCTCCTCCAAACAGGCTTTCTTTGCCACCGCTTCCTCATAGAAGGCCTTTATATCCGGGATCTTGGCAACTTCCAACTTTGCAACACCCTCACCGCACTGACCGATCTGAGGCTTATAAATAAACACCGGATTGCGCTGCAGGAAAGCCTCGAAACCTTCAAATCCCGTATCCGGGTCAAAGAAATCCCGGCGGGTAAAAGCGTTGTAGTTTTTTTGAAAGTTGGTCTTATTGGAAATATAGGGAGACCATTTGATATTGGAGAGCTTGGTGATCGCCTTATCCAGGTAGCTGACGCTCACATAGGTCTTGCGCTGGGCGTGTTTCTTGTTGTAAAACTGAAAATTCAAATAGTCCTGCAGGCCGGAGCCGTAGCGCAGGGCGCAAACTGCAGTATCCAGGAACATAAACCACGCAGGCTTATGGGTGGTCTTGGAGAGCTCCTTGAGGTCCCCGTAGAACCGCTTATAATTGCCCTGCAAAGCAAAACTGATAAACCCCATATTTATGCCTCCTCCAGCTGGCTAAGCAGCGCTTTAATATCTTCCGATGTAAACAGGTACTGTTCATCGCAGAACTGGCACTCCACCGGGAAATCCTTTCCCTCTTCCATAATCTTTGTCAGTTCTTTTTTGCCCAAGCTGATCAGCGCCGCCGTCACCCGCTCACGGGAGCAGTAGCACTTATATTCCACCGGGGTCGTTTCCATAAACACCACGCCCAAATCACCGCAGACCTGGCCTAAGACCTCCTCAGGGGTAAGACCTGCGTCCAGCATGGCCGTTACTGCGCCGGCGCGCTTGATTCCAGCCTCCACCTTGTCGATGGTCTCGTCCGGAGCGCCGGGGAGCAGCTGGATCAGGTAGCCGCCTGCCACCTTTACGCTGCAGTCCCGGTCCACCAAAACACCCAAGGCGCAGGCTGTGGGGATCTGCTCAGACTGGGCAAAATAGGCGGTTACATCATCACCGATCTCGCCGGATACCAGGGGAATCGAGCCGATATAGGGCTCTTTCATCTGCAAATCCCGGATCACGGTCAGCATCCCGTCAGTTCCTACGGTTGCGCCTACATCCAGCTTGCCGGGATATTTTTCTGCAAAAGGCACATTGGGTTCGTATACATAGCCCCGCACATTGCCGGTGGGGTCAGAGACGCACACGATCGTGCCGATAGGGCCATCGCCCTTGATCTGCAGTGTCATTGACCCGTTTTCCACCTTCTGCATATTGCCCATCATAGATGCAGCAGTAAGTGCCCGACCGAAGGCTGCTGTAGCATTGGGAGAGGTTTTATGGATATTTGCACCTCTTTGTACCAGTTCCGTGGAACGGATGGCCACGACCTTTACAAAGCCGTCCATACTCATTCCCCGCACTAAATAGTCACTCATTTGATCTTGCCCTTTCTCGCTTTTAAGTAAATTCGCTGCTCGCCCTCTTCCGGCGCGGTAAACTTCCGGTCACCGAACACCTCGATGGCGGTAAAACCTGCAGCTTTCAAGTATTCAATCAGCTGCTCTGCTGAATAGGCGTATTCCCGGTGCTCCTCATAGCTGCGCTGCCAGGCGCTGCCGCTCTTTTGGAACAGGTCCATCCAATAGGTGCAGATGTTGGTTTTTGCATCAAATTCCCCGCGCCAAACGCAGTAAACGTCCTCATCCTCGTCCAGGAAGACTTGTCCGTCCATCGCCTGCAGTTTTTCCGGTGTGTTCACATCAAAGATAAAGCAACCGCCGGGATTAAGCGCCTTGTAGACTCTGCGGATAGCTTCCCTGCAATCGGCGGGGTTTGTAATATAGTCCATACTGTCCAGCGCGCATACTGCCAGGTCTACCCCCTTGGGTAAATGCAGCTGCTGCAGCTTTTGACACACAAACATCGGACGGTTTTCAGTGTTTTCTGCCTTCTGTGCGGCTACACACAGCATTTCCTCTGACATATCCACGCCGGTAACCTGCAATCCCTTCTCCGCCAGCAGGAGCGTTACCGAGCCTGTACCACAAGCCAGGTCCACCGCGGTTCGGGGTTCCAGTTTCTCCCGCTTTAGCAGTTCAAAATAAAAGGCCACTGTTGCCGGGTAATCCACATCATTTGTGAGCCGGTCGTAGCTCAGTGCTAAATTGTGATATGCATCCATAGGATACTCCTCATTAAAAAAGCATCCCGGACAACCGTCCGGGATGCCGTAAACGTCTTAATCAGCGGTTGAACAAGCTGAAGATATCATCGTCATCATCTGCAAAGTTGCTCTTCTTACCGGGAGTGCCAGCCTCTTCAGCAGCTTCTCTCTGCTCGAAACCGGTAGCGATAACGGTAACACGCATCTCATCCTCGAACTCGTCGGAAGAAGTTGCGCCGAAGATAATATTTGCATCGGGATTTGCAGCCTCCTGCACGATACCGGCAGCAGTTTCTACATCATCCAAGGTCAGGTCAGCAGAACCGGTCACGTTAACCAGAACGCCGGTAGCACCGTTGATGGAGGTCTCCAGCAGGGGGCTTGCAACTGCTGCCAGAGCAGCCTGCTCAGCCTTCTCGCGACCGGAAGCAATACCAACGCCCATATGTGCGCGGCCAGCGTCCTTCATAACTGCGGAAACGTCTGCAAAGTCCAGGTTGATGATTACCCGCTCGGAGTAACCAACCAGCTCGGAAATGGAAGTAACAGCCTGCTTCAGAACATCATCAGCGATGCCGAATGCATTTGCAAAGGTGATCTTCTGATCGGTAACGTACTTCAGACGGTCGTTGGGGATGATAACCAGGGAGTCGACCTTCTCGTGCAGGGCTGCGATGCCGGCCTCAGCCTGACGCATACGGTTTGCACCCTCGAACTTGAAGGGCTTGGTGACGATACCCACGGTCAGGCAACCAGCCTCACGGGCCAGGTCTGCAACGAT
>JAZUSG010000069.1:0-10901 GCA_045606605.1 Faecousia sp.
GGCACCCAGGGAACGGAACCTTCCGGCACGCAGGCTACTGATCCGAAGCCTACTGAGCCGAAGCCCACTGAGCCCAAGCCTACTGAGCCCAAGCCTACCGAACCCAAGCCTACTGAACCGCAGCCTACCCAGCCGGAAGATCCCAACGCTTATAAGCACGTGATCGTCATCGGCGTGGACGGTGCAGGCGCTTTCTTTAAAAATGCGGATACCCCCAATTTGGATCGGATCTTTGCAAACGGTGCCATTACTTACGAAGCCCTCACCGAAAGTCCCTCCATCAGCGCACAGTGCTGGGGCGCAATGCTGCACGGTGTTAGCTGCAAACAGCACAAGCTGACCAACTCTATCGTAGAATCCAAGCCTTATCCTGCCGATTCCCTGTATCCCAGCTTCTTCAAGGTCGTTCGTGAAAATGACGCCAATGCCAAAATGGGTGCTTTCAGCAACTGGAAGCCTATCAATACCGGCATCATTGAGGATGGACTCGACGTATATAAGGTCGGTGGTGTAAACGATACCCTCATCACGAACGCAGTTTGTGATTACGTCTCCCAGAACGCACCCAAGCTGGTCTTTGTTCAGTTCGACGAAGCAGATGCCGTTGGTCACTCCTCCGGCTATGATACCGATGCCCAGCATAAAAAGATCACTGCCCAAGACGCCCTCATCGGTCAGATCTACCAGGCTTACGTGGACAAGGGCATCATCGACGATACCCTCTTTATCGTAACCGCTGACCACGGTGGTTTTAGTAATACCCACGGCGGCAACACCTATGAAGAAATGCATATTATGTTTGCCGCAACCGGTAAGACCGTGCAGAAGGGCACCATCCAGGATATGGAAGTACGGGACACCGCTTCTGTCGTGCTTCACGCATTCGGCTACAAGCAGCCCGAAACCTGGACTTCCCGCGTTCCCTCCGGTCTGTTCAAGGGCGTTACCGCCGGTGAACGGCCTGTGTACGTAGACAAGAATTCTGAGCGTTACCACGAAAGCACCCCCACCCCCGCTAAGAACAGCGCCGGTTATATCACCAACTTCGTGAAGGACATTCCTCTGAAGTACTACCTCACCTTCGATAGCACTGTTGCAGATGCCTGCGGCAACCAGACCGCCGAGAACGGCAAGCTCTACTATGTTGACGGTTACTACGGTAAGGGCGCCAGCATGGACGACGGCTACGTCAGCATCAAGAATTATTCTGCCGGTACTGACAGCTTCAGCGTCGGTATGTGGGTCAACTCCACCGGCGTTTCCGGTGACCCCGCCCTGTTCTCCAACAAGAATTGGAGTAGTGGTGTCAACCAGGGCTTTATCCTGTCCATGCGTGATACCCACGATCTTACCTTTAACTTTGGCAACGGCTCTTCCCGTATGGATAAGCCTGTCAACCTGCCTTCCGACTACGATACCGGCTGGGTTTACATCCTGTTAGTGGTTGACAGAGATGCCGGCAAGGTAAAGATCTCCTACGATTTCGGCAATTTTGTTACCGATAGCATCCCCAGTTCCCTGACAAGCGCTTCTGCAGACGGTATGAGCGTTTTGAATGTGGGTCAGGACGGCACCGGCAATTATCTGCCCCTGTCCGCTACCATCGACGAATTTATGTACTTCGACGGTGTATTGGATTCTGACGATGTAGCACAGCTGAAGGCATATTTTGGTAAATAAGTCGTCTTATGCGAAATAAATGCGCCTCCCCATAAACGGGGAGGCGCTCTTTTTATATGTTTATTCTTCCACCACAAACCGGATGCCCGGGATATTTTCCAGAATCTCCCGGATGGGACGATCAATTTTGTGGTTATGAATGGATACCTGAAGGCCGATGGTGTTGGGTACATTGCTTTTCGGTGAGACGGTCAGGATCAGCGCATTCTCGTCGATCTTCTGCCGAATCTCCATTTCAATTGCGCCCACCCGTTTGCTGACCTCTGTCTCTAAGTAATAGCTTACCGTTCCTTTTCTTCGCCGCTCTAATTTGGAAAAAACCGTGGCAGTGATAACACAGAAAATGGTCGTTACAGCTGCGCCCAAATAGAATCCGTAACCCAGCGCAATGCCGATGATGGCCGTGGTCCACATACCGGCGGCGGTGGTAAGGCCGGTAATCATATGATTACTCTTGATGATGATCATACCGGCGCCTAAGAAACCGATACCGGAAACTACCTGTGCCGCGATTCGGAGAGAATCGCCCTGCATTCCATTTCCCCGATACACAAAAATGCCCACCAGCGCGGTCATGGCTGCGCCAATGCACACCATAATATGGGTCCTAAGACCTGCCGCTCTTCCGTGGCGACCACGCTCCACACCCACAATACCGCCGGCAAGTACCGCCAGCGCCAGCCGAATACAAATGGTTATCCAGTTAAATTCATTCAAAAAAGCTATAACTTCTTCCACCTTGGATACCTCCCATTTTTACGATTTTATAATTAATCATACTACCATACGCATCCGTTTATGTCAACGCATTTCACGGAATTCTTGCCATCTTTGACACAAAAAGAACCCCCAAGCCGGTAGGCTCAGGGGTTCTGAATCAGATTGTGATTATGCCAGCAGCGTCTTTGCTTTTTTAGCTTCGATCAACTGCATAACGACCACGATTGCAACCAAACCCAAACCGATCAAGTCGGTAATCCAGCCCGGGTAGATCAGCAGTAAGCCGCCCACCGCTGCCAGAATCCGCTGATACCAGGCCATATGCCGCATAAAGTAGCCTTCCAGGGCAGAGGATACTGCGAAAATGCCAACGAAAGAGGTAATGCAGATGAGCACCACTTCCCAGGCTGTGGTATCTACCAGCAGCATTGCCGGATTCAGCGCAAATACATAGGGAACGATGAATGCGCCGATGGCCAGCTTGGTAGCTGTAAATGCTGTCTTCATAGGATTGCTTTGGGCAATCGCCGCGCCGGCATAAGCCGCCAGTGCCACGGGCGGTGTCAGGTCGGCTACAATACCGAAGTAGAACACAAAGAAGTGGGCTGCCACATTGGGAATGCCCATACGCACCAGGATCGGTGCGCAGGTTGCTGCCATAATGCAGTAATTGGCGGTAGTAGGAACACCCATACCCAACACGATGCAGCACAGCATTGTCAGGAACAGGGCGATGATCACATGATTGCCGGCCAGCGCCACAATGCCGTTGATCATCATATTGGCAAGACCGGTCATAGTGATGGTACCGGCAATGATACCTGCCACGCCGCAGGCTGCGGCTACAGTAATGGTGCCTTGCGCACCGGCTGCCAGCGCATCCAGCACCTTCTTCGGTGTAATACGGTTTTCCTTATTAAACAGACCCACAACGATCACTGCCACAACTGCGATCGCAGCAGCATACTGAATAGTGCTCTTGCTGGCGGATACCAAATAGATCAGCAGCACCAGCGGCAGCAACAGATAAACCTGCTTGAGCATGGGGCGGATTTTGGGCAGCTCTTCACGGCTTAAGCCCCGCAGACCCAGCTTCTTGGCTTCCAGATGCACGGAAATAAAAATGCCGGCAAAATAGAGGATCGCAGGCAGGATTGCCTTTACAACGATTGTACTATACGGCAGCTGTACATAGTCTGCCATTAAGAAGGCAGCTGCGCCCATAATGGGAGGCATAATCTGACCGCCGGTGGATGCTGCAGCTTCTGCTGCGGCGGCAAATTCCGGTTTATATCCGGTCCGCTTCATCAGCGGGATGGTAACTGCACCACTGCCAACGGTATTGGCAACGGAAGAACCGGATACCATACCTTCCATGGCGCTGGCAACCACGGCAACCTTAGCAGGACCACCGGAGAAACCGCCGACTACCGCATTGGAAATCTTAATAAAGAAATCGGCAATACCGGTCCGCTCCAAGAATGCGCCAAAGATAATAAACACCACAATGAATTTGGAGCAAACATTGATCGGTGTAGAGAGGATACCTTCTTTACTGTAGAACAGGTAGCGCACCGTGTAATTGATCTTACCCCACAGGGAGGGATTTGCCAAGCCCCAAATGAGAGCATATACGATAAACACACCGGCCACAATCAGAATAGGCAAACCGACGCTGCGGCGGCAGATCTCTGCCAGAGACAGAATGCCCATAATGCCGATGATGATCTGATACCACTGGAAATTGGTGCCCTGCTGAATGATATCGATCGCATTGAAGGTGAAGTACAAAAACGAACCGGTACCCACAATCATCAGCAGGATGTCATACCAGGGAAGGTGATTGACCTTCTGCACACCCTTGCGGGCAGGATAGATCAGATAACCTAAAAACACAATGCCGGCCACAAAGGATGTAAGCCGCCACTCTTCCAGCCATCTGGCAAACAATGTTACATACATACAAAACAGCGCAAACAGAGCCAGGATGCACGTAATGACGATCTTGGGTGTACCTTCCCAGATACGGGTGTTGGATTCCCGGTCATACTTTTTCATCACATCTTCCAGGTTCATGGGTTCTTCCGGTGCTGCTGCTTTCTTCTTAAAAAAAGCCATATGTAACCTCCTTTTCTTTGTAATAAAATTGGCTGCGGCGTAATTTGCCGCAGCCAATACGCTTAAAGTTGTTTCTTAGTTGGTGGGTACGGTCTTACCCTTCTCTGCGAAGTACTTGGCTGCGCCAGCGTGGAAGGGAGCGGTCATACCGCTGGTAGCATTCTCAACGCTCAGCTCTGCGCCCTTGCCGTTTTCAGCAGTGATTGCCGTCACATTGTCGAAAATTGCCTTAGTCAGCGCGTAAACATCATCCTCAGATGCGCTGGCGGAAACGATCAGGGTAGCCTTAACGGTAACGGTGGTAACCGCCTCGGTCTGACCGGTGTAGGTGTTTGCGGGAATCTCGTAAGAAGTGTAGTAGGGAGAATCCTGCATCAGCTTCTGTGCAACCGCGCCGTCAATGGGTACCAGATATGCGCTGTTGGTAGCGCACAGCTCGGAAATTGCTGCTGTGGGAGCACCTGCAACGATGAATGCAGCATCGATCTTGCCGTCCTTCAGGCCGTCAGCGCTGTCGCCGAAGCTTAGGTACTGGGGCTGAATATCAGACTCGGTCAAACCGGCAGCGCCCAAAACATCCATTGCATTAAAGTAAACGCCGGAATTGGGAGCGCCGATGGAAACTGCCTTGCCCTTCAGGTCGGCAACGCTCTTGATTGCCGGATCCATAGTAACCAGCTGCACAGCCTCAGCGTACAGGCCGCCCACAACGCGGAAAGAATCCACCTTGCCGTCCTTCTCGAAGGAACGGGTGCCTGCCCAGGCGTATGCCATAACGTCAGACTGCACGGTAGCCAGCTGATAGTCGCCGCTTGCAATGCCCTGGATGTTTGCCTTGGAACCGTCAGTGGAAACTACGGTTACATCAATACCTGCGTTGTTCTTAATGTACTGACCCAGCACGCCGCCAAAGGCGTAGTATGTACCGGATGTACCGCCGGTACCCATAGTCATCTTGGTGCCGGCAGCACCGCCGCAAGCAACCAGGCCCAGAACCAAAACCAGGCACAAAACAACAGAAATAAGCTTCTTCATATTTTTTCCTCCTCTTTCACGGAAACACTTATGCCCTTTTTAGGATACTTCCAAAAAGTTATTTTCTATTATATCGTGTTTTTCCCCATATTGCAAGTACTATTTTCTTTCTCTCGCGTACATTTTTGTTTCTGCTGCGTACATTTTTGGAAAATCGGGCTTAATCTGCAGAACCGTTTTCCGGCTGAGCGGCATTTTTCTTGGCAATATGCGCATCCCGGGCGCTCCGTCGGCCCTCTTTGCGGATATCACCGGCTTTGGTCAGAGCCACCTTGGTCAGGAACGGGCCGATGATCTCATAGATCAGCACCGCAAACAGGGTGATATTTTGCACCACTGCGCCTTCCGGTCCCAGCTCCACCGCCTTAATAGCCATACCCAGCGCCACACCGGCCTGGGGAAGCAGGGTGATGCCCAAATATTTCACAATGTTGGGGTCGCTCTTGGTCATTCTGGCGCTGATATTTGCGCCGTAGTACTTGCCAACGGAGCGGAAAATAATATAAACCGCACCGATGATCACCACGGCAATATCTGCAAATACCGTTAGTTGCAGTTCCGCGCCGCTGATCACAAAGAACAGGATCAAAATGGGTGTTGTCCAGCGGTCTGCCCGCTCCATCAGTTCCTCAGACACATCGCAGCAGTTGCAGAATACCGTTCCCAGCATCATACAGGCCAAAAGAGAGGAGAAACCGATGTGGATGGGGCCGCACTGGAATTTCAAGGAAGACAGGGCAACGGTCATCATCACGAAGGTAACCGATACCGCCATACGCTTGGAACGGGAATGGAAAAACTGTTCGCAGAGGGTAAACAGAAGACCCATCACCAAACCCAGACCCAGGGACAATACCACTTCCAGCAGGGGCTCCAACACGATGGAAGGAATGTTCACATCGCCAAGGCTCAAGGATTTGGCGATGCCGAAGGAAATGGCAAATATTACAAGGCCTACCGCGTCATCCAACGCAACCACCGGCAGCAGCACATCCGTTACTGCGCCCTTGGCCTTGTACTGCTTGACAACCATTAAAGTAGCGGCAGGGGCTGTTGCGGTGGCCACCGATGCCAGGACGATGGCTGCGGAGATCGGCAGCTTATCCGGCATCAGAAAATGCAGGCCGATCAGGGCAGCATCCACCAAAATCGTGGTAAACACCGCCTGGAATACACCGATCACAGTTGCGCTCTTGCCGATCTTCTTCAGCTGCGCCAAACGGAATTCATTGCCCATAGCAAAGGCGATAAAGCCCAGTGCCAGATCGGAAATGATACCGAATCCGTGAATTTGTTCTGCCGTAATACCCACACCCGGCACACCGACAGATCCCAACACAAAAGGACCTACCAAAATACCCGAGATCAGATAAGCGGTTACAGCGGGAAGCTGTACCTTTTTCGCCAGTCTGGAAAGGAGCAGGCCACCCAGTAATGCGATGGACAGGCTAAGCAAAATGCTGGCCGTTTGCGTCATAACATACGCCTTCTTTCAAAATATTCTTGCCGCCGTGAACGGATACACCCTGGTATTTATCCACGGCGCGGCATTTCCTTCATCCGGCAAAGGATTATATCACTTTTTGCCATAGAAGTCTATAGGAAAACCCACTTCTTTTTCACAAAAAACCGTTGTTGCGGCCAAAAGAAATTGTGCGTTGCTGTGTCTTTTGCAAAAGACCCGGATCTATCCGGAAAACGGCTGTTGCGCGCCGATGAGCGGTTTCGTCAGCAGGTTGACCGCAAGCTTTGTCATCTCCTCCGTTGTGAGGAGAAATCCCTCGTGATGCCATCGGAGAACCATAGACAAAAGACCGCATACTGCAAAAGCCATAGCAAGACTCTGAACCTGGGCGGGAACGGCCTTAAACTGCTTGGGCAAGTATCCTTCCCGCAGGGCAAAGGAATTGGCCCGTTCCACCAAAATGCCGCTGAGTCCACTACGCTGCAGGGCATCCAAAATCGTCCGGTTTTCATACCAAAAGGAAAAGAACAGATCTAAGTCACCAATAGCCGTGCCCCTGGTCTTCTTTTCCGGCACAGGGTTTTCGAAAAAATCTGCCAGCGTGTGGTCTATAAGGGCATAAAACGCCCCGTCCTTATCGGAAAAATACCGATAAAAGGTCTTACGGGGGATCTGCAGATGGGCGCACAACTCACTGACGGTAATCTCCTCGTACCGCCGGATCTGCATCAGTTGCAAAAGGCCCTTTTCCAATTCCCGTTGCCGTTTCATAGAGCGCTCTGTTTGACAAATCTTGTACATTTTTCCACCCTTTTCCTAATCTTTCCAATATTATAACATAAAATTTCGAACAAACAATAGGAATTATGCAAATTGCCCAAATTTTCTTCTAAAAATTTTACGTCTCGTGTCACAAAAGTGTCATTTTGTGGCTACCAAAATTACGGGTTTTACCTTATAATATATAATATATTATAGTGCGGGTATGTGACCTGCGCAAAATAGGAGGATAAACATATGGCAAAAAAACCGGTTACTCTGGATGCCAATGGTTACCGCAAATTTGGCATCCGTGACTCTGTGGCTTACGCTGCAGGCGATCTTGGCTGTAATATGAGCTTTGCCTTGAAGGGCACAATGGCACTGTTCTGGACCCAGGTTATGGGTATGAGCGCATGGTACTCCCTGATGCTGCTGATCGTGCAGGTATGGGATGCTATTAACGATCCCCTGATCGGCTCTATGGTTGATGCTGACAAGCATACTTACAAGCGCAACAAGTTCCTGCAGTACATTTGGGTGGGTTCCATCGGTCTGATCATCGGCGGTGCCTGCTGCTTCCTGCCCTTCCCCAGCGCACCGGTTTGGGCAAAGTTCATCATCTTCATCGCCGGTTATGTGGTTTGGGACGCTTTCTACACCATCGCAAACGTTCCCTACGGCAGCCTGCTGTCCCTGATTTCCAAGGAGCCTGCTGACCGGGCAAGTCTTTCCGCTTGGCGTTCCATCGGCGGCATGATCGGCAATATGCTGCCTATGGTCATTCTGCCCTTCCTGATTTACGAAGCTGACAAAAAGACCCTCAACGGCAATATGGTGTTTGTAACCGCCTTTATTATGGGTATTTTGGGCTTCATCTGCTTCCAGTTCATGATTAAGAACACCACCATCCGTGAGGAGCAGGAAGTTAAGTGCAACGAAGATCAGCCTAAGTTCAACGTATTCAAGGCAATGGGCAACTTCCTGAAGAACCGTCCCGCCGTGGGCGCTACCCTGGCAGCAATGGGTATGTTCATCGGTATGCAGGGCGCTACCACCGCTGTAAATGTTACCTTCCAGATCTACTTTGAAAACGCCCAGATCTCCGGTCTGGTCTCTATGTTCGCAATGATTCCCATCGTGGTATTCACCCCCCTGGCAAGAAAAATGGTTACCAAGTACGGCAAGAAGGAACTGTCCGCCATCGGCGCTGTTTGCTATATTGTTGGCGCAGTGATCCTGTTTGCCGCTCCCCTGGGCCTCATTCCTGTCACCAAGGGCAACACCGGTCTGGACCTGATCCTTTACATCGCAGGTCAGCTGGTTTGCGCACTGGGTCTGGGTATTTACTCCACCGTTTCCTGGGCTATGATGGGCGACGCTATCGACTACAACGAGTGGAAGTTCGGCGTCCGCGAGGAAGGCACTGTTTACGCACTGCACTCCTTCTTCCGGAAACTGGCACAGGGCGTTGGCCCCGCTGTTGCAGTTGCCATTATGGGCACTATGGGCTATGTAAATAACTCCGCCCCCGATGCCAACGGCGTATTCACCGCCATCGATGTAAGCCTGCTGAGCTGGGAAACCGCGCTGAGCATCCGTTCTTTGATCGCGATCCTGTATTTGGTTGCCGGCATCTTCCTGTTTGTCGGACTGGGCCTGATCTACAACCTGGATAAGAAGACCCTGACAAGGATGAACACCGAACTGGCAGAGCGCCACAGCGAAGTTACCGAATAAGCAAAAACTGCACCCGGGCAGGCAGCAAACTGCCTGCCCGGTATTTTATAAAGGAGATTTTCTATGCGAAATGTTTTGAATTTTAACGCTTCCTGGCTGTTTGCCAAGCAGGCAGAAGTACCCGCAGCCCTGCCTGCAGACTGGGAGCAGGTAAATCTGCCCCACTGCTGGGATGCCGTAGACGGCCAGGACGGCGGTAACGACTACTTCCGGGGTACTTGCCAGTACGCAAAGTCCTTTGCCAAGGCTGCGCTGCCTGAATCCGACCGGTACTTTTTGGAGATCCAGGGTGCAAACGCCTCTGCGGATGTAACCTTCAACGGCGAAAAGCTTGCCCATCACGATGGCGGCTACTCCACTTGGCGTGTGGAGCTGACAGAAAAGCTGCAGGACGAAAACCTGCTGGTGATCTCTGTAGATAACAGCGCCAACGAGACCGTGTATCCCCAAATGGCAGACTTCACCTTCTACGGCGGTATCTACCGGGATGTGAACATCATCTGTGTCAGCGACTCCCACTTTGATCTTAGCTACTACGGCGCACCCGGCATCAAGATTACCCCTGTGATGGACGGCGACAACGCCAATGTGGAAGTTGAAGTATTTGTGTCCAACAAAAAAGACGGTCAGGAAATTTCCTACACCATCACCGACCGGGAAGGCAATTTGGTTGCCCAGTCTGTCAGTGCTGACACGAAGATAGCCTTCACCCTGGAAAATGCCCGCAAGTGGCACGGCCGCAAGGATCCTTACCTGTATACCGCCCAGGCCGCTCTGCTGGAAAACGGTGACGCAATTGATAATGTGTCTGCCCGTTTTGGCTGCCGCAGCTTCCAGATCGATCCGGATCGGGGCTTTATCCTCAACGGCGAAGAGTACCCCCTGCGGGGCGTCTCCCGTCATCAGGACCGCTGGGGCAAGGGTAACGCACTGAGCCACGAAGACCATACTGAGGATATAGATCTGATCTGCGAGGTGGGTGCTACCACCATTCGTCTGGCCCATTATCAGCACGACCAGTTCTTCTACGATCTGTGCGACGAGCGCGGCTTGGTCATTTGGGCAGAGATCCCCTACATCTCCAAGCATATGCCCACCGGCCGGGAGAACACGATCTCCCAGATGAAGGAACTGGTTGCTCAGAACTACAACCACCCCTCCATCGTGGTTTGGGGTCTGAGTAACGAGATTTCCATCGGCGGCAGCACGGAAGATCTGCTGGAAAACCACCGGATTCTGAACGATCTGTGCCACGAAATGGATAAGACCCGTCTGACCACTATCGCAGCAGTTTCCATGTGCAAGATGGACGATCCTTACCTGCTGATCCCCGATGTGGTGTCCTATAACCACTACTTTGGCTGGTACGGCGGTGAAACCTCCA
>JAZUSG010000070.1:0-8232 GCA_045606605.1 Faecousia sp.
ATCAGGTTCTTGGCAATGCTGCCATCGTAGAGCACCCAGCTTGCGCCCTTCTGACTCAGGGTCATATCGCTGCGATTTAAGCGGAGTGTCTCCTGGGGAGCGGTGGATTCATCGGGAAGGGTCGTACCCTCTGTAGGATCGCCGGTGGTGTCGCCAGGCGTGGAATCCTGGGGCAGCTGGACGGTAACGGTGCAGGTCTTGGTGACATTACCGCAAGTGATCACGATCTTTGTGGTACCCTCGCCCACTGCAATAACTTTACCGACCTTGTTAACAGTTGCCACTGCTTCGTTCTCAGAGCTGTACTTGATCACATCGGAAGTATCCCGGGGTTCTGCTGTAACAGACAGAAGTCTTGCTTCGCCGATCTGTTCAAAGGTGATCTCTTCCGCGCCCAGCTTCAAATCGGTGCAAGCCAGGTTCTGGGCGCCCTGATTTACAGTATTCTTCGTGCCGTCATCCGGCTTAGCCATCGGGCCAAATACTCTGACCGCAATGAAGACCACCACCGCAATAATTGCCAGCAGCAGCAGGATGGCCACAACCACAAGCGCGCGGTTTTCCTTTTCATTCTTGCCGTTTTTATTATTCGGCGCAGGATTTTTGGCGCTTTCTGTGCGGGCGGGCTGGGCATTGGTGCGCTTTTTCACATTGGACTTGGAAAAACGGCCGCCCTTTACATAAGTATATCCGGTGGAAACATGTCCGTCACTTTTTACCTCATTGGTTATACGCTGAACATCGCCGGGACGAATGCTGCCGCAAATAGGACATTGCTTTGCAGTTTCCGAATAGGCAGTTCCGCAAATATCACAAATTATTTTGCTCATTTTGCTTCCTCCTTAATCAGCAGGATCCCCTGCTAAAAGATTCTATGCTGATTATAGCATTTCTTGCTGAATAAAACAACTATAAACTTGTTGCTTTTTTTAGAAATTTATTTTATGATATACAGTATAAGAAAAGGAGGGGATAAATTTGTCAGAACTGAAGTTGATTTCTCCAATGCTTGACAATTTTATCGTGGGCGATGCCATCAGCGACCATCACGGCGTTCGGTGCTATCCTGCTATGGAAAACGAGACCAATGACAGGTTTATTATAAAAGTGATCTCTGTTCCCGCAACGCCGTCCAAGCTGGATGCGTTGCTGCTGACCGGCGCATTTTCTGACAAAGCCTCCGCGCTGGATTACTTTAAGGAAATTGCAGATGGGGTTATTCAGGAAGTGGACTCCCTGGAAAAGCTTGCGGACCTGGAAGGCTTCCTGGCATTTTCCGACTGCCAAATGGTGCCTATGGAGTCCGGTAACGGATATGATATTTACCTGAAGAGCACCTATAAACGAACGCTGCAAAAGCATTTCCGGCGGCATAATTTTACCCATTTGGATGCGCTCAATTTAGGCCTTGACCTGTGCGCAGCCTTGTCTGTATGCAGACGAAGTGGGTATTTATATGTAGACTTAAAGCCCAGCAATGTTTTCGTTACCGATCAGCGACTGTTCCGGATCGGTGATTTGGGATTTTTGTCCTTAGATTCCCTGAAATACGCATCCGTCCCGGAGAAGTATTTAAGCGAATACACACCCCCGGAGATCCGGGATGCATTCTCCGAACTGAACACCACTATGGACACCTACGCTGCGGGACTGATCCTCTATCAGGCTTACAATAACGGTGCGCTGCCCTTTCATGACGGTGTTTTGCCCGGCGATCCCCTGCCCGCGCCTATGTATGCGGACTACGAGATGGGCGAGATCATCCTGAAGGCCTGCGCACCCAATCCGGACGATCGCTGGCAGGATCCTATGCAGATGGGTCAGGCCATCATCAGCTATATGCAGCGAAACGGCGCAAAGGATGTTCCCATTGTGCCTATGCCCGGAACAGAAGAAGAATCCGCAGAAGAGATTCCTGCAGCGGTACTCCCAGTTGCAGATGCTCCCGCAGCCGAGCCTGTCTTGGAAGAAGTCCCCATCGAACCGGCTGCAGAAGAAGTTCCTGCTGAGAAAATTTCCACTGAGGAAATTCCTGTCGCGGAAATTCCTATTGAAACTCCGGCAGAAGAAACAGCTGCAGAGGAAACACCTGCGGAAGAAGTGCCTGTGGAAGAAGTGCCTGCAGAAGAATTCCTGGTGGAGGAAGTGACCGCAGAAGAGCCGGCTGCAGAGGAATTCCCCCAGGAGTCTGTCGTTCAGGAGGCTGCCGCAGAGGAAGCTTCTGACATTGCTGACGAGTTTGAAGAAGATATTCCGGAGGATTACGAATCCATCACCGAGGAAGTCTCCGAAATGCTGGAGTATGCCGACGAACTGGCTGCTATAGAAGTGCCCGAGCCGGTGGTGGTTCCGGATCACGTAGACATTCCTATTCCCGAACCTCCCGTACCCGAAGCAGAACCGGAAGCTTCTGAAAGTCCGGAAGAATCCGCGAATGAAGAGAAAACAGAAGAAGCCGCCAAGTCAGATGACCAAACGGAAGCGCCTAAGGTTAAGAGAAACTTCCACTGGGTGCGAAACGGCATTTTGGCCCTCCTTGTGATTGCGCTCATTGTGGGCGGTGTATTCTTCTATAAGAATTACTATTTACAGACCATCGAATTCATTACTGTAGAGGGCAACGAAGACACCCTAACGGTTTATGTTACCACTCAGATCGACGAAAGCAAGCTACAGGTAGTTTGCTCCGACTACTACGGCAACAAAATGTTTGCCCCGGTGGTTGACGGCAAGGCTGAATTTACCGGGCTTGTTTCCAACACTGCCTACAGTATCAAAGTGGTTTCCACCGGTTTCCACAAGCTTACCGGCAGCTCCAGCACCGCTTACTCCACCCCTGTGCAGACCAATGTGGTGCAGTTTGACGCGGTTGCCGGCGCTACCGATGACAGCGTAATCCTCAGTTTTACGGTAGAAGGTCCGGACAGCAAAGAGTGGACTGTAGAATATTCTGCTGAGGGTGAAGCCACCCGCTTTGCTACTTTCACCTCCCATATGGTTACCCTAACCAATCTGACCGTTGGCAAAGAATACACCTTCCGTCTTGTTCCGGACAAGAATCTGTTCGTAACCGGTGCAGACGAGCTGGTGTTTACAACCCGCAAGCTAATCAAGGCAGAAAATCTGCAGGTAGTCAGCTGTGCTGACAATGCCCTGACCGTGCAGTGGAGCGTCCCGGAGGGCGCAACTGTAGAGAGCTGGTCTGTGCGCTGCGCCAACGACTCCTACGACCAAACCATCATCACCACCACTCCCATCGCCACCTTCCGGGATCTGGATCACACTCAGGAATTTGTGATCGATGTGAAGGCCGTGGGTATGAGCGTGAGCCAAACCGCCACGGTCTCCGCAAACTCCGTTACCGCTATGAATTTTAAGGGCGATCAGTCCGTTCCCGGCAAGATCGTCTTCAGCTGGTCTCCCAACGGTGAACTGCCCGATGGTGATCTGCTGCTGCGCTACAGTATTGTGGGCATTGAAAACGAACTGACCATTCCCTGCGACGGAAACACGGTGGAGATCTCCCCGGTGATCCCCGGCGCTACTTACCGGGTGCAGGTGGAGGATGCCAAGGGCGAGGTGCTCTTAGGCTCCAAGACCGAGATCGTTATGGATCCCGCGGAAGATTTCACTATGGATTTTGGCAATGATGTGGCCAAAAAAGAAGACTTGGAATTTTCTATGCTCAAGACTCCCAATCATCCCGGCTGGGGTCGCTACGATCTGACGGATGCAGACTTTACCAACACCTTCGCTGTCGGCAACAAGATATCCTTCCTGGTACGCTTTGATAAGCTGCAACAGGCAACCGACGACATAGTGGAGATCCTTTATGTGATCCGCAACGCAGACGGCGCAGCCATTCTCCATTCTTCTGAAACCAGTACATGGGAAGATATGTGGGCCACCAGCTATTGTAAGCTGAATGTTCCCGTTATGCCGGGAACAGCCGGCAACTACACCATTGAAATTTACTTTAATGGCGCGCTGGCAAATTCCCAAACCTTCTCGATTTCTTAAGCTTATAGCAGGGCGTACCTTCCGGTATGCCCTGCTATTTTTATCCTTATATTATTTTTCAAAAAGACTGTAAATTTTGCATATTTTACTTGCAAAATCATTTTGTCCGTGCTATATTATTGATAACTTATGTAACGGAGGCTCAGTATGGTCGTTTCTGCAAAAGCTGCACAGTTCTATTTTAGCTACTATTACTTTTTCCGGTAAAAAGTAATAGCGATTTGTGCTGCCTTTGTATTGTTACTGGTTTTGTCTATGACGCCGCACAGTTTCGCAACTGTGCGGTATTTTTTATTTTAGGAGAGATTTATTATGATCGCTGTATTAAAACGTGGTACTACACCCGAACAGGCCAGCCATCTGCTAAGCTGGCTGAAAAATATGGGTTTGGAAGTGCATATTTCCGAAGGTAAAGAATTTACTATTTTCGGCCTGGTAGGTGACACCAGCCGGGTGGATATTGATCTTTTAAAGAACCTGGAGATCGTGGAGACAGTAAAACGGGTATCCGAGCCGTTTAAACAGGCAAATCGAAAGTTCCACCCCGCTGACAGCGTGATTGATTGCAGCGGCATTCCCATCGGCGGCGGCAATTTTGCTATGATCGCCGGTCCTTGCTCGGTAGAAACCGAAGAGCAGATCGTAGGTGTTGCTGCCAGTGTAAAAGAATACGGCGCCAATATTCTGCGGGGCGGCGCATTTAAACCCCGCACCTCCCCCTATGCCTTCCAGGGTCTGAAGGATGTGGGCATTGAACTGCTGGTGAAGGCCAAAAAGGCCACAGGACTTCCCATTATCACCGAAATTATGAATGTCCGCTCCCTGGAACTGTTTGAAGATGTGGATATTATTCAGGTAGGCGCCCGGAATATGCAGAACTTCGATCTGCTGCAGGAGCTGGGCAAGACCCATAAACCCATTTTGCTAAAACGCGGCCTTGCCAACACCTTGCAGGAACTGCTGATGAGCGCAGAATACATTATGAGTGAGGGTAATGAGAATGTCATCCTGTGTGAGCGGGGTATTCGCACCTATGAGACCTACACCCGCAACACGTTGGATCTGTCTGCGATCCCTGTTCTCCATGAGCTGACCCATCTGCCGGTGGTGGTAGATCCCAGCCACGCAACCGGTCGGGCGGCCTTAGTTCCCTCTATGGCCATTGCCGCTGCCGCTGCCGGTGCGGACGGCATTATGGTGGAAGTGCATAACAATCCCTCCTGTGCTCTGTGCGATGGTATGCAGTCTCTTACCCCGGAGCAGTTCCGGGAGTTGAATCTGCAGGTGCAGAAAATCAGAGAGGTGCTTAGATGAAAGTCGGTATTTTAGGTCTTGGTCTTATTGGCGGCTCTCTTGCCCGAGCTTATGCAAAGGCCGGACATACCGTATACGCCAGTGATCAGGACGAGGCGATCCTATCTTTTGCCCAGCTTGCCGGCGCTATACAGGGGGTTTTGGATGAAGAGACCATCCCCACCTGCGATCTGATCCTACTGGCTATCTTTGCCGACGGATCAGCAAGCTGGCTGGAAAGCCACGCTGCCGGCATCTCTCCCAGTACATTGGTGATGGACTGCTGCGGTATTAAAGAGGCTATCTGCGCCCGGTGTTTCCCTCTGGCGGAACAGTATGGCTTTACCTTTATGGGCGGCCATCCAATGGCAGGCTCTCACTTCTCCGGTTTTAAGTATAGCCGTTCCAATCTGTTTCAAGGCGCGCCTATGGTGCTGGTACCCCATCGCTTTGATGACCCCGCGCTTCTGCAACGGGCAAAGGATGCGCTGGAGCCTTGCAAATTTGGCTCTTTTTCCGTAACTACCGCCAAAGAGCACGACAAGATGATTGCATTTACTTCCCAAATGCCCCATATTGTCAGCAATGCTTACATAAAGTCCCCCACTGCCCAGAGCCACAAGGGTTTTTCTGCAGGCAGTTATAAGGATCTGACCCGGGTAGCCTGGCTGAATCCTCAAATGTGGGCGGAGTTATTCCTTTCCAACAAGGAAAATGTACTGATGGAACTGGACACTTATATTGAAAGTCTCCGTGCCTATCGGGATGCTATCCGGGAAGATGATAGTAATACGCTGATTGCCCTGTTGGATGAGGGCCGCAGGCGGAAGGAGGAGGTTGACGGATGAACACGATTACGATAACCGCTTCCCAAAATTACCAGGTGCGCATTGGCGCAGGTCTGATGTCCCATTTGGGCGAACAGCTTTTGCAGGTGCTGCAAAAGCCTTGCAACGCTGTGATCATCAGCGACAGTAACGTTTTCCCCCTTTACGGCGAGTGTGCAACAAAAAGTTTGGAAAAGGCCGGTTTTCAAGTGCTAAGCTATGTTTTTCCTGCCGGAGAAACCAGCAAAAGTATCGGAGAATACTTAAAAATTATGAATTTTTTGGCAGAGCATCACATCTCCCATTCTGATGCAGTGCTGGCCTTGGGTGGCGGTGTTACCGGCGATTTGACCGGCTTTGCCGCAGCCACCTACCTGCGGGGCATCGCCTATATCCAAATCCCCACGACACTGCTTGCTATGGTAGATTCTTCTGTGGGCGGCAAAACCGCTATTGATCTGCCTGCTGGCAAGAATTTAGTGGGTGCGTTCTATCAGCCCCGGCTGGTGCTGTGCGATTTGGATTGCCTCTGCACGCTGCCGGAGCGCATTTTCTGCGACGGCTGTGCCGAGGTGATCAAATACGGCGTGCTCTATGATGAAAAATTATTCGCTCATCTTAGCGAATGCGGTCTGGCTTTTGACCGGGAAGCGGTGATCAGCCGCTGCGTGGAACTGAAGCGGGATGTGGTGGCTGAAGACGAGTTTGATACCGGCGCCCGGCAAAAGCTGAATTTGGGTCACACCATCGGCCACGGCATTGAAACCCAAAGCCAATTTACTATTACCCACGGACAGGCGGTAGCCATCGGTATGGCCATTGTGGCCAAGGCTGGCTGCAAGGCGATTTATGAGCCGCTAAAAGCGGTGCTCACCAAATTCAATCTGCCCACTACCACAGATTTTACCGCCCAGCAGCTATATCTGAGCGCCCTGTCGGACAAAAAGCGTGCCGGCAGCACGGTGAATCTGATCATTCCGAGTACCATCGGCGATTGCCGCATTGTACCCACACCGGTGGAGCAGCTGAAATCCTTTATAGAAGAAGGTCTATAATATGGACATTACCATTTTTCCCGGAAAGCTCTGCGGAACAATCCGGGCGATCCCTTCCAAATCTCAAGCGCACAGACTACTGATATGCGCAGCGTTTTCGGACAGAGAAACGCTCCTTGCGTGTCCTCAGACAAATGAGGACATCGCAGCAACGGTCCGGTGTCTGAATGCTTTGGGCAGCAAAATCTGCCGCACAGAAAACGGCTATCGGGTTTTGCCGGTTACAAAAATCCCGGAAAACGCCACAATGGATTGCGGCGAAAGTGGCTCTACCTTACGTTTTTTGCTGCCCATTGTGTGTGCCTTGGGTGTCAGCGCCACCATAAAAATGCAGGGCAGGCTTCCAAAGCGCCCCCTCTCCCCCCTGTGGGAAGAGCTGGAGCGTATGGGCTGCACCTTAACACGGCCCGCGGAAGACACCATACAGGTATGCGGCAAGCTGCGCGCCGGTGATTTTACTGTCAGCGGCAGCGTTTCCAGTCAGTTTATCACCGGTCTTCTCTTTGCTGCCGCGCTGCTGCGGGGTGAAAGCCATATAAACATTACCGGCACGCTGGAATCTGCGCCTTATGTTGCTATGACACAGTTGGCACTGCAAGCCTTCGGAGTAGATTCCGAGGGTTTCCGGGTATCGGGCAGCTTTCCATTCCGCTCCCCTGGCAAGATTGCGGTGGAAGGAGACTGGAGCAACGCTGCATTTTTCTTGGGCGCAAAGGCGCTGGGAAATTCCGTGGAAGTTGAAAACTTAAATCCGGATTCTCCCCAGGGAGACCGGGCAGTTTCCAAAGTGCTTACCAGGGTAGAAGAACCGGTTTCTATCTCTGCTGCAGATATTCCGGATTTGGTTCCCATTTTAGCGGTGGTATTTGGCGCAAAAAACGGCGCAGTATTTACAGATATTGCCCGGCTGCGGCTGAAAGAATCCGACCGGGTGATGAGCGTCTGCAATATGCTAAACGCCCTGGGCGCTACCGCCACCGCTGCTGAAAATACGCTAACTGTGCGCCCCGGCGCATACCATAGCTGCACCATTGATG